>NZ_JBFOGA010000005.1:0-199354 GCF_040887565.1 Enterococcus sp. C46
TTGATGGAGCGAGCAATAGCAGCTAAGAGAAAAGAATTAGATAAGAAGTGATATGAGTGTTTAAACCATTAATCGATTCATATTCAGCGGTTCTGAAAAAGTTCAAAGGAAAAGACATAGGTGCAACGATCAATGAAGAAGTGAACATTGATCGACTAAAGACGATGTATGACGGCTACGATGGCGATCGAGTCATTGAAATTCGTTTTATTGATCCTAGACGTTTCACTGTACAGCAACGAAACTTCATCTATGCGCTCATAGGCGATATTTTCATCGATACAGGCATGCCAACGGACTTCTGGAAGGAATTCTTCTACTTCCGTTTCGAAGGTGTCACAGGGCGCAAAATAAGCCTCAAAGACGAATCGAGCACAACCGTGAGTGATGCCAATATCTTAGCGAATATCATCCTAGATTTTATCTTTGAACATCATATTCCTTTCAAAGAAGGTTATGAGATTTTACCAGCGAATCAAGAGTATTACTTCTACAAATGCATCACAAAAAGAGTTTGTTGCATCTGTGGCAAAACAGGAGCTGACATCGATCACTTTGACAAAGCGCTGGGAAGACGAAAGCGCAAAGAAGTTGATCATTCAGAGTACACATTTGCAGCACTCTGCAGAATCCATCACACAGAGAAACACAAAATAGGTGTGATCAATTTCAAAAATAAATATCAAATCAAAGGAATCAAGTTAAGTCATGAAACGATTAAAAAGTTAAGAATAGGAGGATAAATTTGGCTGAGATAAGTTGGATCAAACTTAAAACTACTATGTTTGACGATGAAAAAATACGATTAATTCAAGCTGTTCCTGAGTCGGATGCCATCATCGTTATATGGATTCGATTACTAGTTTTAGCAGGAAAGACTAACGACGATGGTCTGATATATATCCAGAGGAACATGCCTTATACCGAAGAAATGCTTGCTACATTGTTTGGCAAAAACGTAAATACGGTTCGCTTAGCGCTAACTACATTGGCAAATTTCAACATGATTGATCTAAGCAGTGATGGACTAATTGCCATCAGTAATTGGGAAAAACATCAAAATATCGAGGGTATGGATAAAGTAAGGCTAAAAAATGCTGAAAGAAACCGTAAATACAGGGAAAGAAAGAGACAGGAACGTCTCAAATTGGAAAATGACGTTAGCGTGACGTCACGTGACGGTACAGATAAAGATATAGAAGAAGATAAAGATATAGATAAAGAAGAAAAGAAAGGTAAGTATTCTGACGAACACTTACGCCTTGCTAAAAAGTTGCAAAGTAATTTAACTGAAGATTTTCCAAAAGAAATGAATAAAGTAGATATCGAAAAATGGGCAGACACAATCAGGTTGATGGAAGAAAAAGATAAAGCGTCTATAGAAGCGATTGAGTATGTGATCAATTGGCTACCTACAAATGAATTTTGGTTTGGAAATATTAGAAGTGCTAAGAAATTGAGAGAAAAATTTGAGAAGCTCAAATTCGAAATCAAAGCAGATAAGAAGAATCATAAAAAGCAAAGTCAAAAACTACAGTACAGCAATCCTAGTGAATATGACGACTTGCCAATTTAAAAAGGAGATGCACCACATGGAAAGCCTAGCAAATGCTATGGAGAAACTAATAAGAAGAGTATTAGTGCAAAGCGGAAAATGTCCAGAATGTAGCGAACCTTTGTATAGTTGGCGAGCTAAAAATAAGGATGGTTCAGAACGTTGTAAACCAACATGCATGAGTTGTGGTTATAAAGCGTTACGTGTGAAAGAGGATATACAGACCGAACGGATATATAACGACAGTTTAAAAGCACGAGCGTTGAGTTTTTTTCAAAATGGTTCGGTATTAACAGATAAAACTTTGTTTAAATGCAAAATGGAGAATTATCACGTAGTGGACCAAGAAACGAAAATTGCTTTAGAAAGAGCTAAAAGCTATGTAAATGATGTCCTACTGAATCATCCTTCACATTTCATTCTATCAGGGAAATCAGGAAGCGGAAAAAGCCACTTGTCAATGGCCACAGCTTGGGAAATACTTGAGCGCTCAAATTATGACAAGAAAATACTTTTTATAAGCTATCAAGAGTTATTAGAGCAAATAAAGTTTTCTTATAACAATGCTGAACTGAGAAAAGAAATTGAAGGATCGCTTATAGCCGATATTAAAACAACTGATTTGGTGGTTTTTGACGATATTGGAGCTGAATTAGGTAGTGGGGTATCAAATAGTAGGCAGTTTACAAACAATACGTTAAACACGCTCTTAGAAGCCAGACAGAACAAGGCAACGATCATCACCACAAACTTATCTGGTCCTGAACTAAGAGAAGCCTACGGCGAAAGAATTGTTTCTAGGATATTTAAGAATTCAGAAGGTTATGCGCTGAAATTCCAACAAACAGCAGATAAGCGCATAAAACCAGTGAAAGGTAGTATCGCATGAATAAATACCGTAATAAGAAAACTGTTCATCGAGGTATCAAGTTTGATTCTATCGCAGAAGCAGAGTACTACGATCTAGCCTTATGGCAAGCTGAAGCAAATGGCTGGAAAGTAAAACTTCAGGAACGATTTGAGCTGATGCCGAAATTTGAACTAGACGGAAAGAAGTATCGCAAGATCGAGTATATTCCCGACTTCACATTTTATAAAAACGGCAAACTAGTCAAAGTCGTAGATGTCAAAGGAATGCAGACAAAAGACTTTAAGATCAAGGCAAAGCTGTTTTGTCATCAATATCAAGTGCCGTTGATATTAGCCAAAAAATATCGGAATACGTTCAAGGAAGAGCGTTTTTAAAGAGGTGGACTATCATGACAAAAGAAGAAGTGATTCAAATGCATATTCGAAGCCTTCAACGTGAAATTGACGAACTGGAGCGGACAAAGGCAGTAATGGTCAATGAAACGGCGAGAAAGGCAATCGATTTGCACATAGAGAATTTAAGAAGGGAAATTCGTAGATTGGAGGGGTAAACGTGGATAAGAAAGCAGCAATGAAACGAATCATCGAACTGACACATTCTGAGAATTGGCAAGAAGACAAAGAAATAGTTGCAGAAGTTCAAAAGATCGGCAAATCAATGTGGACTGAAAAAACCAAACGGAAAACGCCGAGAAAGATTGCAATCTGGCATGGTGATCGAATTCTAGTAACGGGTACTGCTGAACAGTTATCTGAAATTACTGGATTAAGCAAAAACATTATTTGGGATAGAGCTAGGAGCTTATGGATTGATTCAAAGGGACGACAGTTTAGGTATGTGGAGGAGAAATAATGGATCTCATTACACAATACAGTGATATCATCCTCAAGAAAATCATGATGAAGATTCAGAAAGACAAAAAATCAAAAGAACGAGCGGAATTAGTTAAGTTGGAAATGGCTGAAACAGGAGCAGGAGTGCGAAGTAGCAGGCATTGGAAAGCAGCAGCAAACATTGAATTTTATTACAACGAAATTCAAAAAGGGTTCGATCAGATGCGTGAGCTGGATCGGCAAACAAATTGGAGCAAGAAACTTCATCAAGATCGTTTCAAATTTGTAGAAAAATATAAAGAGATATTAGACGAATACATGGAGGACAGCAAATGAAACGAATATCGATCAGGAAAGCTATTAGTCACTTAAGACTCTATCTAAATGTATATGCTACTGGCGAAGAAAGAAAAGGCATAGAGAAAGCTATTGCTATTTTTGAGAGTATGGAGGACAGCAAATGATACCGAAGTTTAGAGCATATTCAAAAGAAGAAAATGAAATGTACTATCCGCATAATGATAAAAATGTGGATTGGACAATAGACGATGAAACAGGCTTTATTGCTCCGCTTGTAAATTTAGGCGGTGGCATGTGGGGAATGATAGACAAATACGAGCTCATGCAATCAACAGGGCTGAAAGATAAGAATGGCATTGAGATTTTCGAGTGGGATATTGTATCAGTCAGCGTGCGAAATGGATTCGATTATTTAGATAATAAAGTTTGTGTTGTCAAAAATTCAATAGGACATTCGGGATTAGTGTGTGCCACTGTTGATGAAGATTTAGAGTATCAAATTTTTAACACAGAGCTGTTTGAAGAATACACGTATGAAGTCATCGGAAATATTTGGGAGAATAGCGAGTTTTTGGAGGAAGAGTGATGAATAAACAGGAATTGATTGATAAATATACTGCAGAAATATCTAGATTAAGACCTTATTGCCCCAATAGATATTTAATTAGCGAACAACTTAAATATGATCTTTATAAAGAAATCCTAGAAGATTTAAAACAACTAGACGAACCGCAAAAGCCAGTGGTACCGAAGTTTGTGGCGGAGTGGTTTGAAGATAATAAAGATGATTTAGAATTTGCCATTTGGGAATTGTGTGTAGATTCTTATTGTTCTGCTGAGCAAGGGATGTTGAATTGGATTCGACAACCCGAAAACAATTCAATCGAAACCCTTGTCCGCATGAAAGACGGCTACGAGGTCGAGAAAGAGCCGTTATGGGCAATAAAGAATGCCGATGGAAACTATCTTACTAAATGTGCTTTATGGGGAAAAGATGGAGTAAATTATAGTTTTGAATGCAATCCATCTCATCGATTGCTTTTCACTGATAAAGCAACAGCGGATGCTGCAGCATTGTTGGTGAATGGAACAGTGGAAGAGGTGGTAGAAAGATGAGCGATTACTTAACAGCAGAACAATATGAATATGCTAGAAAAACAGGAGATTGGGAATCGGGTAAAGTTCTCACTCATGGACAAGCGCTCAACGACAACCAGAAAATCGTGTTGGAGTGGTTGAAACTAACTGCGCCAACAGGAAAGCCAATGCAAGTTGTATTTTGGATGATGAATAATGCAGCATGGGGGCATTTAGACGAATTAAGGGATCCTTTGATGGAATTAACAGACAAAAAGCAATTTGAAGTCCTAGCAGCATTCGCTCAATGGGGATTAGAACAAGAGGAATGGAAATGAAAGCATACACAATCAAGTTTTATGGAAATAAAACCTATGTATACATCCTAAGCGGTCTCAGGCTTGATTTTAGAGGATATTCAAAAGAAGACCTTTTAGAATCCTTATATGGTTACGGATATTTAAATGAAGATGAACTAATAAGCTTAGAGAAATTTACAGATGCTTGGACGATTGAGGAGGAAGCATAATGAAACTAAAAGACGGATTCTACGCTAGTAGTCATGGTATCGGCGGTTTAATGCTAGATATGCCGACAAAGAACCCTAAAACACGTAAGAAACCAAAATTCAAAGTCGGTGACATGGTTCGCTGCGAAGCAGAAGGATTCATCTATCCATTTCGTGGATATGTAGAGCATCTCTATAATCACTCAGCAATCATTCGTATTGAAAACACGATGGAATGTGATAAGTGGTTAGCGAAAAGCAAAGAGAATTTAGCTGTAGCGAGATTAGTTGACATGGAAGTAATCAAGAGCAAATAAAAAAAGCCGGATCGCTCCGACTAACATAATAAAACAGACAAGTTTATTATATCACATAAAGGAGCGGTTTGACTTGATGCAATTGTTACGAGAGGTAGATTTCAAACAGACGAGATGTAATGCGAGAGATGTGCTGAAGAACTTTCGGCGTTTGGAGCGGATGGCAGGTCGCTCTTTGATAGATATTAAGTCGCCGATTATTACGGATATGCCGAAGGCACCGAAGCACGGCAATAAGGCAGAAGACGCGATCATTCAGATGATGGATATAGAAGCGGAGAGAGACGCGATTTTAGCGGCTTTGATGGCTCTTAGTCTGATTAGTCGTCAGATACTCTACTATAGCTTTTGTGTGCCAGATAGCTTCTCAAACTACAGAATTAGCCGTGAAGTGGGTTATTCAGAAAGAAGTATACAACGGATGAAGTCGGAAGCTCTAATAGAGTTTGCAGAAGCATATAAACACGGAAGAATAATTGCTTATAAATAATTTGGCGGTTTTTTGGCGGAATGATGGCGGTTTTTAGCTATTTACCAGTGATATTATGGTAGTGTCGAAAGATTAGTGATAGGTCTGAGACAAAATAATAATAAAAGGAACATCGTTTTATTATTGTTTCACAATTAAGCTTCGATAGACAGCAGCGGAAATATTAAGAATAAGGATGTGAATTTCAACTCCTTCTAAATTGTTCTTATTATCTATCATCCGTTGTTGTCTATTGTTTTTTTTAATTATTCACACGATAACTAAAGGTGGGTGAAGAGAAATGATGGCGTTAATAATTTCAATTTTTGCGCTCTGTCTTAATGTCTATATGATTGGATTTAAAAATGGGCAAAATAAAAAATAGTAGCAGCCAAGAATAATTTTATAGTGTCACTGTGGCGGAAAGGGTAGACGCTAAGCATGTGTGCTAGGTCAATGCTTCGGCAACCATGCAATGTTCGATTCATTGCCAGTGACTTTGGGTTTGTGTTAATCCCAAACTACCAGTTAGTAAAAACACAAAGATGTCTGGTGCATAGCAACTGCTGACAGGAAAGTTGTTAATGTAAAGCGATTCGAACGGACTATACCTGACAGAGATGTCCTATTGTCGAATTGAGTATCAGAGCTGGAAACCTCAACTGATGCACCTGTCAATTAGCAACCGAGGGATGTGGCAGTGGTGAGGTGCAGGAAGTATTAGACTTGTCTGTGTGTAGGTTGCTATTACATAAATGGTTAGGTTAGATTGAGATTTGGGATTCGGTAAAAATGAATCGTCAAATGACTCAAGCACAGGATCGGAAACGTCCCTGCCTGTGCATTACATATTAGATCACTCATTGAGTGGTCTTTTTATTTTGCATGAGGAGTGGTGCGAGAATGGATTCATTAGACTTTTTACAAAACGATGTAGTGAAAGAGTTGAAAGAAAAAGGATTCGAATTAGAAGATATTCAAAAGATGACTTTTGAGGATATGGTCAACAATTTATACTATCCTAAGTTCCGCCTTGAAGTAGACAGCCAGTACGGTGAATCTGTACTTTATGCAAGCGAGAAAGTTGTGAGCGAAAAGGATTCATTTATGTACACTTTGCCTAACGGTACTCTGATTATTACTAAACCTGCACTATCAAAATACATCGAGCGATTTGTTGTAGAGTCTAGTACGCAACACAGCGAATTTGGGAAACCCTTTTATATAAAAAAACGCAACGAACCTTGGGATCGAGACGAAGAATGTCTTGAGTATGAACGAAGCATATTGAAGAAGCGTGATGAAAAACCGGGACCTCCAATAAGAAAGGACTAACACCATGAGAAACTACTGGTATGTATCGCTAACTAATGAATATCCTCGAACCATTGATGATTGTTCAGTGCGTGTTGTGCGTTCTGTACAAATCAAAGGGAAGTACTCTATTGTCGAAATGCTAAGAGAAGCTACACCAAACGAAGTGGATAAATGCAAGCTGATATATTGCGGTCATGGCTATTGGAAAGACGAGTATATCCAATACAACATAGAGAGGTACATCAAATGAATGATAACTATGATTGCATCAAGTTGTTAGCAAGTAATTATTAGATGTTTTTAGAAGGAAAACTATGAAATTAAAAGATTATATCAGGGAAGGGTATAACATTGTAACTACGCCAAATCTAGCTTATAAAATCCAAGAAGATTATCCCGATGCTTTAGTGTTTACTGGTAGAGTTTTAGATGGCATTCCTATAGGGAAGTTATTAGTAGATCATTTTTATAGCAATAATCCAGCTGTTCTTAGTGCTAAGCCACTTCAAAACGCTTATGCTATTGAACGCTTTACTTGCGAGTTTACTGGATATGAGACGGTAGTACCAATGACAGGAGAGGCAAGAAGAAAAGTACTGCAACAGATCAAGTTAGATGATAGAAGTAATGCGAACCTACTAGAAATCAAACTAAGAGATACTGACTCAGTACCAGAAGTTTACTACGAGGGTGAGAGGCTAGACGAGTTGCCTAAAGGTCTAGTAGACATCTCGTATCGTTGGAAGACTGATGGCTTTACTGATGATGATCGCGGTGCTAACGATATTAACATAGAATACTATCCAACACTGAATGGTAAGAACCTTGATAAGAAGATCATCGAGCACAAGAGAGATGTGTAAACAATGCCTAAAATCAAATGCGCTGTGTCTATCTGTCGCGAATACGTTGAGTTACCCAACCGTTATTGCGCTAAGCACAAAGGCAATGCAGATAAGACATACAACAGAGAAGTGAGATATAACAAAGACAACATAAGGTATGCTCGCTTCTATGCTTCAAGCCAATGGAAGAAGCTAAGACGTAGCAAGCTGGCAGACCAACCACTATGTGAGGAGTGTTTGAGAAATGGGAAAATAACCAGTGCTACGATAGTCCATCACAAAACGGAAGTAAAAGAAGATTGGGATAAAAGGTTAGACTACGATACGTTAGAAAGTATTTGCCAGTCGTGCCACAACAAAGAGCATAAAAAGGCATATAACCTTAAAAGGCTCTAATTTGCGTTCTAAGGCGTTTCACCTAAAGTGTATATAAATATACTAAAAAATAGTTTTGATAAAAAATAAGCCGCCCTATGTCGCTAGAACGAAGAAAATCGATGCCCTCCCTTCTCGAAAAAAAATTCCCTTTAGAAAATTTGTAAAATAGATAGGAGTGATGAAATGAGCAAAGGTAGGCCGAAGAAATTGCTTAACGCAAGCAAAAAGAATTACACAAAAGAAGAAATTGAAGCTAAAAAAGCCGAAGAAGAAAAGCTATACAACTATCCAAGACTGGACTTTTCAAATTATCCGGTCGGACTTTTGAAAGAAGCACAGAAGGAGTGGGATAGAATCTCTCACTACATTCAGGACTTGCCTATTTCAGAACTAGACCAACAAACAATGATTCGCTACTGCAACTACTCGTATCTGTACGACAAAGCAAGCAAAGAGTTAGACGAACAAGGCTTTTTGATCGACGGTCGTAAAAATCCTTTAATCGATACTGTCAATTCATTCTCGAAAGAACTAAAAACAGCCACTAATGATTTAGGGCTGACAATCAACTCTCGGTTAAAGATCGTTAATCCTCAAGAGTTAGAGAAAGAGCCTGACGACCCTTTTGCTGAAATGATGAACGAAGTTGATAGTGATGATTGACCACGTTCAAAAATACATTGATGAAGTAGAAAATGGGAATATCTTAGTCTGTGAGAAGATACAGATGGCAATTGATAGACACAAAAAGGATATCGAGAGGTCAAAGCGAGATGACTTTCCTTACTACTACGAACCAAAATACACTCAAAATATTGTAAAATTCATTTCAATGCTTCCAGATCCTAAGAGTGGCAAGCCTAATAAGTTGGCACTATTCCAGAAATTCATTCTAGGGATGTTATGGGGCTGGCGAAGAAAGAAAGACAATACTCGAAGATTCAGAAAGGCTTACTTATCGCTTGCACGTAAACAGGGTAAGTCTTTGATTGTTTCTGGGATTGCCTTGTATTGTCTGATTTACGAACGCAACCCATATCAAGCTAGACAAATCTACACGACTGCGAACACGCGTCAACAAGCAAAAATTGTTTTTGATATGGTGAAATCACATTTGAGAGCGTTGAGAAGTCAAAGCAAAACAATCAAGAATTTCGTGCGCCCGCTAACCTACGAAATAAAAACCACAGATGATTCGATAATGAAGCCACTATCATCTGACGCTGATACATTAGATGGTCTCGATACAATGCTATCTGTATTTGACGAATACGCATTGTCTAAGACTGCGGAAATGATGGATGTCATTGAAACGTCAATGAGTCAACAGAAAGAACCACTTATTATTATTATCTCAACAGCTTCTAGCAAATTGAATTATCCGATGTATTCAATAGAATATCAGTATGTTACAAAATTATTAAAAGGTGAAGTTGTAGGTGACGAATACTTAGCTTTGTGTTGGGAACAGGATAATGCAAAAGAAGTTGCTAACACTAAAATGTGGATTAAATCAAGCCCTTTGATGGAAATTGCTGAACAGCATGAAATGCAAGTTCAAGAAAAAACTAGACTTCTTAATGAAGGCAAGGCCAAAGGTAGCGTTTCAAACGTTTTGACCAAGCATTTTAATATATGGATACAGTCATCCCAAGAAAGCTACATGAATGAAGAAGAGTGGACTTCTGCCGTTGCTCCTGATTACATCAAACAAACGGACTTAACTGGTCGAGAAATTTACATCGGTGTCGATTTATCACGAGTAAACGACTTAACTTCTATTTCGTGGGTCATTCCAATCAGAGAAGAAAGTAAGTTTTTTGTTGATAGCTATTCCTTTGTAGCCAATCGGGGCGGAATTGAAGCAAAAGAAAAAGAAGACAAAACACCATACCGACAATATGAGCAAGCAGGCTATTGCACGATTAGTAGTAGTCCAGACGGATTGATTGACTATCACGATTTAGTCAATTGGCTTACTGATTTCATCGAAAGTAATAACTTTGAGCTAAAAGGTATCTTTTACGATCCGTATAACGCAGGGAACGTGATTACTGATTTAGCTAAGTTCTATGAAAAAGAATTAATCGAAGTGCGACAAGGGCTGATAACTTTGAACGCACCAACGAAACAGCTGCGGACGGATATCATTCAAGGTAAGACATTGCATTCGAACAACCCTCTACTCAACCGGGCGATAAGAAATGCAATCACCAAAGAAAACAACGATACAATCATGATTGATAAGGCAATGAATCGAAATAAGATTGATCCTTTAGATGCGTTGATTAATGCTTACACGCAGGCAATGTACCATGATTTTGATGAAGAAGATATCAATGAATTGATAGAAAGGGGCGAGTATGGCTTTGGATGGTAACAAGTTAAGACTAATCGTGATTATTTTGTATGTTTTAGGGCTAGTTTCATTCATAGCCGCAGCTTTTTTGTTTAATCAGATTATCGGATTCCTGACGGTGGGCATTAGTTTAATGCTTACCGTTTTTATTTTGGTTCGAGAATCAGAATTATAGCTGAAAGGAGGTGGGATAAATGGGTTTATTTTTCCAAACGGAAAAACGTAGCTTGTCCAGTCGTTCGAGTACAATGCTCGACTTCATTTCAACTGTAGATGGGAACACGACCATCAACTTTGACGGAGAAACGGCACTAGAACAGTCTGATGTGTTTACAGCGGTAAAGATATTGGCTGGAGATATTGCCGCCAGCAAGTTCAAGTTTTCCGATAATAAGCAAGCAGACATTCGAAAGTTAGACATGTTGAACAAGTACCCAAACGCAAGTATGACACCATATTCTTTCATGTTTGCTATCACGGCTCAAATGCTTTTGTCAGGGAATGCTTTTGCGATCATTCATGAAAATAGCTTAGAGTTTGCTAAACCGTCACAAGTCGTCGTTTACGAAGATTTAGAGACAGGTGCGTTGCGGTATGAATACACAAACAAAGCAGGAAATTCGTACCGTGTTGATTCTAGCGAGATGTTGCACTTCAAATATATAACTGTAAACGGAAAAACCGGTATCAGTCCATTGGATGCACTCAAAACAGAACTTTCCATGCTCGATAATGGGAACAAAATGCTAAGCTCCTTCTTCAAGAAGGGGATTCAAGCAGGCGGAGTTTTGAAGCTCAATAAAGGTACGCTGAATAACAAGTCTAAAAAGCAAATTAAGCAAGACTTTGAAGAAGTAAACAGCGGTGCTTCAAACGCTAATAGCGTAATTGTTTTGGACGATACACAGGAATTCAAACAGTTTGAGCTAAATACGGATATTTTGAAGATGATTCAAAACAACGTGTACTCGACAAAACAAATTGCTAAAGCGTTCGGCATTCCTTTGTCACGTTTTGGTATGGAGTTAGTCAATACCAAAGACGATTCGGCTAACGATTCCTACGTTTCTAGTACGCTTAGGGCACTCTCACAGATGATTACAGACGAGTTAGCAATCAAGTTAGGTATTAATGTAGAACTTGACTTCTCTACGCTTACAGGGCAAGACAAGGCTTCTAGGATGAATAAAGCAATGGAAGATGGCAACGGCGGAGACGGTTATCTACTGATTAATGAGGTCAGAGATTATTACGGATTGCCAAGCATTCCTAATGGAGATGTTTTGTACACGAAAACCACAGCGAAGGGGGGTGGGAATAGTGGAAATGGAAATTCGGAGTTTAGCGGAAATCCAGTCAACGGACAATCGAACGATTGAGGGCTACGCAATGAAATTCAATTCGTTGAGCAGAGACCTTGGCGGGTTCAAAGAAATAATTTCGCCACAAGCGTTGGATACGACCGATTTATCAGATGTTCGCTGTTTTGTCGATCATGATTCAAGTATGGTTTTAGGAAGAACGTCATCGCAAACGCTAGAGTTGGAAGTGGATGACGTAGGACTTCATTTCAGATGTCAACTGCCAAATACTTCTTACGCCAACGATTTGTACGAATCCATAAAACGTGGTGATATCAACGAATGTTCGTTCGGTTTTGCCGTAAAAGATGATTCTCAAACGTGGGAAAACCAAGATGGGATGTATATCCGCAATCTAAATAAGATCGATGAATTATTCGAAATATCGATTGTTTCGATTCCGGCTTACGAAGGAACGGATGCAGTCTTAGCGCAACGATCATTGAAACGAGTAATCAATGAAAAAGAAAAACGAAAACTACAGATAGAGCTAGAACTTCTAAATTACTAGAGGTTCTTTTTTTATACAAAAAAATAAGGAGTGAACACATTGGATATTGAGAAATTGAAAGAACAAGCGCAACAGGCGCTGGATTCAGGCGATTTAGAGACAGCTAAGGACTTATTAGCAAAAATCAAAGAAGCAAAAGAATCGAAAGAAACAGACGACCAATTGAAAAAAGATTTAGCTGATGAATTGAAAGAGTTGGACGAAGAAACAAAAGCAACTGAAATTCAAGAAGCTAAACCTAAAGAGCAACAAGCACAACCAGAAAAACAAGAAAGTGCAGAACCAACAAGCAACACAAATCCGATCGACAAAAAAGACAAAGAGGAGAAAAGATCAATGGAAGTTATCCTAAACGACAAAAAAGAAACATACACACGCTCAATCAATCAATTCATTCGTACAAAAGGAGAAAAACGCGACGGATTGACAACAGTCGGAGCAGAAGCAGTTATTCCAGTTGACCGTATCACTAAACCAGAAAAACAACCCGAAACAGTTGTCGACTTACGTCAACACGTAGGACGTGTGCCAGTAACAACAGGTACAGGATCATATCCAATTTTGAGAGCTAACAAAAATAAAATGATCTCTGTGGCTGAATTGGCTAAAAACCCAGCGTTAGCTAACCCTGAATTTACAAAAGTAAACTACGAAATTGAAACTTACCGTGGATACATTCCAGTTTCTCAAGAATCATTAGACGATTCTGATATCGATCTAGGCGGATTGGTTGCTGAATCCATTCAACGCCAATCTTTGAATACATCAAACGCTGAAATCGCTAAAAAATTACAAACAGCACCTGCGAAAGCAGTGACTGATATTGATGGTTTGAAAGATATTGTAAATGTAACGATTGACCCAGCTTACAACGTGAAATTCATTGCTTCTCAAAGCTTCTTTAACGAGTTGGACAAAATGAAAGACAATGAAGGACGTTGGTTGTTACAGCAAGACGTTACAGTTGCTTCAGGACACAAACTATTAGGGCGTGAAGTTGTCATAATGGCAGATGATGTAATTGGAACAAAAGCAGGCGACAAAGTAGCATTCGTGGGCGACCCTTCACTTTTTGTTAAATACTTTGACCGTCAACAAACTTCAGTGCGTTGGGTAGATAACGATGTATATGGTCAACTATTAGCTGGCTTTGTTCGTTTCGATGTTGAAGTAGCCGACACTGCTGCAGGCTTTTACGTAACACTGGGCCCAAAAGCATAGACCCATCCGGCGTAACGTTAAACAAAACAACGACTACGCTTGCGGTGGGGGCATCAGAAACACTGTCAGCGACTGTCTTGCCAGCTGACGCAACGGACAAATCGGTTAAATACAGTTCTAGCGATGAGGCAATTGCCACAGTAACGCCGGTTCAAGGCAAAATCACAGGTATTGCAGCTGGTACAGCAACAATCACTGCAACAACTGCAAACGGAAAAACTGCGGTGTGTGAAGTTACCGTAACTGCTGAATAGGCGGTGATTGAATGGAATTAAGCGAGTTGAAAAACTTTTTGCGAGTGGATCATGACTTGGATGATGATTTGCTCGCAATGCTCCAAAAAACAGCAGAAGAATTCATTTTAGGCTCGATTGAGGTAGAAATGACTGCTGATAAACGCTTTGATTACGCTGTGACGTTGCTTGTTTCTAACTGGTACGAAAACAGAGTAGGTACTTCTACGCAGGCGCTGAATGAAATTCCGTTCGGCGTAACTGCTTTGATTCATCAGTTGAGGGGGCTAGATCATGGCGTTAATACAGACGAGTGACCTAAGTCAACGTATTGACTTTATAAAGAATACGACAGTCAAGGACGAGGACGGCCAGCTGGTCACCACACCTGAGACTGTTTTTTCATGTTGGGCTTGTGTTCAAACACAACGCTTGAGTGACGTTAAGGCGTCGATTGGTACGGCTTTGGAAGGAACACTGACGTTCATTATCCGCTACCAACAAAAATCAGAGCTAACCAATGATATGAAAGTGCGTTGGAAAGGCAAAACTTTTGAGATTATCACCATCACCAAGGGCGAGTTTGCCAAAGATTTCACCACTGTCATTGCAAAAGAGGTTTCAAAATGAGTGTAGAAGTCGATGCAACCGAAGTGTACAAAGCGCTTAGGGAAGTAAAAGCAAACGTTCAACGAGTGGAAAGCCCAGCACTTAGAAAAGCTGGGGAGTACGCTCAAGAAAAGTTACGACAAAACACACCTTACTGGGATGGAAAGAAGTCAAACGGTAAACGTGGTTCGTATATGCAAGAACATGCAAAGGATCACGTTGTCACTGGTTCAGTGAAAAACGGCACGATTGATATTGGTTATGACAAAGATGTTTCTTGGCGGATGCACTTTATCGAGTTCGGAACAATCAAACAAGATCCAAAAGGTTTCGTACAAAAAACACAAAAGCAAATCGAAAAACAAGTAACACAAATCATTGCTGACGAAGTAAAAAGGAGGCTAGGACTTTGAAAACGGCAGTATCACAAGTCTATTCAATTCTGAATAGCAATGAAAAAACAAAGAACATTGATTTTTACACCAATAGTGTTCCGGAATCAGCTCAAACAGTACCTAGCCTTCCAGTTGGCAGAATTACAGAGATATCCGGCAACTATGAAGATTTTGCAAGCAACAATCCTTTGACCATTCAATTTAACGTACAGGTAGATGTATGGGTGTCAACCATGAAAGAGGTTGATGCCTTTTATTTTGCCCTTGATGAGGTTATGAGGGGGAATGGTTGGCAATGCGCATACACGGAACAAACAGATGACGAGGACTTGGAAGGTGCAAAGCGGATTATCAAACGATATGTAGCAAATATTTCACTAAATTAAAAGGAGAGAAAATAGATGGCAACAGTAGGATTTGAGAGCGTCATTTTTGGCGTAAAAACAGGTGCAGACGGCACTCTAAAAGAATTAGTAGCAGATAAGTCGAAAGGCGGAGCGATCGAAGCTAAAATTACTGGATTAGGCGCAACTTCTAACACAACATACGCTTCAAACGTACCATTCTTCATTGCAAGTAAAGGGGTTTCGTCGCCAAAAGTTACGCTTGACGTGGCAGACTTAATGGATAACGGCATTTACAGCGAAATCATTGGTGCTAAAACCGTGGAAGGTGCAAATGTAATTGGTTCAGAAACTGAAGCGCCTTACGTGTCGGTAGTCATGGTTACAGCGAACAAAGAAGGAAAACGCTTATTCATGGGATTGACAAAAGGAAAATTCAGTCATCCAGACATCGACATGAAAACAGCTGAAGACAAAGGGGTAGAATTGCAAACCGATTCTATCGAAGGGGAATTCATTTCTGATGAACGTGGCTATGTATACTTAACAGCCGTAGAGTCTGAAACAATGACTTTGGATGCATTCAAGAACTTAGTAAATAACAAAGCGGGGGAGTAGTTAACCCTGAATCTACACCAACGACAGATACAGGGACACCAAAAGAACCAGAACCAAAAATTGATACACAAGGTTAGCCATTTTTGGCTAGCCTTATTTTTTGTAAAAACAAGGAGGAAAACAAATGATTGAATTGCAATTGAAACTTGACGGAAAGAAAAAAACATTCAAACAACAAGATATTTCCGCACGCGCAATGCGTGAGTGTATCAAATTTTACGAGAAAGCGGAAAAAGCAGACCTAACTGATTTAGAAGCAATTGATTCAATGATTGCAATTACAGCAGATATTTTCCAAGATCCAGCAGTTACATTTGATGCTATTTTAGACGGTTTGACTGCGAGCGAGTTAGTACCGGCATTAGAAAGTGTTTTTGAACAAATCAATGAACTGGGAAACAATGAAAAAAAGCAGATAGCGAGCAAAAAGAGATAAGTTTTTCTGAAGCTAGGAAAGCAATGGATCAAATCTACAAAGATTTAATCGAAGCAGGTTGGACGATGAGAGATGTGGACGAAGCCGACTATCATTATTTGTTACACCTTTTTGGAGAAGTGGAGAGTGGCGAAGAATATGTAGATGGTGCTGATTTCATCAAACAATTTTTATCGGCTGAAGACTTAGTAAAACTTGAGGAAGGAGGTAAATAATGGCAGGAAAAGGACAACCGGCAGGAAATATCAAGCTAGGGATTAGTTTAGATAGCACTAGTTTTGGTAACACGCTGGACGAAATCAATGCGAAAGTCAAACAAGCTGAGTCGAATATGCGTGCCAATCTAAAGGCTTATGATTCAGCAGGACGTTCATATGAAGCACTTAGTCAAAAGACGAAAGACTTGTCTACGGTTATGGAAGGGCAAAACGCCAAAGTAAAAGAATTAACAAAGCGCCGTGATGAAGCGATTAGCAAGTATGGTGAGGAATCGAAACAAGTTGCTAACCTTAACACACAGATAAACAATGCTACCGCAAAATATAATGCTTACAGTCGCCAGTTGAACGACACAAAAAAAGAATTGGTGTATTCCAAAACAGCCGTCAATGATTTATCTAATGAAATCAAAGAAAATGAACGACAAATGAACGCCGAAGTAAAAGCGTTGAAGTCTGCAGGTAACGAAGCAGGAGCTTTTGAAGCAAAACAAAAAGGGCTAGCCAAACAAACGGAATTATCCGAGAAAGCTATCGAAGAACAGCGCAAAGTTGTGAAACTGATGGCTGATGAGTTTGGCGATTCAGCAAATGAAACCGAAGATGCAAAAAGGGCATTAGAAAAGTTAGAACGACAAAGCCAAATATCTAGCAGGCAATTAGAAGCACTCAAAAGCTCCAGCGATCAATCAGGAAAAAAAATAGAAGATTTTGGCGACAAGTCCA
This sequence comes from Enterococcus sp. C46, assembly GCF_040887565.1. Taxonomy (NCBI): domain Bacteria; kingdom Bacillati; phylum Bacillota; class Bacilli; order Lactobacillales; family Enterococcaceae; genus Enterococcus; species Enterococcus sp. C46. The sequence continues at coordinate 17,502 of NZ_JBFOGA010000005.1, forward strand.
CAAGGTCAGCTAGGAAACTGGATGGACTAAAAGACAAATTAGGCTCGCTAAAAAGCGCATTTTCGTTTGGTGCAGTTGCTGGATTAGCTTCACAAGCAGTTAGCGGTGTTGTTAACAGTTTCATGGGGTTGACAGATGAAGCAGTAGAGGCTTCCGATTCAATGGACAAGTTTGTTCAAACAATGCAATTTGCTGGTATAGATAATTCAAAAATTGAAGAATCTAAAACAGTGATGAAAGATTACGCCGACCAAACGGTTTATGAACTAGGCGACGTAATGAATACGACTGCACAGTTGGCAGCCAACGGTGTGAAAGACTTTGATGGTCTAACGCAGGCAATCGGTAATGTCAATGCCGTTTCAGGTGGTAACTCAGACACGTTCAAATCGGTAGCAATGGCAATGACACAAACTGTCGGTGCTGGCAAATTAACAACTGAAAACTTTAATCAGATTGCGGATGCCATTCCGGGCGCTTCAGGGAAAATTCAACAAGCATTGAAACAAATGGGCGCTTATACTGACGGAGACTTCCGCGAGGCTATGGCAAACGGAGAAATCTCTGCCGAAGAATTGAATGAAGCATTCATGCAATTAGGTATGACTGATGTAGCTAAAAAGGCAGCAGGTTCCACAGCTACGATTGAGGGGGCGGTCGGAAATCTGCAAGCCAGCGCCGTAAATATGATTAATGAAATAATTAATGCTTTCGGCAAAGGCAATATCACTTCTTTGATCAGTGACATAGGCAAAGGAATTGACGACTTAACAACCAAAATCAAGCCAGCAATGGAAAGCATAAAAAACGTTGCTCAACCTGTATTTGACATGTTGAAAAAAGGGGCTGACATAGCAACACTTGCTTTTGGAACGCTGTTTGGAACGTTAGATGGAGATCAAGCAAAGCAAGGCTTTGATATTCTAACTAAAATTTTCCCACCAGAAATGGTTACTTTCGCACAAGATACCATACAAAAAATAAAGAACGCGGTTAAGACATTGTTTGACGTATTCAAAGGCAAAGCGGATATGGGAGACGTTCTGGCTAAACTAGGTTTTTCCCCAGAAACAATTTCTAAGATAAAGTATGTTTTCGACAATATCAAAACATACTTTGATGGTGCTATGTCAAACATTAAAAACGGTATAGAAGTTGCATGGCAAATTGCAAAAGGAATTTTCGATACTTTGTCGCCATATATAATGCCCATTATAGAAAAGATAGGCGGAGCTTTTTCTAAAATTGGAAAATCGATGACCACATTTTGGAATGAAAATGGTAAACAGATTATTGAAGCAATCAAGAACTTTTTTACGTTTATACAACCCGTTGTAAAAATCGTTATGGATTTAGTCATGGGGTTCATTGACAATATAATAGGTTTAGTCGAAGGGATTATGAACGTCATTCAAGGTGCTATCAAAATCTTCACTGGTTTATTTACAGGCGATTTTTCTAAGATGTGGGAAGGAGTAAAACAATTGTTTTGGGGTTCTATCCAAGCAGTATGGAACTGGATTCAAATACTATTCTTCAAACGGATTTTAGAAGGAGTAAAAGGTTTGTGGACTGGTTTTTCAGGCTCAATAAAAGGGCTATGGGAAAGCACTAAAACTTTCTTTACTGAAGGTATTTCCAACACTTGGGATAAGCTAGTCAATTGGGTAATGAATCTGTTGAGCAAAGCTGGCAACCTGAAAACCACGTTTGGTGATTTCATCAAAAACATGTGGAACAGCGTGAAAAACTTCTTCAGCAATGGCGTTGGAGACACTTGGAATAAGGTAGTTGGCTGGGTAAAAAACATTTTCAACAAAGCAACTGAATTGAAGAACAATGTTTCTGATGTAATCGGTAACCTGTGGAACGGTATCAAAGACAGCTTCCGTAGCGGTATTGATACAGTATTCAATTGGTTTTCAGAACTACCGACGAAGATGAAGGATGCCATTATTGGTGGTAAAGATGCCCTTGTTGATGCGTTCAAAAGTATTTTCAACGCAGCACTTAAAGCGATAGGTAAACCAGTTAACGCGATCATCAATGGAGCTTCATGGGTACTAGAAAAACTGGGTGCTGACAAACTCAAAGAATGGGAAGTACCACAATACGCAAAAGGTACACCAGCCGGTGGACACCCAATTAATGGACCAATGATGGTCAATGATGGACGTGGAGCAGAAACAGTTATCACACCAGATGGTAGAGCATTCATACCTAAAGGACGTAACGTAGTATTGAATGCACCAAAAGGCACACACGTTCTAACAGCTGAAGAAACAGCTTATATGACTGGAAACAAAGCACCAAGATATAGATACGCCAAAGGTACAGGCTTTTTCGGAAATCTATGGAACAACGTCAAAGGATTTGCTGGAGATGTTGGAAACAAGCTGAAAGATGTAGTCGGCGATGTATGGGACTTTATTTCAGACCCGGGAGCGTTGGCTAGGAAAGTGTTAAATGGTCTTGGCGTACTGGAAGGGCTTGTCAAATATCCTTTAGATGTTGGTAAAGGTATTCTAAGCAAGGCTACCGAAGCATTGACGAACAAAATCACAGAACTATTCAGCAGTGGCAGTTTAGACACTTCAATGGGCATGCAAGGCGTTTACAAATACTTGGCGGACGTTGCAGTTGCAGTAATGAAGAAGTTTCCAGGCTTTCAAGTAACATCAGGTTATCGTGAAGGCGATCCATACTCACACGGAAAGCACAACGCAATTGATATTGCGCTACCGGGAGTCGTGAATGGTTCCCCTAGATATACAGAAGCAGCCAATTACGCATTTGAGAAGTTTGCAAACAAAATCGGCTATGTTATCACAAATGGTAAGGTTCGTGACCGTTCAGGACAATCAGGTACAGGTGTGCATGATGATTGGCGGACATGGCCTGATGGTGACCACTACGACCACGTGCATTTAAACGGTGTAAGAGATCCGCAGGGCGGACTTGTTAGCGGTGGCGATAGCGTTGGTGGGAGTGGCGTAGAACGCTGGCGGCCATATGTAAAACGTGCTTTGAAAATGAATAACTTACCAACCTCATCCGCTTATGTTGATGCGTGGATGCGACAAATCCAAACAGAATCAGGTGGCAATCCGCTTGCCATTGGTGGGAATGACGGCTTAGCAGACGGTAATGCTACTGGATTGCTCCAAACAAAACCGGGAACATTTGCTGCGAATGCTTTTCCAGGATATGGCAATATAATGAGCGGTTTCGATAATATCTTAGCAGCTATCAACTACGCTAAAAAACGCTATGGTTCGGATATGTTAGGTGTGATTGGGCGTGGTCATGGTTACGCAAACGGTGGAATTGTAAACCAACATCAAATTGCGGAAATCGCAGAAGGAAACAAGCCAGAAATTATTATTCCGTTAGATAAGGCTAAACGATCAAGAGCGATGCAATTATTGTCTATCGCAATGGACAAACTAGGAGTTTCTCCTAAAACTTATGGAAATGCGACAACTGTTTCCAGTGATTACGAAATCCTAGAAGCCATTGAAAAACAGGCGGCAACAACGAATCAGCTGTTATCGTTATTGCTGGCATTTTTCAAAGGAAATAGCCGAACTGATAGAGATTTAGCTTTAGATATTCAGAAGATCTTGGTTAGGAGGATGTAGATGCGAACTGTATTACTGAGAAATAGAATAAACGAAGAAATTGATTTGTCCACAGAAGACTATTTTGCTACTGGGTTGAGTAATATGGGGTTTGAAGTAAAAAAAGAACATGTGGGACAGTGGGGGAATTTCAGAGAAAGCAGTGAGAGCGTTGAAATATCTGAATTTCAGTCATCTGTAATCATTTCTGTGCATGGGTTTCGAGAAAAAGAACTGTACAATTCACTTGTGCAGTTCCTATCGGAAGGTCCGTTTGAACTGGAATTTGCTTTTGACGGCGAAACAATGGTAAGAAGATGCAGTCTAAAATCTTTAAGTAAGACTGAAATCGATCCGAAAACATCGTTACTAACAGACACTTTAGAACTATATTTCACATCAAACTGGTATTCCGTAAAACGCGAAAAATTAATTCAGCGACCGAATGTAGTGAAAACACGTGGTAAGGTTTTTCCGTATAAAAGATCTTATATCTACACTCAAAACTTGTGGGAGAAAAAAGGTGTATTCAAATTCAATAATAATTCTGTATACCTAACGAATAGCAAGGAACGGATGTCCCCGCTAAAAATTCGTGTGATTGGGAAGTGTTCAAATCCGTATTGGCAAGTAATCCAAAACTCACAAATCATCGCAACGGATGGATACTTCATAGATATGACTGAAACACAGACTCTAGAAGTATCAAGCCTTTTTGAAGATACAACGGCGATTCTAAAAGATATTGCAGGGGTAGAATCTTCTGTCTACCAACAACAGGATTATACAAAAACTAATTTTGTTCAGGCCCCGACTGGAGAATTCAGCATTGTGTTTCATGTTGGGGGGGCAGACGTAGAGATTGAGTTATACGAGGAGCGTGATCTGTTTTGATTTTAGCAGTCACGCTTTTTCATCGTGATTTAATGCTTTATAACGAACATTTATTCTCTAACAGTTTTGAATTTGGTGCGGACGAGATCCACGAAGAGGCTAGTAGCTTTACGATGGATAAGTACGTTCCTGTAAAAACAGGCGATTTTCTACTAGCAAAATATATTCCTAGTGGAAAATTTGCATATTTTGGTGTAATTACGTCGCAGGAAGACGAAAAAATCAGTTGTAAAAGCTTACTTAGTTTAGCTGATAGTGAGATACCGACTGCACGTGTGTCAGGAGATAACTACGAAGAGCATATCCGGCGGTTGATTGAATACTATTTGCTGAATGATCCAACGAAACAACTAAAAGATATTTTAGACGTCAAAGCAGAAAGTGCGACCTCTCATTCGTATCAAGCTACCGATACGAATAAACACAAGTTAAGTGCGTATATTCTCAATGGTTTCAAAAAATACAACGTAAAATGGTATTTCAAGGGAATTCAAAACAGAAAAATCTATACAGGCATACGTGCTGTAAATGAATCAATTTACATTAAAGACAATTCTTCTGAATTTAGCGATTGGGATGTGTTTGTTCAGGCGCCTGGCGCTGGAAACGAGAACAAGCTATTAATCGTTGATAAAGCAATGAAAGATATAGAGAAACCGATAATACTGTCAACATGGTATTTGGACGAAGAAAACAATTTGACACAAGATGGATCGAAAGAAAATATCACGAAACCAACTGTCAATTTGGTTAATATCTACGATCAAACCGCAGAAGATAAAGCATCCTACGAAGATGTGGCAAAATCAGAGTTGAAAGGCAATACGTATTCGCATGAAATCAAAGTGAACGTTGTAAGAAATGCAAAAAATTTGAATGTCGAAACGATTGAAACAGGGATGTTTGCCACGATTTCTTATAAAGGAAAGATATACAAGTCGGTTTTGACAGCTTGGCGAATATCAAGTGATAAGGAGTTTGTGGAATTGACTTTCGGAAACATAAGAAGTCGTTTTATGGATTATTTTGAAGATAATGGGGGGATAAAGAATGGTTAGCAATGTGGATGGATATCAATTTGAAAACGTGAAAGTAAGCGCAGAAAATGATGCTAGACTTTATCACGTTTTATATAATCGGAAAAATCAGGTTATTGATGGTTACGATCAGTCTATGAATTTATCTTCAAGCGGATTAACAGTAAAAGTTGCTGCAGGAGCAGCGATTATTCAAGGTCGTATGGTCGTTGTTCGACAAGAAGAAAGTATAACAGTTCCAGCAAACTCAAGTGGCTATATAGCATTAACAGTGGATTTGACACAAGAAGTTATACCTGGATCTATTCTTCCAGAATCGGAAGAATATGAATGGACTAATAATCAAGTCAAGCTAGAATTTATAACAAAAGTTATAGAAGGTAATTTAAACAATGGTGATAAGGTCTATAATTTACCACTATGCTCAGTTACTTCTACTGGATCAACTGTTTCAATCTCAAAGATATCGGATAGTTACGAGCTGACTCTCTCTAAAGGAGAAATTTTGTGGAGGGGGACTGCGTTAATGCATGATACTCAAACTGTCCAACCTTCAAAAAAAATTTGGCAGACAGTTTCAGGTTTTTTATTAGTATGGCTCCCGTACGAAAACGGGCAAGCAATTGAGGATAGATATGTAACCACACCTTTTTATAAGGAACGTGTAACTGTTACTAATGTTTTAGGAGAAATTGTTTCAGGATTTGATGACTATCACAAAAAGTGGTTTAGTAAACGAATAAACTATAATTCGAATACTAATATATTTACAGGTGCAGCAAGCAATGCAAGTGGAGATAACGCAAATATGGTGCTTAGGTATATAGTTTCTTTTTAGTTAGGAGGTATGGAAGAGTGGCAAATTTAGAAATTAAGTTATCTGCAAATAAGAGACAGCCTTATCTACGTCACCGTGTTGTTGGTAGAGTTGGTGATGGGGGGCTCACAACAATCAATGTACAACTCCTTGAGGAAGATGAAATTACACCTTTTGTAATTAATCTAAACGGTACTTTGAAATTTGTGGGCGAAGTTTCAAACGGTAACTATACCGAGGGAGAACCAGAAATAATCGATTCGACTAATGGGTTAATTAGTTACACGTTCACTAAGTCAAATTTCAGCACGAGTCATCAATTCAAACAAGCATATTTTGAATATGTAGATCCTAACGGCAAAAAAGTAACTTTTCAGAACTTCATCATAGACGTGTTAGAACGAGTAGATATTAATTCGGAGCAAGCGAAATACTATATTTCTTCATTGGAAAAATTACAGAGTGAAATGCAAACCACTTTCAATCAGTTCATTAGTGATAAACAGGTCCAATACGATCAAATCTACTCGAAATATAACGAATTAGTAAGATTGATAAATGAATCAGATAAGCATGTAAATGATCGTATTGATAAGGCAAATGATCGTATTGATCAAACCAAGCAGCAAATCGGCGACCTCGGCAAGCTGAAAAAGATGTACAGTAACAGCATCGATTTCGGTGACTATGATTATAGTGGGAATCCTAACTTATTTGTAAATAAATTGGAATCTAGCGATTTTATTAAGGGTAATCATGGGTCACTAACTGATGATAACGGAATATTACATTTTACGTCTGACGGTACAGGCGACATTGATATGTTAACAAGTGCTAATATGCCATCTGTTGGTAGTGGCAAAACATATACTCTAAGTGCAAAATTGCGATTTGATGAAGGAACTACAGGAGACATTAATAAATTAAGGTTGGCATATCGTAAAACACCTGGGGGAAGTGTACTATTAGAAGCAAATAATACAAGCATGATAATAGATGACGTAGGAAAAGAAATAACAATCAAAGGTACAGCCAACGTTGCATATGAAATCACAAATTTAGATCGTTTTTACATTAGTGTTAGCTTTTCTCAAAACGGTAAAATAAATGGCGGACTTAAGTTGTATGACATTAAGATTGAAGAAGGCTCAACTGCCACTCCGTATCAGCCAAACTTACTAGATGCGCCGTATTATTTGAGTAAGGTGGCTTTGGGTGAGAATATTGCTGACCCAACAGTTAAATTTCCAATCACAACTAGTAGCGAGGCAATCTATGCAAAAAATGCATCAGAGGATTTTGTTTTAGGTGAAACTTATACTGTGACGATAGGAGCGACTAAGCCTGCCTCACAAACTATTCGGGTTTATTTAGCTCAAAAACAATTCGGTGTCTTTAAACCAGTTGAAGGATTGGTTGATACATGGGTTACCACTGTGTCAATAACTCGGCTAGGGGAAAACGCAAAATGGGTATATCTTTCTCAAACGCCAAATACTTCTTTAGGTTCATGTACCATAAAATGGTTGAAAATCGAAAAAGGCGACACACGAACACCGAATATTAGTCAGTTTAAATACTTTGGTGAAGGCTTGAAAGACAGCAACAATCCGAACGACTACAGCTGGGACATCACGCCTGAATATACTGAAAAAGGCTTGAATGATACGGTTAGTTTGACCGAACCGCAATCCATCGAAGGATTGAAAAATTTCGAAGATGGTATTCAATCAAAAGGAAAATCTGTATTGACATCAGACGACAACAAATATGAAGTCGTAACCTTAACAGTTACAAACGGGAATACCGGATCAGCAAAGCTTTATCGTGAAGGAAAAACAGTTTCTATATATTTTGTGGCTTTAAACGGAAAAAGCAGTGGTGGAAATGATTCAACGATACTAACAATTCCAGAAGGCTATCGGCCACCAATTAGTTTTGAGCAACTGGTTGGCTCGATAGACCGTTCTACTTTGAACAGTGCTCAGTTATCTATTGGTGCAGATGGAGCCATTAAATGGCGAAGAAACTCAAGTTATGGATCGGATTATACCTTTGCAATTACTTACACGATTTAGAAAAGCGTGAATCGATATGAAGGCAGCATATAGACCAATTGAACCTTACGGATTCGAGCAAATCATTGTGAATGATGAAGAACATTTACCGGAAGAATGCACAGAAGTCGAACCACCGATTCCAAATTGGAAACCGAAATTCAATTACTGGGAGGGAAATAAATGAAAAACATTTGGAAATATGGACGTACTGGCGGAGAGTACGCAGGAAAAGTATTGGACGACATGCTTGTATCCGTTCCTTACACGGATCAGCCACCACTTGAAGGGGTACGTGCTGATGGGGAACCACTAACGATTGCTGATCAGATGTTTGATCCTAAACTGAACCAATGGATTGTTTTAGCGAACACACTGGATCACAACGATTTAAACAATCTCAAAGCAATGTATGAATCGTTAGAAAATGAGAATGGCGATTTAAAACAGCTCAATGCCAAACTCATGCTAAGCGATGTAGCGATTAAACAGGAAAATACTGCATTGAAAGAAAAAGCTGACAGTTTAGCACAAATCAATTCAAAAATGATGCTTGCTTCGTTACAAAATAGCAAAGACATTTCAGAAATTAAAGAGCAACTAAATCCAGCTTCAAAGGGAGGTGAGTAGTATGTTTAGTTTTAGCGATGTGAAAATGATGTATGATTGGGGCTGTTTTACTGACGATCAAGTTCGTCTATTCGTTCCACTATGCATTACAGACGAAGAAGCAGATAAAATTATTAGCAAAGAAGAGAGCGCATCTTAAGTGATGTGCTTTTTTGTTGGAAAGTTGGTGAAACATGAAAGAAGAAGCACTTCAAGACGTTGTAGAAAGGCTAGTAAGAATTGAAACAAAATTAGACAACTACGAATCACTTAGAGAAAAAGCTGATAGTGCAAAAGATTTGGCAGACAAAGCCTACTCAGTAGCGCTAAACAACGCAGAAGATATCAAAGAAATGAAAGCCAATAATAAATGGTCGTGGGGTTACATGATCGGTTTAGGCATTACGATCATTGGCTATTTCTTGACTAAATTGTAAAGGAGTTAAGAAGAAATGATTTTACCAGACAAATATTATCAAGTCATTAAATGGACGGTTTTAACAGTTTTACCAGCTGCATCTGTTTTAGTAGCCACGTTAGGAAAAGCGTATGGATGGAATGGAACAGACATGACAGTACTCACTATTAATGCAGTAGCAACATTTTTAGGCGTTATCACTGGTGTGTCGGCTTATAATTTGAAAAAATAGGAGGAAACAAATGAAAAAGAAAATTACTATTACTGCGATGAGCCTATTAACGGCTCTTTTTTTATTGCCAATTAATGGATTTGCCTATACTATTAACGATGAATATAATCTAGCTCCAAATCAAGGGGATTCAAGATTAGCAATCCCCAACAAAATTATTTTACATGAAACTGGGATAGATGCACCTGCAAGAAACGTAGCCGCCAACATGAAAAATAATTATAACGGAAGTAATCCTTATACTACAGATGTTATTGGTGACGGTGGGATTGTTTACCGTGTGGGTGAGCAAGGATATGTTTCGTGGGGTGCTGGTAACGCCAACCCTTATGCGCCTGTACAGATTGAATTACAGCGCACATATGATAAAGCATTGTTTGAGAAAAACTATCGAGCTTATATTGAATATACAAGAGATAGTGCAAAAAAATATGGAATTCCATCGACTCTTGATCAAGGAACTTCTTTATTTACAAAAGGAATCATTTCTCATTTGTGGGTAACAAATTATATTTGGGGGAATCACACCGATCCATATGGTTACTTATCGCAAATGGGCGTAAGTAAAGAAAAATTAGCCTATGATTTGGCTCATGGATTTACCGATGAAAATCCAACTACTTCAGATGATAAACCAGTAATTGATCCAACTCGAGCAGGTGCTGCAAATCCTACACTAACAGATGGAACAAATTACGCCCACATTGATCAGTTCGGAGAAATTGAAAACGCAAACTTGCATGTAGCTGGATGGCACATTGCTAACTATCAATACGAATATATTTTCATTATGGATTACAATACTGGGAAAGAATTAGCTCGAGTAAGAGCTGACGGAATTTATAGACCAGATGTAAACCAAGCTTATAATACTTCTGGAAATGTTGGTTATCATGTATCTTTCAATATGCGTAATTTTCCTAATAAGAAAGTCTATGTAATGATGCGGGCAACGAATGATCCAGAGGGAAACACTAAAGGCGGAGCACAAGATTTTCATGACAAGCGTTGGTATTTGAATATTCCGCAACGATAAAAAATAGCCCCTCGCTGAGGGGTAGTACATATAGTTTTCAATATAGTTGCTAATATTGTTAGCTAATTTTGTTAGTAAAACTGTATACTATTTTATATAGTAAAAAATATGATTGTTCTTAGTATACTGGGATTTCTAATATTGCATTACTATTAAATCTGCTATCTAATGAGCTCATAAAATTAGCTAATAAATTAGCTCATATATATTGACTTTACATTATAGGTATCGGATAATTTATATATAAAAATATTAACAGTAAAATGGTTTTTATGTATTACTAAAAGGAGGAAGAATTTAATGTCTGAAAAACAAACTAAAGTTGTTTTTGATAATATTTTAACTTTGGCAAAATTAGTGAAAAGTAAGTCTCGAAGAGAAATGACTCCTCTTAGATTACAAAAAACTTTATATTTTATTTTTGCTTTTTATGGAGCGACGCTTGGACAACTGAATTCAGAAAATGAAGGAGATAGCAAATTTGAAGGAAGCTCGGACTACCCTAAATATTTGTTTAAAGAAAATTTTGAAGCATGGCAATATGGTCCTGTACTTCGTTCTATTTACCAAGCCAATAAATATAACTCACAATGTATTGATGAAGCTCCTGATTGGAATCCATCAAATGAAAAAGAAGAGTCAATTAATGAATTAATCGAGCAAGTAATTAAGCAAACAGATGAAATGGGTGATTTTACTCTTGTTGAAAGAAGTCATGAAGACGAAGAGTGGAAGAACGCATTTGATCAGGGACAAAAAGAGATGGATAAGGATAAAATAATTGATGAATACAAACTCGAAGTCATTTAATTTTTCTGTATCTAATAAATCTAGTTCTCAAACAAACGAAGAAAAAATAAAAAATAAATTAAAACCTCAAAATATTATTGATGTAAAAGCAAAACTTAAAAATGGCGGAGAAATTCTATTGGAAGAGCCAGAGAGAAAACGTCATATTAATATATCAGAGAAATTTTTGGTATCCAAACATTTACCTAAGATAAAATTCACTAACTTTATAAATAAAAATGAAGTTCCTATCACAACAAAAAAAACAATTGAGAAAATTACACGAGATATCAGTTATATATGTATGAATAATGAACAAGTAGATTTTTCTAGAACCAATACATCTACTTTAAGAGAAGTTTTAAAAGAGTATGGATATAATGAAACATTAAGTGCTGAGAATGTTTCATTATTTAAAGTTGATGGTGTAGCTCATTATGAAAAAAATATTAAAGAAAATCCTTTTAGGATTTATCTAAAGATAGAGGCGCTTAACAGTGAAGAGACTGAATATCAATTGATTTTTTGTGATGTTTATCATCTATGTATTACAGCTGGACATAACGGACTTAGTGCACAACAAGTAAGGAACAGAACTTATAGTAAGTATTGCTACATATGTAAAGAGCATATAAAAGTTTTATTAGAATAAAAGACCTCAACCAATCATCCTTGGCTGAGGTTTTTTCATTTTTTTCTGAAAAATCTAATCAAATAATAGACTAAAAAATAACCATGTGAGATAATGAACATAGAAAAAAAGCTTCAGATACCACCTCACCCTAGAGTCTTTCCCCAAAAAGATAAGTATCTGAAGCTTTTTTCTTTTTATAACTTGGAAATAGTAACATAAAATAATATATTTTACAAAGAATAAGTACAATCTAGTTTTTTGCTATTAAATGTGTAATAATAAATATGCCATCACAACATGAAGAATGAAAAAAATAATTTATCTTTTCTCAGGTCCATTCTTTTTGTTTGCAGTAGTTGTGATGGCTTCTCGTACCCTTAGCTCAGTTGGTTAGAGCAGACGGCTCATAACCGTCCGGTCGTACTTCTCGTAATCCAGGAAGGCCGTCAGCTCCGTCCGCAGTAGCGTGTTTACGGCCAGCTCCAGATGGGAGCGGAATAACTCGTTCAAATCACCTTTGGTGGCTAGAGTCTGCAGGAGTTCTGTAATAAAATCGTTCATAGGGAAGTCCTCTTTTCTGTGAATGGGTGTGGTAACTTTATTCTACAGAAGGGACTTCCTTTTTTCTATTTACACAAAATATTTTATACTCTCAAATGTTTGTATGCAGTTACATCTGACTTTATTCGAATTAAGGAAAAGATTTATAAAAATAAAATAAAAAAATATATATTTAAATTGACTTATTGTGAAATCATTAACTATAATTAGTTCAGTTTATGTTAAGGAGAATGATGATATGAATAAGAAAATTGTAGTAAGTGGATTAATTATAGGTGGATTAGTGTTAGCAGGGATCGCAGGGAAAAACTTTGCCGATGACATTTTGTTATGGGGTGGAGAAGATAATATTGAACAAATCAATCATAATTTGGAGTCATTAGATAAAGCACTAGAAAATAAAGAGCAAAATATTAGTAGTTTAAATTCACGATTATCTTCAAATAATCAAGAACTTGAGCAAGCAAAGGCTAACGTTGAAGAATATAAACAAAAAGTGTTGACTTTGGAAAATGATAAAAATCAATTAACTATAGAGAAAACAAATTTAGAGAATCAATTATCAGGAAAAAATGCTGAATTGCAAGGTAAACAAAATGAAATCAATGCTAAAATTGATGAAATAAATCAAAAAATAGCTGAAATAAATCAATTAAACACTGATTGGAATAATCGTTTACAAACAGAACAAAATAAATTTAATGATGCTCAAAATACTGTTAATAGTTTAAATCAACAAATTAATCAATTGTCAAATGAAAAAAATACTATTAAAAACCAATTGCAAAGTACTGAACAAAAACTAGAAAAAGCGCAATCAGAAAACAGTAATTTGAATAATTATATTGAAAAACTGGAAAAAGCCAAAAGCGATGTAGAAGACACAGCAAACAGATCACAAGAAATCGTGACTGAACATACAGGAAAATAGATGCATTTTTTAGTTTAAATTTCTTTAACAAAATAGTATTTTGTTGCTAAATAATTTTTATTTGAATATTCTACAATGATATCTCCCCTCAAAATGGAGGGGAAGTACATACTGTGATAATCTACAGGTTTATTGACTGATTAGGATGTTATTAAAAAATAAAATATTAAGATACATACCCGAATTTCATACCCGAAAAACAAAAAATGTCATCACGTACATTCTTTTCGAAACTACCGAAGTAGCCAAGAATGTACTGATGACGTGGGTTTGGCACCCAATGGGCCGTGAGGGGCTCGAACCCGCGACCCGCTGATTAAGAGTCAGCTGCTCTACCAACTGAGCTAACGGCCCATACAAAAAGTACTTAATAATAGTAGCACTAAGAATTTTAAAATGCAAGACTACATTTAAAGAAAATCAGAAAAATCTTTACTTCCTTATAGGAAATCATTCATAGATTATTCACATTTGCTCGTTACTATATAAGCATACCAACAAACAAAGTTCTTGCAAGAGAACAAACCCTAACACTTTTTTCATTTTTTACTCCTTTCCCGCCGTCTCCCCGGCGGGTCTCCTGTTCTTAACGATAAAAGACAAGAAGGCTTGGCCTTCTTGTTTTTTTGCTTTTATAAAATTCCATTAATTAAATCATCTAGTTAAAACAACTAGATTGAATGTTTATGATAACTCTGGTATCATGTTAATGAAATGAAAAAGGAGCGGTTACGATGGAAAAAATGCGTCAGCAATTAATGGAGTGGGGAAAAGAACTGGAAACATTCCGTCTGCCTCACTGGGAAGAGCTCCCCGACCTAGAACTTTATATGGATCAAGTCAGAACGTTAGTTGATCGTTATCTTTCACCTGTGATACAAGGAGAAAAGCATCCATTGCTGACCTCCTCTATGGTAAACAACTACGTTAAACTGGGATTGATACCAGCACCAGTTAAAAAAAGATACAACAAAGAACATGTAGCATTTTTACTTGCAATCACTACATTGAAACAAGTATTGACTATTCCTGAAATCAAAGAAGGAATATTGTTCCAAGGAAAAACAGTGGGGATTCGTGAAGCTTATAATCTATTCTGTGATGAACAAGAAGCAGCTGTATGGATGGTCAGCCAATTAGCACAAGGCAAATCCCATCCCAAAAAATTCGACCAAGCGACCCCTGTAGAATATATTGCTGTAAGAGCAGCAACTTTATCGTTTGCAATGAAACTTCTTGCGGAAAAAACGATTGTTCTAGAATCCGAATACTTAAAAGAGGAGAAAACAAATGAAAAATGATAAAATCGCGATTTTAGTAGATTCTGGTACGGACGTGCCAGAAGAATTGATAAAAAAATATGAGATGTACATGATTCCTTTGAAAATTATATATAAAGATCAGGTATATACAGATAAAATAGATATTACACCTGAAGAAATCTATCAACGTTTGCCAGAGGAAATTCCAGGTACATCTTTGCCTGACGGCGAGTCGATCGCAGAAATCTTTGAGCAAATCAAAAAAGATGGTTATGAAAAAGTACTTGCGGTAACGATTTCCAGCGGATTGAGCGGGACGTATAACGTAGTTCGTTTGATTGCAGAACAGCAAGAAGAATTGGAAGCGTATGTACTAGATACGAAAAATATCGGTATTGGTGCGGGTTTTTCTGCAATACAAGCAGCGAAATGGTTAGAAGACGGTGTCGAGTGGAATCAGCTGATCAGTAATTTGAATGAATTAGTCGAAAGAACAAAAGTTTTCTTTAATGTTGCGACATTGGAATATCTCCAAAAAGGTGGACGGATTGGTTTGGTTGCTTCTATTTTAGGAACCGCTTTAAAGCTTAACCCAATCATCTCCTGTAATGATGAAGGAATCTATTACACAGTAGGAAAAGCTAGAGGACGTAAAAAAAGTTTGGATAAGACGGTTGCTTACGTCAAAGAAAAAATCGGCAATGCCAAGGTTTTTAACTTAGCCGTTGCCCACGGTGATGCGAAAGAAGAAGCGATTGAAATGGAAGCGAGGCTCAAAAGAGAGTTCCCGCAAGCAAACCAAATCTACTTTGGTCAAATTTCTCCGGCATTAGTAGTCCATACTGGTCCGGGATTATTAGGTGTCGGCGTACAAGTTTTAGAAGGATAAATCAAAAAAGGAAAACAGTGAGGTGAAAATCAGTGTTTTCCTTTTTTTATTGAAGTTAGAACAAAAAAAGAAAGTATTTTGCACGCCCATGTTAATTTTCTCTTTTGTTTTATAGGCAAAGATGAAACAAAACCAGAAATACGGTATAATGAAAAGGTGTGACAATAATATATAAGAGGTGGCTCTTTATGAAAAAAGTTTTAGTTGTCGATGATGAGAAGCCGATTTCGGATATCGTCAAATTCAATTTAGCCAAAGAAGGCTATGATGTTTATACTGCATATGATGGGGAAGAAGCCTTGGAAAAAGTTGCTGAGGTAGAACCTGATTTGATTTTACTTGATTTGATGCTACCTAAAATGGACGGCTTAGAAGTGGCTCGTGAGGTACGCAAAACTTATGATATGCCGATCATTATGGTAACAGCCAAAGATTCTGAAATTGATAAAGTCCTAGGCTTAGAGTTAGGCGCCGATGATTACGTGACCAAGCCATTTTCCAACCGAGAATTAGTTGCACGTGTCAAAGCAAATCTTCGTCGTGGTGCCACGGCTGCGAAGGAACCAGAAGAGGCAGCACCTGCTGAATTGACGATTGGTGATTTGACGATCCATCCAGAAGCTTACATGGTGACGAAACGAGGAGAAACAATCGAGTTAACACATCGCGAATTCGAACTACTCTTTTACTTGGCGAAGCACCTTGGACAAGTGATGACAAGAGAACATTTATTACAAACGGTTTGGGGTTATGATTATTTTGGAGATGTACGAACAGTGGATGTAACTGTACGTCGTTTACGTGAAAAGATCGAAGATAATCCAAGCCATCCAAATTATTTAGTGACACGTCGTGGTGTCGGTTACTATTTGCGTAACCCAGAACAGGAGTAATTGGATGAAAAGAAAAGTCCGCTTTTTTCGATCAGTCAATTTTAAGATTGCTATTACCTTTATTCTGATTTTATTGATCTCGATCGAAATTATTGGTGCCTACTTTATACGTGGTTTAGAACGTTCCACGATCAATACATTTATTAAAGATATGAATCAAACGGTGGAATCATTAGCAACAACAATCAGTCCGGAATTGAATCGAAAAGATAATGCAGATGATGAAGAGGTAAATGCGAATATCAAGAGATTTATTGAAAACAGTGCGACTAGCGATATCATCGAAATACGGGTCGTTGACGAAAAAGGGATCATCCGAGGAACAACCGATGTCAATGAACAAAGCGCTGTGGGAAAGAAAAATGATTATGTCGATATCAATGATTTCACAACTAAACGGTATGTTGCTTTAGATAACGACGATAAACGGGTGAATATCAATGTTCAACCGATCCTGTCCCCGACCGGCGATGCCGTTATCGGGGCTCTTTACGTCAAAAGTAATATCGAACAAAAATATTCGGAAATCAATAATACAGCAGTCATTTTCTTTACTGCCTCACTGATTGCTGCGTTTATTTCAATGATCGTCTCCGTTTTAGTGGCTCGTTCGATTACTCAGCCAATCGGTGAAATGAGAGAACAAGCCATTCGAATCGCTAGAGGAGACTACAGCCGGAAAGTCAAAGTGCATGGACAAGATGAACTAGGGCAGTTGGCTGATACCTTCAATCAGTTAGCTGAACGTATCGAAGAAGCTCAAGATACAATGGAGGCTGAACGCAATCGGTTGGATAGTGTGCTGTCTCATATGACAGACGGCGTCATCGCGACAGATCGCAGGGGGAAAGTCATTACAATTAATGATATGGCTGTTTCCTTGCTAGATGTCAAAAATGAGGAAGCAATTGGACAATCGATTTTGACACTTTTGGATATCGAAGAAGAATATACCTTGCGTAAATTATTAGAAGATCCAAACGAAATGGTACTTGACCGTTCAACCAGTACATTGGAGAGCGATCAGATGATCTTACGAGTAGACTTTTCCATGATCCGTCGTGAATCAGGTTTTATCAGCGGATTAGTAGCTGTCTTGCATGATGTGACAGAACAAGAAAAAACAGAACGGGAACGCCGTGAATTCGTTTCTAATGTTTCCCATGAGCTTCGTACACCACTGACAAGCATGCGCAGTTATATCGAAGCATTGAGCGAAGGTGCATGGAAAGATGAAGAAGTAGCGCCAAATTTTTTGAAAGTAACATTGGATGAAACAGATCGGATGATTCGAATGATCAATGATCTCCTGAATCTATCTCGCATGGATACAGGAAATACCCAGCTTCAATTAGAGTATGTCAATTTTAACGAGTTAGTGAATTTTGTTCTTGACCGTTTTGATATGATGGTGGGAAACCAAGAAAAAAATTATAAGATCCGTCGTGAATTCACGCAAAGAGATCTTTGGGTCGAAGTAGATACAGATAAAATCATCCAAGTAGTCGATAATATCATGAATAACGCGATCAAGTATTCACCAGATGGGGGAACAATCACTTGTCGCTTATTAGAAACGCATAATAACGTGATTTTAAGTATTACCGACCAAGGATTGGGGATTCCTAAAAAAGATCTGAACCGTGTGTTCGAACGATTTTATCGAGTAGATAAAGCACGTGCAAGAGCACAAGGTGGGACAGGACTTGGATTAGCTATTTCTAGAGAAGTAATCAAGGCGCACCGAGGCGCTATTTGGGCAGAGAGCAAGGAAGGAAAAGGATCGACTTTTTATATCTCGCTGCCATACGAACCTTATGAGGAGGAATGGTGGGAATGAGAATTTCTGAAAAAGTCGTTCGCGTAGGACTTATTTTGATGGTTGCATTAAGTTTATATTTCTCTTATGCCATCTGGCTGAGTCCAGCAGGGAAAAGTTCGATCAGCGTCGATGAGACAAACACTCAAATGATCGAGTCTCAAAGCAATCGGAAAACTTCTGAAGTTTTTCTTCCGCTTCATGTCACATGGCACCATTCGGGAATGATTCAAGAAACCAACAGTGAAAATCTCGTGTACCGATTGCAATTGATCATCGATAAAGCAAGATTCGGGAAGCTTTCTGAAGTCGTTTCGGGAGATGAATCACAATTCGAACAAGTGAAAAATCTGTCATCTGGTTTCGAGTTGGCCTATAATGCGCCTTTTTTGCTAAGAGAATATAAGGAAGCATTTGATTTAGATGTAGACGTCTCGAATTTGGCAAAAGAAAGCGAAAATATGTATTTTACTAGAATACAATTCGATCAAGGAAACAAAAAAATCCGATTTTTGAATTATTCGAACCACCTTGTATATGAAGCGAATATTTCATTGAATTGGGAGGATATCAACAAAGAATTAACAGCAAACGACACGAAATGGACAGAAATGTCAACAGAACCGTCGACGATCGACACCCAATATGCTACGAAACATTCAATCAAGTTGAAAAAGTATAGCTATATCCTTTCGCAGCAACCCTATACACTTTTTAGAAATGCTTTTTTCCAGAAACCAGATAGCGTGAAGAATAATGATGAAAGCAATGAATTGATTTTTTACGGTGGGAATGAAACGATGTCTATCCATTCGGAAACGCAAGTAGTTGATTTTCGAGGAGAGCTGCCAGAGAAAAAAGAAAATGCTAGTGTATTTTCTGAAAGTTTTCCCTATATTAGCAAATTAGGCAGTTCTTTAGGGAATCTCAGATATTTTGACCGCAGTGACAATACCATCGATTACCGGATCTTCGTGGAAGGCTTCCCGGTTTTTGGGACGGACAGCAGAGGACAAATTGGTGTGGAAGTTGGCGGTGAAACGAACGGTTCGGTGCAAGTGAATATCCAAACCAGTTTGAATACGATTCAAGTACCGATACCTTCAGATGAAGAAGTAGAACTTGCAAGTACGAATGAAATCATCCAGCAGCTGGAAGCTAAGGGAGCAGATAGCAACAAGATTGGTTCAGTAATCGTTGGCTATACATGGCAAAATGTTAAAGAAACGAATCGCGTCGTTGATCTCTTACCTGAATGGTATGTGAAGTATAAAGATAACTGGTATTCAGCTAACGACCTTCTGGAAAAATTACCTGGATTGGAGGCGAATTAATTGGATTTTAAAAAAATCGAATGGATATTTTTCGTCGCTTTTTTAGGGTTGAATGTGTTTTTATTCAGCAGTTATCATGATGCGGTATACCAAGAAAACAATGTTATTCGTTCTGATCAGACTGAATCAATCCAAAAACGTCTGGCTAGTGACGATATCACTTATACGGGGAAGATTTCTTCTGAGAGCAAGCAAGGCTATTATCTTAGCGCGGAACAGACCAATCTTAGCACTTCATTAGCAAATTATCGCAAGGCTGGTAAAAGCGGATTGTTGGAAAGTGGCGTGTTTTTAGACGGCAATGTTTTGACAAAATCCTTATCCAGCTCAGAAGCTGAAAAGAACGTGATTGATCCAGATAAGATCCGCAGTTCTTTGGAAGATTTTTTAGCTAACAAAGACAATATTTTGTTCGGTAATGAGTATGTGTATACGAAAAACTTTTCTCATTTAGAAGAAGAACCACTAGAAATCCAAGCAAGCCAAGAGTATGAAGGTATTCCGTTCAATGATGATACAGCAAAAATCGTTCTTTCTTTAGAAAAAAACGATAACGATTATAGTATCACGAAATACATGCAGACGCATTTATCTGATATCGAACAGCTGCGTGAAAAGACGGAACTGTATACAGAAGAGGAAGCAATCAATACATTGTACATCAATAACAAAATACCAAGAGGATCAAAAATCTTATGGCGTCAACTAGCTTATTCCTGTATTCTGAAAGTCCGGGAAAAAAATGTGTATGTTCCTGTTTGGCATGTAGCGATTGAAACAAGTGATAAAGTGGTTCAAATCGAGAGCGTCAACGCTTTCAGCAATACGATCGTGACAAACAACACTGTACCAAAAGTGGAAGATCAATAAAAAAGCGAGTATAATGAAAAAAGTTTACAAAGTAAGAAGGGAAGTAGGAGTCAAATGGCTGAAGAAAAACCAGCTTTTAAAATCAGTATCCTAGCAAGTGGAAGTTCGGGTAATTCACTTTATATCGAAAGTGAAAAAAAACGGCTTTTGGTCGATGCAGGACTTAGCGGTAAAAAAATCACTTCCTTGATGGCTCAAATTGATCGGACACCGGACCAATTAGATGGAATACTTGTGACGCATGAACATCGAGACCATATACATGGTGTAGGTGTCTTAGCTCGTAAGTATCATTTGGATGTTTTTGCCAATCAGCAGACTTGGGAAGCGATGGAGCCACTGATTGGGAATGTACCAGTGGAACAAAAACATCTATTTGAGATGGGAAAAGTAAGAACATTCGGCGATATCGATATTGAGAGTTTCGGCGTCTCCCATGACGCAGCAGCTCCGCAATTTTATCGTTTCCATAAAGAAAACCATTCATTCGTCATGTTGACGGATACCGGATACTGCAGTGATTACATGCGAGGTGTCATTGAAAATGCCGATGGTTATTTGATGGAAAGTAACCATGATCTTGAGATGTTACGCATGGGACCTTATCCGTGGAATCTAAAACAGCGTATTTTAGGAGATAGAGGGCATCTTTCCAACGAAGATGGTGCACTTGTCATGACTGATGTGATCGGTAATCGGACCAAACGAATCTATCTTGGTCATCTTAGCAAGGAAAACAATATGAAAGAACTTGCTCATTTAACGATGGAAACTGTTTTGAAAGAAAAAGATTTTGGTGTTGGACATGATTTTGAAATCTATGATACAGATCCAGATGAAGCAACTGAGCTATTTTCGATTTAAACAGTGTAGTCAATAAAAAATAAAAACAGAAGATAAAATCAATCAGTGTTGGTTTTATCTTCTGTTTTTATTTTTTCAGATCATTGACAAAACAATCGTATTATCGGCTGACTACACTGATGTGCTGTTTTTCATGTTGTTTATCCAGTATCTCATCTACTAATGCAATCGCGTAATCTGCCATGCTGATCGTACTGTCGCCAGCAGCGTTTCTTTTTAAATAATCATCACTTAATAAATAAGTGCCTGTACGCTTGCCGTGTGGATCAAATAAAGAAGCTGGACTGATATAAGTCCACTGTAGATTTTTAGATTGTTTCAATTTTAACAATCCTTCGTACATATTGAAAGCTGTTGGATAGAAGGGTGCATTTTTAGGTACTTGGTCAATCATACGAGTCGTCTTTTCTGTATCTAAGAATAACGAAGAGGCACCCCCAACGACAATTAAGCGTGTATCGGTTCCTTCAAGTATCTCAATCAAATGGGACAAAGAAGTTTGATGCATTTCTTCTTTTCCTTTAGGAGCGTTGAAAGCATCAACGACAACATCAAAAGATGCAAGGTCAGTAGCTGTCAACTCAAATAAATCCTTTTGTATAAACGGAACATCTGATGGTAATTTTTCTGGATGACGCACAATTGCCGTCACATCTAAATCTCTGGATAATGCTTCGTCTAAAATAAATGAACCTGCATGACCAGTAGCGCCAATGATTGCGATTTTCATAAAAAAACCTCCTTTTTTATTCCTGTCCATTGTAAGAGGTTACTGGATATTCGTCAAAGCGTCCGTTTTTTGAAAAGCTTAGTGCGCATTCCTTTCATGGTTCGTGATCATTGGGTATAGTTAAATTAAGAAAACTAGTTGATCAAATAGAAGATGAAGGAGATAAGAAATGAAAGAGTGGTTAGATCGTGCCTTTTTACCAATGGTAACATCTGTTGTGAATCTTAGACCCTTAACTGCTTTACGTAATGGAATGACTTATACGATCCCGATAATTATAGTTGGCTCACTGTTTTTCTTATTTGCTCATTTTCCTGTAGATTACATCGCTCGGTGGATAGATAAAACAGGATTTTCTATGTATTTTACACAAGTATACCAGGCTACATTTGACGTGATAGCCTTTTGGATCGTTTTTGCTATTGCGTATGCTTATGCAAAAGAAGAAAACATCGATCGCTTGCCAGTCGGGATGACAGCCTTGTCTGCTTACCTACTACTTATTCAGCCACTTAATGTTCAGGTAGAGATAGATAATATTTGGACAGGCGGTGAAGGGATACTAGGAGCAGTTGCTACTGGGCTCCTCATTGGATGGGGCTATGCACGTTTAGCAAGATTTGCGAAAGGGTGGAGGCAAAATGGGAAGATTCCTGAAAATGTTTGGCAGTCTTTTACTTCATTGATTCCAATACTTGCTATAGTCACTTTTACGCTTATAGGTTCAGCGGTTTTTCAACAGTTGTTCGGGATGACTGTCATTCAAGGAATATGGACGTACGTCCAACTTCCGATCCAATCGTTGATAGACACGTTAGTCGGTGTGCTTTTATTAGGTTTTTTTGTCCCGTTTTTATGGCTATTTGGTCTTCATGGATCTGCGATGGTCAATGGGTTGGTTAGTCCGATCTTACAAGCAAACTCATTAGCAAATGCAGAAATCTTAGCCTCTGGAAAAGAATTGACTGTGGCAAATGGCGGGCATATCGTTACTCAGCAATTTCTTGATCAATTCATGACTGTTACCGGAGCAGGTTTGACGTTAGGGGCTGTATTTTTTATGACGTTTTTTGCGAAATCCAGGAAATACCGAGAATTAGGAAAACTTTCACTTTTACCAGCCTTTTTCAATATCAATGAATCGATTATTTTTTCCACACCGATCGTGATGAACCCGATGATGGCTGCTCCTTTTATTTTCGCGCCGATCCTCTCAGGATTGATTACCTATTCCGCTTTATATTTTGGATTCGTTCCTTTATTTACAGCGGTCCAAGTTCCTTGGACAACACCGCCGATCCTCTCGGGTTTTTTAGTAGGCGGAGTGCCTGCAGCGATTTTACAAGGTATCGTGCTGGCAATTAGTTTTTTCATTTATTTCCCATTTTTGAAAAAAATAGATTCTGCAAACTTCAAAAAGGAAAGACAGACAAAAAATGATGGAACAGCAGAAAAGATTATCGACTAAAAAAACAAAAATACTCCTGTCGCTTTAGATTGGAAAAATCACCAATCTAGGATGACAAGAGTATTTCTAATCATGTTTATACCAGTCCTTTTTGGACAGCTAATTGAACAAGAACAACTAATGTGTTCATTCCTACGTGTGTGATCATCGATGTCCAGATCCGACCAGTCGCTTTGTACTCTAGGCTGAAGAAGAAACCTAAGAAAAAGTAAATTAGCAAATGACCGTCATTATGAGCAAACGCAAACAGCAAAGAGCTGACCACTGCCCCAACCCAAAAATTTGAATACCGACTGATGATCCCTAGTATGCTGCGGCGGAATACGAATTCTTCCATGATTGGTCCGGCAACAGTTGTCGCCAAAATAAAAGCAGGTGCTTCCATGATCATCTGGATGATATTTTGTGTATTCTCAGAAGGGGTTGCTTCGCCAAACAATATAGATTCCAACATGACAGCGATGCTTTGCAGAATCAATGCGACAAAGATTCCAACTAATCCATAAATAACGATCTTTGGAACAGAAGCTTTTTTTACTGCTGATTCGATTGCTAACGGTTCACGTTGCTTAAAATAAAAAATAGCTAGGATAACTGCGCCCAGTATATACATGACTGCAGTTGCTGTGATCAATTCAGACGTAGATTTTACAAGTCCTATCGAAGCTAAGATCAAGGGTGAGATAAAAATTAGACCATAGCAAAAAATGCTGAGGAAACTATATTTTTTTAAAGACATGTAATTCCTCCTTTAAGGGATAACAAGCATGCAAGGCAAGCTTTTATCGGTTGATTTTAATTATATCATAATTTCAATAAACAACTGTCAGAATAAAATTTCTTTTCTTTGATTTAAAAGCTTGCAAAAAAGAGGGAGAATGAGTATTATTAAAAATGTAGGTTAGCACTCGAAGGTTAAGAGTGCTAACGGATTAAAAAAAGAGTTATCGGAGGGATTTATCGTGTTAAAACCATTAGGTGATCGCGTCATTATCGAAGTCGCAAAAGAAGAAGAAAAAACTGTCGGAGGAATCGTTTTAGCTTCTGCAGCTAAAGAGAAACCCCAAACTGGGACAGTTGTTGCAGTCGGTGAGGGCCGTTTGTTGGAAAACGGTGAAAAAGTTCCTGCCGCTGTGAAAGCAGGCGACCAAGTTATGTTCGAAAAATACGCCGGTACAGAAGTAAAATACGAAGGAAAAGAATATCTGATCGTCGCAGGAAAAGATATCATGGCGATTGTTGAGTAAATTTTGAAGATAGAAAAAATAATCAAAAATAATCGATGAGGTGAATCAATCATGGCAAAAGAATTAAAATTTGCAGAAGACGCACGCGCAGCTATGTTACGCGGGGTAGATAAATTAGCAGATACAGTGAAAGTAACATTAGGACCTAAAGGCCGAAATGTCGTACTAGAAAAATCTTACGGCTCTCCATTGATCACAAATGATGGTGTGACGATCGCAAAAGAAATCGAGTTAGAAGATCATTTTGAAAACATGGGTGCAAAACTTGTATCAGAAGTAGCATCAAAAACAAATGATATTGCCGGTGACGGAACAACGACAGCAACTGTTTTGACACAAGCAATCGTTCGCGAAGGTTTAAAAAATGTAACTGCAGGTGCTAATCCTCTAGGCATTCGCCGCGGGATCGAATTGGCAACAAAAGCCGCAGTGGAAGAGTTGCATAATATCTCAACTGTTGTTGATTCAAAAGAAGCCATTGCACAAGTAGCAGCTGTTTCTTCAGGTTCTGATAAAGTTGGACATTTGATTGCTGATGCAATGGAAAAAGTTGGAAACGACGGTGTCATCACAATTGAAGAATCAAAAGGAATCGAAACAGAACTAGATGTTGTAGAAGGTATGCAATTTGATCGTGGTTACTTATCACAATATATGGTAACAGATAACGACAAAATGGAAGCTGTTCTAGAAAACCCATATATCTTGATTACAGACAAAAAAATCTCTAACATCCAAGACATTCTGCCATTGTTAGAACAAATCTTGCAACAATCACGTCCATTATTGATCATTGCTGACGATGTAGATGGCGAAGCATTACCAACGCTTGTTTTGAACAAGATCCGCGGAACATTCAATGTAGTAGCTGTAAAAGCTCCTGGCTTCGGTGATCGTCGTAAAGCAATGCTTGAAGATATCGCTATTTTGACAGGTGGTACAGTAATTACTGACGATCTAGGTCTAGAATTAAAAGATGCAACAATCGAAAACTTAGGAAATGCGTCTAAAGTTGTTGTAGATAAAGACAATACAACGATCGTAGAAGGTTCAGGAGAAAAAGAAGCCATCGAAGCGCGTGTGCAATTAATCAAAAACCAAATTGCTGAAACAACTTCTGATTTTGATCGCGAAAAATTACAAGAACGCTTAGCTAAATTAGCAGGCGGTGTAGCTGTTGTTAAAGTCGGTGCAGCTACTGAAACAGAATTAAAAGAATTGAAATTACGTATTGAAGATGCATTGAATGCTACACGTGCCGCAGTAGAAGAAGGAATGGTCTCAGGCGGTGGTACAGCTCTAGTGAATGTTATCAGCAAAGTTTCTGCTGTAGAAGCAGAAGGAGACGTGGCAACAGGTATCAAGATTGTTGTTCGTGCCTTGGAAGAACCAATTCGTCAAATCGCTGAAAACGCTGGTTATGAAGGATCAGTGATTGTTGATAAATTGAAGAACGTAGAACTAGGTACTGGATTCAACGCTGCTACTGGAGAATGGGTAAACATGGTTGAAGCAGGTATCGTAGACCCAACTAAAGTAACACGTTCTGCCTTGCAAAATGCCGCTTCCGTTTCTGCCTTGTTATTAACAACAGAAGCAGTCGTTGCAGATAAACCAGAACCAGCAGCACCAGCAGCTCCTGCAATGGATCCATCAATGATGGGCGGTATGATGTAAGAAAAGCACCTTGCTTATCTAGCGTAGCCCATTATTTGAGGAAGATAGATAAAAAAGTAGAAAAGGAAGCAAAATATTTCCTTTTCTACTTTTTTTGTATATCCATTCATAATAATTGTTATTTAAAGGGTATCATTTGCTTTTGCGAGTAGTTGGAAACTATACTATTTATAAAGGATCATGCATATTTTTTGAATTTGCATAGTTATTTATTTTATCTGCTAAAAACAGATAGCCAGATAGGAATAACTATGCTATATTTATAATATCATTATAATGTATGCGTATTCAAAACGGGGCTTCGGTAACAATAAAAACAGGAGGAGAAAAAATGAATGGATTAATGAGTTGGATGGAGAAGTATATTTTGCCAGTTGCAACGAAAATCGGGTCGGAGAAACACTTGGTTGCATTGAGGGATGCTTTTATTGGTACGATGCCAGCTACGATGGCAGGAGCAATTGCTGTTTTACTGAACGCATTTATGCGGGATTTTCCGAATACGTATCTAGGTGAAGGGAATGCGATCACGGCATTTTTTACCCCAGTCATTGGCGTAAATGGATTGATCTGGAATGGTACTTTAGCTATTATGGCAGTGGTCTTTGCCTTATCACTAGGAGCGAATCTAGCGAAAGCCTATGAGGTCGATCCTGTCTCAGGAAGTATTGTTTCTCTGGTTGCGTTTATTATTGGCTTACCCGATGCAGCAACAGCGGTGTTGACATTGCCCGAGAAGCTTTCGCAAGACGCAGCAGATTTGATTACTTCTGCAGGTGGTGTGATTGCTGGAACGCCAGACGGAGGACAAACGTTATCAGTAGGCGCATGGGGCTATTTTAATTTTGGTAAATATATGGGTGGGTCTGGTTTGTTCACTGCTATGATCTTTGGATTTATTTCTGTCATTATTTTTGCGATTCTGATCAAGAAAAAGATCATCATACGGATGCCGGATGCTGTGCCACCTGCTGTAGCAAGAGCTTTTGCGGCGATTATTCCTGCATTAGTTTCTTTATACGTCGTTGGTGTGATTAATTATATCTTTAGACAAACAGCTGGTGAGCCGCTGATTGACTGGATTTCTGAAGCCATACAATCTCCTTTGATGAACTTGTCACAAGGTTATGGAGCGGTCTTTATCATTGTTCTTCTTGTGCATGTTCTTTGGTTTTTTGGTCTTCACGGCACAAATATCATGTCACCTGTTTTGCAGACCTTATATGGTACCGCGATGGTCGAAAACACGAATGCCTTTCAAAATAATGAGCCCATCCCTTTCAAATGGGTGGCAGGTTCTTTTGAAGCTTTTGTCTGGCCGGGAGGAGCTGGAGTCACGCTGGTGTTGATAGTTATGATTTTATTTTTATCTAAACGGGCAGATTATAAAACGGTAGGAAAGTTAGGGATTGCACCAGGAATCTTCAATATCAATGAACCAGTGATGTTTGGTCTTCCTGTTGTGTTGAATCCGCTGTTGATGATTCCGTTCATCTTGGCACCTCTTGCGACTGCAACGATCGCCTATTTTGCCACGATGGCCGGGCTTGTTCGTCCGGTTGTAGTAAATGTGATTTGGGTCATGCCAACGATTATCAGTGGATTTTTAGCTACTGCGGGAGATTGGCGAGCCATCGTTTTAACAATCGTTAATTTAATAGTAGCTGCTTTAATCTGGGCGCCATTTATTTTAGCAGCAAACCGCTTAGATCCAAATTTAGGTGAACCAGAGGAATAGAATTTTTCTATTGCAAAACAAACTCCTTGATATGAGACGCGTTTCATACACTATACTCAAAGTATCAAAAGGAGGGCTTGCAATGAATACCTATGTAGAGATAACAGATGGCACAACGAACAAATATTTTTATGCGTTTGTCGAGTTTAAGGGATCCATATTAACGTTGTACAGTTTTCAAGGGCTGAATAAGAATATAGTAAAAGAAATACCAATGAATGAAATCGAAACGTTGACAAAAGATATATATTGGGGTGGACAGCGGATCAGTTTTTCTCATGATGGAAAAATGTATCAGTTTTTTGAATGCGGTCCAGCTGTGGTAGACTATTTACAAGAAAATCTTTTTGTATAGGTGGCGAAGCAGCAGTGGCAAATATTCGAGATATCGCAAAGCTCACAGGTTATTCAGTTTCTACTATTTCACGTGTGATCAATGGACATCCATATGTAGATGAGGAAAAAAGGAAAGAAATACTTGCGGTCATGAAAGAAGTCGATTATATCCCTAATGCAAAAGCCAGACAGTTGAGTTATGGAAAAACGAAAAGTATCGGAGTAATCTTGCCTTATACCAACCATCCGTACTTTGATCAGCTGATCAGTGGGATCATTGAAGAGGCGTTTGACTATGATTACAAAGTGACGCTTTTACCGACGGGTTATCAGAAAGAAAAAGAGCGAAGCTATCTTGAAGAATTTGCAGCTAAAGCGTTTGATGGATTGATCATCACATCTCGTGCCAATACACTAGAAGATTTGCTAGATTATCAAAAATATGGTCCTCTAGTTTTTTGTGAAGAAATCAAGGAAAAACAGGCAAGTTGCGTCTTTATTGATCGAGAACAATCGATTACAGAAGGTCTTTCTTATTTGAAGCAGCAAGGGGTAAAACGATTGGGCATCACATTGGGGCGAAGTGGCAGGCTGAGTTATAATTCAAAGATTACTTTGCAACTATGTCGTCGACTTTTTCCGTTTTTTGATGAGTCACTTGTTTTTTGGGATTGCATAGATGCAGAGAAAGGAAAACAAGCAGGTATCTTTTTTAAAGACCATAGAGTTGATGGGGTCTTTACAAATTCGGATATGGTCGCAGCAGGCATCTTGCAAAGCTATCTGCAAGATAAGGTACCAGTGGTGATTGGACGCGATAATTTGCTGATCAGCGAGCTTCTTGGCTTTCCAACGATTGATCACCATCTGGAAGCTTGCGGAGAAATGGCTTTTCAATTGTTTCTTACAGAAAAAAAGGATAAAGTGAAAATACCTTACACGTTTATTCAGCGCTGAATTTTGGCAAAACACTTGTAAAAAATGAATCAGACACCAAATGTTAGTATAAAAAATCT
The DNA here is from genome assembly GCF_040887565.1 of Enterococcus sp. C46. Taxonomy (NCBI): domain Bacteria; kingdom Bacillati; phylum Bacillota; class Bacilli; order Lactobacillales; family Enterococcaceae; genus Enterococcus; species Enterococcus sp. C46. Next base: position 47,280 of record NZ_JBFOGA010000005.1, read on the forward strand.
AACTTTGGTGTCTGATGTTTTGTTGTTCGGTCGTTTTTGTCGGATCATGTAAACTGTTATGCCTTTTTTTGGATGATTTCATTTAATGCTTTTGCTGCACCATGACCACTTCGTTCGTCATAATATGCAGTGAATCGTTCATCGGCTTCGTACATCATCCCTAATCCTTTATGCGCTTCCGGCTGATATTCAGACCAGCTGTAAGATAACCACTTCTTATGAGCTTGAAAGATGCGATCTGCTAAGTTTTCATCTGTAGGAGCTTGTAAATAAAGAGTGAGATCAGCTAAAATCTGCTTTTCAACAGTTTGCATTTCTTCATACGTTTCTTTATCCATATTCATCCATTTTTCGTTGGATGCTGTAACCTTTTCTTCCCCGTATTTTTGTCGAATCTCTTGTCCATAAGTTTCTTCATTTTCTTTCAATTTTTGTTGTTTGAACCCTTCAAATTTTTCTTTATCACTCATTTTTCTTCCTCCTTCGTATCTATCAAGTGTTTGTTGGACAGTTGCCAAGAGGATGTCGATTTGTGCCCGTTTTTCTAGAAGCATCTGCTGATGTTCGATTAAAGCTTTCTGGTGGTCAAAATGCGGATTATCTAAGATTTCTTGAATATCCTCCAACTTGAATGCCAACATTCGATAAAATAAGATATGTTGCAGACGATCGACTTCTTTTTTGCCATAAATCCGATAACCTGAGGAATTGATCCTAGCTGGCTTTAGCAGTCCAATCTCATCATAAAAGCGCAAGGTTCTCGGACTGACTCCTGATATCTCTGACATTTTCTTTATCGTGTATTCCATTATTTTTCCTCCTGACAAATGTAAGCATAATCCTTTACGTAACGAGAAGGTCAAGAAAAAAGTGTATTTTTTTCTCATAAAATTATGTTATACTATTAAGTGATAAAAGGTAAATCCTTTTGTTTTTAAAGGTTCAATTGTAACCGATTCCTTAATGTTGGGAACAACGGGGAATATATGGGATTGAATCTAAATCGACTATATAGAAAAGAGGAATGAGATGAAGCTAATCGAAACACCTGTGAATAGTAATTTAAATATTAAGACATTTTATCCTAAAGTAGTAGAATTCTTTTTTGGGAATACGGCCATTAATTATTACAAATTATTTTCGTTAGATCGGACACAGTTGCTGCTAGTGGACACATATGACAAAAAGCAAGTTGTGATGATCAATACGAAGAAAAAAATCACAAGGCAAGAAATCGACTATGCGATTCATCACGTTTTAAAAATGACACGGGAAGATGTCAAAGTCCATATAGGAGTGAAACAGGAGCTGGAACGTGCCGGAATACAATTCAAACGTCCAAATAAAGATATTGTAGTTGTTGAACAAAAAAATACGATGGATTGATGTCCTAACGACTAATCATCTTTATGCTAAATCGCTCCATCTTTATGATGTATACAGTAAAAAAGAGGTTGCGAAAAAGCTGTTCTGCATCAAGTAATAAGAACAGCCAAACAAAAATAGTTCGTCATATTTTTTGTTTGGTTGGGCTTATTACCACAGATGCAAGCTTTTGAGCACCGTTTAAGGAAGAGGTTGTGAAAACAGCGTTTTGACCTGTGTATTAGAGAAACAAACGGAAAAATAGTTCCTCATATTGTGCCGTTTGTTGAGCTAATACCGAGGAGTTGGCAGGAGAACACCGTTTATTTGGGAAAAGGGACTGTGACAGACTTTTGTCGCAGCCCTTTTTTGCAATCCAATTATACGAACAATTGTGGTTTAATTGACGGCAGCTTTTTTCTTTCAGTTTTTTTTAAAAGCAAGTGAAACTTCTTATTTTCATGAGCTTTTTTCAATTCAAGGTACAACTTGACATAATCTGTCTTTCCTTCCAAAAAATTCACTACATAATAACTTCTATCCGTTTCTTTGGGCATAAGATGTACAGAAGAGACAATCAGAAAATCAATGGGTTGTCTTTCTTCATAGGATAATTCCTTCAGTTCGATAAAGGACAAGTCTTTTAAAAAATTCTTGATATCTTGGGTAAAAAAATAATTCGTTTCCATCACTAAAGAAACTTGTAACTTAGTTGAATTTTCATTGTCCTCGCAACATTGCAAAGTCAGCCATGCAAATATTTCAGCTAAATCGTTGCAGCAAATAGAAAGCCATTGATAATTATGTCGCCGCCCCATCTTATTCAAGAAGAAGGTAAAATGCTCTTTTAAATAGTAATAACTTGATGACTTCTTTTTATGAAAATAATTCATTAGAAAGAAGAGTGTCGGAACACGCTTTGGAAAAAAATAATAACAAAAAAGAATATTAAATAAATGAAGGTGAACAATTTGATTGTGTTGAAAAACACGGTCATCAGGAAAAATCTCAATTTGCCAATAATTGTCAAGTTCTTTCAATAATGAAGAAAGCAACTGTCCTTTTTTGTCGAATATGTCTAAAGCTTCATTAAGAGTAGGATTCTCATATTGAAAGGTCGGTGCATAAAACACCATAAATTGTGCAAAACGAAATTCACTATCTTGATGAGAGGAGGGAATAGAAAAATGTTCACCAAAAAGGCATTTTATTCGATGATCATTACTAAAAACTGCTTCGCTATAGCGAGGGTCATCCTCTACATAGTGACCTTGTGCAATCCGCTGAGTGGTAATCCCAGCAAAAAGACAAACTTCTTTTTTTCCTACGAAACTCCAATTTAAAGATGTATGCTTAGTAAGTTCAGCCAATTTTTTTAATAACTCAGATTTTGAGACGTAAAAAGCATAATCTTCATTTCCACGAGAAGCTGCCCAAAGAATATTGAATAATATCAAGCGAATCAAGCGTTCGTCTCCTTTGAAAGATAATTGACTGCGATTAAAAATGACATCGAATTCCTGTACATAATCGGATAATGACTGCAGATGCCGCATAGCAGAAGCACGACTAATGAAATTTTCTTGGCAGAATTCCATCAGATTTTTCTCTGGATAGAAAAGAGAAGATTTGATTGCGCGATAAGGGAGGCTCTGCTGGATAAGATAGGAATAATAATAATCATAGTTTAAATCAGTTGGCAGGTTCTGGTTGATCTTGTTTTTTGACAATAATTTGAATCCAGAAAAGCAAAAGTCATCAAATTCATTCTCCATTTCATTCAATATATTTTTTACGACACTAGAAGATAAATCAAGTTTTTTACTGATTTCTTTGATAGTTAATTCATGTTGCTCCTCCAATAGATGAAAAATTGCTAACTTGCGGCGTTCTTTCTGGGTAAACACAATATTGAAAAACATAGGACCTCCTTTTTGATTGCTTATTTCTTTAATTAATTAAAAATACAAATATTTTATAAACTATTATTCAACTCCAGATCATTTCTAGATACCTCTTCATTTTTCTTTATATCCGCTTAAATTATATTTTTCTCATTTTTTTTGGTTTTATTTCCTTTTTATTGTCTCGAATTTGAACGATAAATACAATTTATTTGAGAAAACACTTCCGTTGTTTATAGATTAATGTTTTTTTATTAAGCTGATTGCTACCTTTTATTATGTATTTAATGGATGTTTACGGTATTTTTTTTGTTATTATATTTTTTAGCACCCTCTTTCTAATGTTTTTGCAATCTTATTTTAATTAAGTTAAATTTTAGTTATCGGATAAAAGATGAGAACGACTATATCGGAGCTTTTTGAAAAAATCTCACTAATATTCAAGAAGGGGAAGAGAGGAAATGAAAAAAACGAAAACTGTCTCGCATTATGGCAGTGTAGTTTTTATGGTTGCTGTCCTATTTTTATCGCAACTTGCGGGACTGTCGCAGATCACTTTTGCCAAGACTGAGTCTGAAAAAGTAGTAGCTGATGAACATGCGAATATTGTGATCGATTACGAAATGGATGAGGAACTGAAGCAGATACAATGGAGTATGACATATGAGAAGCATGCAAAAGATGAAGCTGAATATCAAATGCAATTTAAGCTGGAAATAGTTGAACACGAAGGATTATTACTTAGAGAAAGCATTCAGGAAATCGAACGTACCTTTGGAAAAGTAGGACCAGTTGATGAGGAATGGTACTACGCAGGTGATTTTTCTTCGGAGAATGAGAGAATTGAAATCGTTTTTAAAAGCCACATAGTAGAAGAGTATAATCAATATCATCTAAAAATCACGCCAAGGCTAATGAAACAAACAGAGGATGAATTAGTAGAAGTCTTGATCGGAGACCAAGAAGAATATACTGTCGTGGTAACTTTACCAGAAAATATCACAGCATCTGAAACACAAGAAACAAGTGAGCCTTCTCCAGAGATTTCTAAAGAAGTAGAATCAGCAGAAATCCCAATAGACGATTCAATAGAAGAATCAAAAGCAGAAGCGGAAGAAGTCGGAGTCTATGCAGCTCCTAATATGTCAGATCCTACTCTAAATGGGGCCTACGATGATGCGATTCCGCTAAATAGTTTGTTTACGATCCCTGACTATTTAACGATTGTACGAAATGTTCCAAATTTTGTGGACAATAACAAAAGTATCCAGATGACGCCAAATCATATTTTAACTGCACTTTACAATCGAGGACATATGGTTTCAAAGAGTCAAAATACGATCAGATTTTCAAACTTGACAAGAGATATCCGGTTCACTAGCTATATGTATTTTGATACGGACACAGAAGGGATCTCCTTTTTCTTACATGATGGGAATCCTACGAGTTTGTTATACAGCCGACGAGGAATCCACAACAAATATGATCCCACTGTGGTTATGAACCATGACGCAAAAGCACTGGGTGCCTATAAACATAAAGATCCTATTGGTCTATTTGACATTGATCGGCACATGGCAAATGCAATGGTCCTTGAGTTCGATAATCAAGTATCTACAGGTCCATTAGGAAATCGAGATAAATTTGGAGATCAAGGTCTTTCTGGTGCACATATTGCAGTGGCTCCTTCCGATAGTCCTGCTACCAAAACTCTTATAAAAGATTTTGAAACAAATAATGCCTTTGTGACAGGTAGTTGGTGGCAATTGGATGTCAACATTACTCCAACAGGGATCCTTCGCTTTTTGATGACAGATTTACGAGACGGCGGATATGGAACAACAACAGGCGAGATCAATATCAATGACTATTTTTCCAATCTCCAATCAAAAAATCTTTATTGGGGATTTACTGCGACGGCAACTTATACTAAAGATAATTACACGACATTGTTTATGACAGAGCCAAATTTTGATATTCAAGGTGAACTAGTCCATGAGATAACGATGCAAGGACAAGGGGGAGCAGAAAATGTGAGTGGTCAGACAGTTGCTGCGGATACAGAGTTGGAACATACGGTTACTTTTTACAACGAAGAGGGAGACGGTAGTATATTCCTTACTCCTAGTAATGATAATGGTCTCTCGATTTTAACTTCTGATCTGGAAGAAAGTAAATCGAACCCTTTCAAATTTACGGATATGGTCCCGATAAGTGAGTATCAGCCTTATTTTACTTATCAAACTATAAGTAATAATGACGAGATCATAGAGCATCGAGTAAATGCGATGTATGATGACTCTCTACAACGCTTTTATCCAATAGAAACTATCGAGATAGAAGTAGGTACAGTATTGAAGTTGAATTATAAAACAAAAGTAAAAGCAGAATTCCCTGGGTATGAGGATCATGATGTCTATGAACGAGTATCCTTCAGGGGAAGAAGTCTTTCTCCAACAGGCAGTTACTATGATACACAGGTGGAACAAGCCGTTCAATATGCGATCCAGCGTGAGCCCAATACCCCACCGGAATTAGCGAATCTAAGAACGGTAGATGGACAAATGGCTGAGAAAAATGGCTGAGAAAACTACGTTTACTGATTTCAAAGAGCGATTTCGTTTTGCTTTTGATTATGGTGACGGTGATTTGGACCGTTTGTATTATAGTGTGTGGATCAATGGAGAAGTTCTTACCGAAAATCAAATGCTCCTCAATGCACGAGAAGAACTTCAAACACTTAGATCAGCAGCATTCACGATCGACATAAAAGATCTAGAGGGGGTCTTTCAACGAGGTGAAAATACGATTACTGTAACGCTCACTGATAATCGTATTGATGAACCGCTTATTTTGGAAGAGAGTTTTCAGGTGGAAGGTTATCTGGGATTTGAATTCGTGACAGAAGAATACAGCTGGAAGTATGCTCGATCACAATTGCCAATGAACAGACAAGCACAAGCACGTGAAGAAAGGATGCGTGTTGTTACTAGAAACACATTGAATACATCGGATTCATATAAAGTAACCGTATCTGCTGAAGAACTAAATCATGTGGATATGCAACATGCGATTAGTGAAGGGTATCTTGTGTTCAAAAATGAAATGGGAGAAATCGCACTTTCTGCTTTAACACTGGAAATTGATAAGGTTTATGAATTTTCACAAGAAGAAGGCTTGTTACTGCGCCTAAACAGTCAAGATAGAACAGGAGTATATTCTGGAACGATCACGTGGAAAATTGAAGATGTGTTATAGCAAGAAGCTAGCTTTGAAAGGGGGGGATCGTATGGCTGGCTAGATACTAGAAAAAAAGTGGAAAGGAGAAAACAATGAAATCAAAAAACCGATACTGGATGATTTCTGTTCTTCTTCTACTCCTGTTCTCGTTATCGATGCCAGTGGTGAATGCTGCTACCCAAGCTGGTGAAACGCATGCAGTCATAGAAATCAATGAACGGGAGATAGGAAAGCAGACTGAAAAGGGAGAAGAAAAACAGAAAAGCAGTTTTCCAGAGGCAAATGAAGCAAAGGCAGGATTGATTTCATTTGTTGGAACGCTGTTGATTATCGGCGTTATTTTAGTCTATCGTCATCAAATACGTGGAGGCGAAAAACATGAAAAATAGATTTTCGCTAGCGTTATGGAGTGCATTATTCATAGGAATGTTTAGCTGTTCTTCTGCTGTTCACGGACAGACCGAGGGTGCGACTTCTCTGAAAATCGTTCCTTTGAATGAACAATTTCCACGGATGTTATACATTGATGATTTACTGTTCGTATCGCGCTATACAGATGAACACAATCAAATCCATCGAGAGAGCAACGATTTATCGATTACCTTTCTTGATTCTCGAAAAGAGAGCACAGAATGGCAACTACAACTGAAAACAGAAGACTTCCGTTGTAAAAAAGATGGCCATCTTTTGACTGCCGATTATCAATTAGGCAGAGGAATGTTCAGCGGAAAGAACGAAGAAGCTGTCAAAGGATTGGAAGCTTTCGAATATGATCACCAAGATGCAGGAAAAGAGTATCGTACGATCATCCAGTCAACAGGAAACAAAGAACGTGGAATCGTTACATATACGATTCCTGGCGAGCAGTCAACACTCACTTTTCCTGAGGGGACATCTAGTGGTCATTACTACTCGAAACATTATTGGCGATTTGTGAATGCAGAATTTTGATGAGAAAAAAAGGAGGACAAAAAATGAAAAAATTAGTAGGGGTTTTAAGTACAAGTGCGATGTTATTTACATGTTTTGCACCAACAGTCATGGCAGCAGAATTTGGTGAACCAATGGATGGAACGACTAGAGTGGAGATTACTGACTTTTTAGTAGTGGATGATCTTCCAACTTACCCAGGGATTTTTACACTCGATGATGTTCCTGATATCGATTTTGGTGAACATACGGTGGCGCAAATCAGCGCAAATACAACTGTCAATGGTACTTTTGATGGCGCATTGCAAGCTTCCGATTTTCGTCCGCTAGAAGCCAGCAAAACAGAAGCTTTAGAATTGATCAGCGAATACACTGGTGTTGAAGATACAACAGAGCTGACAGCAGCTTGGGAGAATGCTGTAGTTGCGGGAGACTGGGTATTGACAGTCAGTGCAACAAACTTAACAGATGATATTGCTTCTGCTCTTACGATCAATGGAGAAAATGTATTAGAATCTGCAACAACTCTTCCGATATCTTATGTTTCCGGTACATTTGATCATATAAATGAGCTCACATCAGAAGCGCCAACACTAACAGTCAAAGCGAATACACCGGTTGGAGAGTATACTGGTACAGTTACTTACACAGCAGTGGATTCGATCTAACAGCAGTATTTCAAGTAAAATAATTTGTTTTACTTGTAAACAACCGCAAAAGGATGGAGCGGATAAGCTAACTCCATCCTTTTTACATAAAATGGAGGGATGAAAAGTGAGACGACATTTAGTATTGGTTTTGATAACTTTATTAATACAGCTAGTTTTTCCTGGAATCGTCGTTTTTGCTGATGAAAATCATGGAGCAGACTATAGTGTCCATCCTATTTTACCGGACAATCAGCGAGAAGGACGTTCATTCTTTGATTTACGAGTAGAACCTGGAACAAAACAGACATTACAGATCCAGATCAATAATTTTTCTGATCAGGAGCAAACGTATTTTATCAATGTCAATACAGCTCAGACAAACGGAAACATAGTGATTGACTACGGACAAAATGAATTACCAGAGGAGTCAATCGTTCAGCAACCCATCTGCACATTGGTCGATTATCCAAAAGAAGCAGTGATCCCAGGGAATAAAGCAGGAGTCGTTACTTTAGAAGTACAAGCACCTGATACTTCCTTTGATGGAATCTTATTAGGCGGGATCCAAGTGAAAAAAGATTTTTCAGCTGAAAAAGAAGAAAGTAATCAGCCTTTTTTTAGCGAATACGCTTATGTGGTTGGGTTGATGATGAGCGCAAATGACAAGGAAGTTGTGCCGGATCTGAAGTTGAATGAGGTACGTTCCGAAGTGATCACCAACAATGCTGGTGTGGTTGCTGTGCTAGAAAATCCTCAACCAATCAATATCAAGGGAGTGACCGTTGAAGCAACTGTTCATTCAAAAGGACAGGAAGAACCGATAATGACACGAAAAATCGAAAATGGTGGTATTGCTCCTGAATCAGTTTTTGCTATGCCTATTTATCATGGGGAAGCTGGAAATACGAAACCTTTAGAATCGGGGGATTATCAACTTTTAGTCGAAGCACAAGATGAGACAGGGCAAAAGTGGTTGCTGACAAAAGACTTTACGATTACGAAAGAACAAGCAAACTCAGTCAATCATGAGGTTTTTACTGTAGAAAATAATACAAATTCTTTGTTGTATATCATTATCGGGGCCCTAGCAGCGGTTCTTTTAGTCGGTGGTTTCTATGTATATCGCAGAGGAAAGAAATTCCGCAGAAGGTGATTCATATCGAATATTAAGTGAAATCTGGTTTATAAGAAGTAGCAAAATTAAGAGTAGGGGCTGTGACAAAAGTCTTGTCGCAGCCCTTTTTTCCGGATAAACGGTGCTCAAAAGCTTGCATCTGCGGTAATAAGCCCAACCAAACGAAAAATAGGAGGAGCTATTTTTGTTTGGCTGTTCTTATTACTTGATGCAGGACAGCTTTTTCACAACCTCTTTTTCAGAAAATAATGAAGATTTCTTTTCCTATCAATTTTTTTTGTTATAATGGGTAGGAAATGAAAACTTGCCAAGAGGAGTAATACAACATGAATAATACTTACCCAGACGACAGTTTGACGCTGCATACGGATCTATATCAAATCAATATGATGCAGACATACTGGGAATTAGGTCGAGCTGATTTACATGCTGTTTTTGAATGTTATTTTCGAGAAATGCCTTTTAGCCACGGGTACGCGGTTTTTGCAGGATTGGAACGGTTAGTCAATTATTTAGAGAATCTGACGTTTAGTGATTCCGATATTGCTTACTTACGTGGCTTAGAAGTCTATCCTGAGGGTTTTTTGGAGTATTTACAAAATTTTGAATTTAAAGCAACGGTTCGTTCTGCTCGTGAAGGTGAATTAGTTTTTGCAAATGAACCATTGATCCAAGTGGAAGGTCCTTTGGCACATTGTCAGTTAGTAGAAACAGCACTGTTGAATATGGTCAATTTCCAAACGTTGATCGCGACAAAAGCAGCTCGCATCAAATCTGTGATCGGAGAAGATCCGCTCTTGGAATTTGGGACTAGACGAGCGCAAGAATTGGATGCGGCAGTTTGGGGAACTAGAGCGGCATATATCGGCGGAGCAGATGCAACAAGCAATGTACGTGCTGGAAAGATATTTGGGATACCAGCTAGTGGGACTCATGCGCATTCGTTAGTCCAATCTTATGGAAATGATTATGAAGCATTTATGGCGTATGCTAAAACCCATAAAGACTGTGTGTTCTTAGTCGATACTTATGATACGTTGAAATCAGGTGTGCCAAGTGCAATCCGCGTAGCAAAAGAATTAGGTGATAAAATCAACTTCCAAGGCGTACGTATCGACAGTGGAGATATGGCCTATATATCTAAGCGTGTTCGGGAACAATTAGATGCAGCTGGATTTACAGAAGCAAAAATTTATGCTTCGAATGACTTAGATGAAGCAACGATTTTGAATTTAAAGATGCAAAAAGCTAAAATTGATGTATGGGGTGTCGGAACAAAACTGATCACCGCTTATGATCAGCCAGCCCTTGGTGCAGTATTCAAACTAGTATCAATCGAAGATAGCGAAGGAAATATGGTGGATACGATCAAGTTATCAAGCAATGCGGAAAAAGTGACAACTCCAGGAAAAAAACAAGTATGGCGTATTACTCGAAACTCTGATGGGAAATCTGAAGGAGACTATGTCACATTATGGGATGAGGATCCTCGAGAAGAAGAAGCTATCTTTATGTTTCATCCAGTGCATACGTTTATCAATAAAACTGTTCGGGATTTTACCGCTCGCCCCGTTTTACAAGATATCTTTATCGAAGGAAAAAGAGTATACGAACTACCCGTGCTAAACGAAATCAAAGAATATACAAAAGAAAATCTAGATTCACTGTGGGAAGAGTACAAACGAGACTTGAATCCGCAAAAATATCCGGTCGATCTATCTACTGAATGCTGGAACCATAAAATGGCTACGATGGAACGAATGAAAAAAAGTGTAGCAGAACTTCATACAGAAGCATAGGAGGAGAATAAATGAGCCTGCAAACAGAAATCATCCATGAATTAGGTGTCAAACCAACAATTGATCCAACAGAAGAAATTCGTAAAAGTATTGATTTTATGAAAGCTTATTTGAAAAAATATCCGTTTCTTAAAACCTTTGTATTAGGTATTAGCGGTGGTCAAGATTCTACTTTAGCAGGTCGTTTGGCGCAACTAACGATGGAAGAAATGCGTGAAGAAACGAAAGATGAAAGCTATCAATTTATCGCTGTTCGTCTTCCTTATGGTGAACAAGCAGATGAAGAAGATGCAAAAGCTGCTCTTGACTTTATCCAGCCCGATGTTAGTCTGCGAGTAAATATCAAACCTGCTGTTGATGCACAAGTACAAGTATTAAGTGAAGCAGGTGTGGAAATCAGCGATTTTAACAAAGGAAATATCAAAGCACGACAACGAATGATTACACAATATGCCGTAGCCGGAGAAAGAGCAGGAGCTGTATTAGGGACAGATCATGCTGCAGAAAACATCACTGGTTTTTTCACGAAATTTGGTGATGGAGGAGCCGATATCTTACCATTGTTCCGTTTGAACAAACGGCAAGGGAAACAATTGCTTCAAGCATTGAATGCACCGGAAAAGCTATACACAAAAATTCCGACTGCAGATCTTGAAGATGGAAAACCAATGATTGCGGATGAAGTCGCACTAGGTGTTACGTATAACGAAATCGATGATTATCTAGAAGGAAAAGAAGTTCCCGCTCAAGCACAAGAAAAAATCGAAGCGTGGTGGAACAAGACGCAGCATAAACGTCATTTGCCAATTTCTGTTTTGGATGATTTTTGGAAATAACAATAAAATAAAAAAACAGCCGTCCCTTCATAGGGATTGGCTGTTTTTGCTTTATAAAATAGAAAAGAAAACTATCAGCTGTAGTAAACTTTTAATTTGATATCTTGGTCGTAATTACCGAATCCTTTACCAAATAAAGTACAGCCACCTACATGTTCGGCATCTTCTTTCACTTCGATTCGCAAATGCCAAGTATCTTGATCTTTAGGGATGTCGTTGATCGTGATGTCTGACAAAGGTTCCCCATTCATATTTGTCAAATGTTTGGTGATTCGGATCGTCTTCAGCAAGCCGTATTGATTAAGATTATCTGGATACCAATCAGGCGTATATTTCCCGCGGATATCAGCAAAATCTCCAGGGCTCGTCCATGTTCCTAGCTCTACGCCATTTAGGCTGAAAGTGATATCGGAAGGCCAATTGTCATTTGAAAAAGGAAATTCAGAAGAAATTTCCACAGAAACTTCCAACATTTCTAATGTATCCTCTGCATTCAAAAAATTAGGTGACTGATACTCGACAAACCCGCTGGTAAACCAGAGGATACGAGCATCCATCCTTCGAGGATCCACAAAATAGCGTGGTTCATCCACTTTTCCGATAAAGTCATGGATCGTCGCTAAACCACATGTCGGTTCAATTGCATAATTCGTATAGTGACCAATAGGTATCGATGTTTCTTTCGTGTCAAAAGCATTGAATATTTTTTCTGGGAAACTGATATCTATTTTATCGACACGAAGGCTCGAAATTTTTTGTTGTCCTATTTTCTCTGTTTTGATGATGTTCGCTTCTTCTAACTTTTTCACGTGCATCGTCGTGATCGCGCTGCTTACTCCAAGTTCTTTTGCCAAATCTTTGACATTCATCTTCTTTTTGGAAAGCAACTGAATGATCCTGATTCTTGTCTTGCTAGCTAATGCTTCATATACCGGTAAGGATTCCTCGTTTATTTGTAGTTGCATATATATCACCGCTTAAAAGGTTTTTCTTCTATATTAACATATTTATTAATGAAAGCTATATTGAATTATTTGATTTAATCATGATTAATATTTACATTAATTATAATGGGTAAAAATAAATAGATTTAACATTTTTATTATTGACAACGCTTTCAACGGGGTGTATTATTCATGTATAAATTAAAGGAGGTCAGTTATGGAAGCCACAATGTTGATTAGTAGTGTCAAGCGTGTAGGCAAAGTTGATCCGCGGTTGTATAGTTCATTTATTGAACATATGGGACGAGCGGTATATGAAGGGATTTATCAGCCAGATCATCCATCAGCTAATGAAAGTGGATTTCGCCAAGACGTCATTCACTTAGTAAAAGAATTGAACATTCCCATGATTAGATATCCTGGTGGAAATTTTGTGTCAGGATTTCGTTGGGAAGACAGTATTGGTCCCATAGCAAGTAGACCCAAAAGGTTGGATTTAGCTTGGCGGACAATTGAAACGAATGAAGTTGGGATTCATGAATTTTATAACTGGTGTCAGCATGTAGGGGCCGAAATCAATATGGCTGTCAATCTGGGTACTCGTGGGGTAGATGCAGCTCGTAATTTAGTCGAATATTGTAATTTTCCTAAAGGAACTTATTGGAGTGATTTAAGGTGTTTGAATGGTCAAGAGAGCCCTTTTGGAATTAAGACATGGTGTTTAGGGAATGAAATGGACGGTCCTTGGCAGATTGGTCATAAAACAGCAGAAGAATATGGACGGTTAGCAGCGGAAACGGCTAAGGCGATGAAACTCGTAGATGATTCAATTGAGGTGGTTTTATGCGGAAGTTCTAATCGGCAAATGCCTACATTTGGTGATTGGGAGTTAACAGTCCTTGATCAAGCATATGATCAAATAGATTATTTGTCTCTTCATCAATATTATGGCAACCAAAAAAATGATCTTTCTCATTATCTTGCACGTTCCTTGGACATGGATCGGTTCATTTCTGAAGTGACAGCGATGTGCGATACAATCAAGGCGAAGAAACATAGTAAGAAGCAGATCAACCTGTCCTTTGATGAATGGAATATTTGGTATCATTCAGCGGAACAAGATGAGCAAGCAGCGCCTTGGCAGATTGCTCCTCCTTTACTAGAAGATAACTATAATTTTGAAGATGCATTACTATTAGGCTGTCTATTAATCACTTTATTGAAACATGCAGACAGAGTAAAGATAGCTTGTCTTGCTCAATTGGTAAATGTTATTGCACCAATCAGGACAGAAACAAACGGAGAAGCTTGGAGACAGACGATTTATTATCCATTTATGCAAGCTGCTATGTATGGACAAGGAGAGGTGTTAAGCCCACAAATTCATTCAGCAAACTATGCGACGGAAGATTTTGAAGAAGTGCCGTATTTAGAAAGTGTAGCAGTAATAAATGACAAAGAACTTGTCATATTTGCAGTTAACCGTGGAGAAGAAGAAATGAATCTAACTGTTCGCTTGTCTGAATTATCAGTAGCAGGAGTGATTGATTTTTCTGAAATGAGTGGGTTTGATACGAAAGCAACCAATCTTCCTAAAAGTGAACAAGTAAAACCAAGTCATTCAACGAATGTAAAAGCTGAAGATGGGAAAATCAATTGTTTGTTGAAACCACTATCTTGGAATGTAGTCAGATGTTATTTATCAGATGAAGGAGGAACAAAAAATGAAAGGTAAAAAATGGTTAATTGGCTCTTTATTGGTAGTTGCAACAGGTATTTTAGGTGCTTGTGGTGGCGGAAGTTCAGCAGAATCTGATTCTGATAAAGAAGTGACTTTGACTTTTTGGAATGGGTTTACTGCATCTGATGGGGAAATATTGCAAGAAATCGTTAATGAATTTAATAAAACAAATGATAAAAACATCAAAATTGAAATGGATATCATGACTTGGGCCAATTTGAATGAAAAACTTCCTACAGCGATTTCTTCTAAAAAGGCACCTGACTTTATTGCATTAAATTATCCAGATTTTGCACAGTATGTAGAAAACGGAGCGGTACAACCATTAGACGATTTCTGGGAATATGATGGAGTAGATAAATCTGATTTTAAAGAAACGGCTGTTGAATTAGGTCAAGTAGAAGGTAAACAGTATTTTGTCCCCATGCAGGTACAAGGAATGTATATGTATTGGAATAATGATTTGTTTAAACAAGCTGGTTTAGACACTGAACAACCACCTACTACTTGGGAAGAATTGACAGAAATGGCACCACAATTAACTGATAGTAGTAAAAATGTATCAGGTTTTGTCTTCAATAAGGATGGAACTGCACCATTATATAACTGGATGTTAGCAAATGGCGGTAAATTAGTGAACGATGATTATACTAAGTCTGAATTTGCCTCTCCTGAGAACCTTAAAACGTTAAAAGCGATCCAAAAAATGATTCATGTAGACAAGACTGGCCCAGAATCGATTTCTGGCGCCGAAATGGACAATTTAATGAATGCTGGTCAACTAGCCATTGAAATCAATGGGCCATGGTTAAATAACGGATTGAAAGCAAACGAGATTGATTATAATGTGACTACCTTACCACAAGGGAGTGACTCGGACAAAAAAACAGCTATTTTAGATGGCGTAGGATATGCCATTCCGGCAAGTACAGATAATAATAAAAAAGAAGCTATCTATGAGTTTTTGAAATATTGGAATACAACTGAAATTGGTAAAAAATGGAGTATCGAAAATGGGTTTCCTGCCTACTTGGATTCAGTAGCAAAAGATGAAGAAGTCAAAAATGATCCTATTGTTTCTGAATTATCGAAACAAATGGACTATGCAGAGCCATATTTACCAGGTTTTACCCAAATCTCTGCGATTAATAACGATATCATCAACCCATTGATTGAAAAATTATTAGCGGGAGAAGACCCTGAGAAACTCATGAACGATGCAGATGATGCCATCAATCAATTATTGCAAAAATAGTACAGACCTTTATATAGGATAGACTGTTAACAAGATACAGATATCTGAATGATCGACGTAGTGTTTGCAGATAGGTGTTATTGCAGAAATCACAGCGATCGTTCGGATATCTTATTCAGATTCGATTAAACCAAGCTCGTATATTTTATCAAAATGAAAGATGAGGTGGACTATATGAACGGATTCACCAAATATTGGAATCGCCCTGAACGTGCTGCGTATTTGTTTTTGACTCCATCTTTTTTAGTTTTATTATTATTTACTGTCATACCGCTTTTAGGAACATTTGCTATTAGTTTTACAGATTTGAATATTTTCTTTACATCAAGAAATTTTGTAAGTTTTGAAAATTTCACACGTATATTTAGTGATGAACGAGCAGTTAATTCGTTGATTCATTCTTTATATTTTACCGTACTTGAAACGCCAACACAAATTATCGTTGGTTTATTAGCAGCAGTAGCATTATCTAAAAATACCAGATTCAATCGGTTTTGTCGTTCAACGTTTTACATTCCAGTTATTTGTTCATTGACGTCAATTGCGATTATTTTTTCTATGTTACTTGATCCGAATGTAGGGGCGATTCCTTACTTGTTTTCACAAGTCGGCTTGCCGATTCCTCAATTTTTTCGCGATCCAACTCTTGCCATGCCAACTGTAGCCATCATGACTGTTTGGAAGAATTTTGGTGTTACTATGACGATTCTCTTGACTGCTATTCAGGGAATCTCTCCCTCTTTGTATGAATCTGCTCAAATGGATGGTGCAACAAATCGGCAGCAGTTTTTTAACATTACACTACCTCAGATCGTTCCCTCCTTAGGTTTTTGTGTTTTAACGAATCTGATTGGTTCGATGCAAGTGTTTGACCAAGTATATGTTGCAACCGCTGGTGGCCCACAATTTAAGACAGAAACAGCTGTTCAATATATTTACAGTCGAGGATTTACAGCACCTTATGAATTGGGCTATGCATCAGCATTGTCTTCGGTTTTGTTTATCATTGTTGCAACTATAGCTATCTCCACTAATGTGTACATGTCACGGAAAGAAAAACAAATGAAATAGGAGGGAACTCTGTATGGCACCAGAAAGCTCGATTACAGTTACTGTGAATAAGAGGAAAGCAGTTAGTGGTAAAAAAATCATTCGAACGATTAGTATGCTAATTATATTGTTTGTTATTGCTTTTCCTTTTTTGTGGCTGATTATTTCTTCTTTTAAACACGAAAAAGACATTATCTCATTTCCGCCTAGAATATTTGCAGACAGCTATACCCTAGATAACTATATTAAGGTTTGGACAACGATCCCTTTATTAGATTACATCAAAAATACAGTAATTTTTGCTGGAGGGACAGTGATTACTTCTGTATTCTTTGATTCTCTTGCGGGGTACGCATTTGCTCGTATGCGTTTCAAAGGGAAATCAGTTTTGTTCTATTTCGTTTTACTGACAATGATGATCCCATTCCAAGTCTTCATGATTCCTCTATTTATTGAAGTCAATTTGCTTGGCATGCTTGATACTTATGCAGGTTTAATCATTCCTCGTATGACAACTGCATTTGGTATCTTCATGATGCGCTCCTTTTTTATCACTTTACCAGATTCTTTGGAAGAGGCAGCACGCATTGATGGACTAAGTGAGTTTAATATTTTTTTGAAAATCATGTTGCCATTGAGCAAACCTACTCTTTTATCATTAGGGATTTTCACGCTGATGAATAGTTGGAATGACTTGCTTTATCCATTGATATTGACAAGTAGTTCAAAAATGAGAACTTTACCAGCAGGGCTAGCTTTATTTACGGGGCAGAACATTTCTTTCTATGGACCTGTAATGGCTGGAACGGTTATTTCAATGTTGCCATTACTAGTGGTTTATATTTTTGCACAGAAATATTTTGTTCAAGGAACAGCTATGTCTGGAATGAAAGAGTGAGGAAGATGAAAATAGTTGAGACAAAATTTTATGGACAGTTGATTGTGGTTTCTGATTACATCTTATTAGGAATTCTCTGGGTAATCGTGTGTTTGCCGGTTATTACTATCGTGCCTGCTACATGTGCTGTTTTTTATGTAATGGCGCAATGGAAAGGTAAGGAATCAGGACACATCATTTATTTTTTCTTTCAAGGAATGAAGCAACATTTTGGTAAGAACTTGTTCCTTAGTATGTTAACGACCGTTATTTATTTTCTTGTTAATCAATTATTAGAAGAACAGACAATCGGACTTTCAATTAGTGGATATGTAGTTTCACTTATTTATTCCATGTTTCTTTTATCCTGGGTATATGTGATTTCTGAAAATAAAGATACTTCGTTTCTACAAATTTTTGAACAAAGTACATGGAAAGTATTTTTTGATTTTTTGAGAAATATTCTTTGTTGCGCTTTGTTATTAGGTTTTGTACTACTCATATTTCTTTTTCCTCCGTTTATTTTTATCTTTGCTGGTGGCGTTTGGAAACTTGTATCTATTATCTTGACTATAGGAAATGAAAGGTAGGGAAAGCTGTTGGACGAAGAAATAAAAGTAAAAATCAGAGAGGATTTTACAGTAGGAGAGATCAGTTCTCGGCTGTTTGGCTCATTTGTTGAACATATGGGAAGTGTCGTCTATACAGGGATTTATGAACCGAGCCATGAAACAGCTGATGGTGACGGGTTTAGACAAGATGTCCTCTCTTATGTAAAGGAATTGGAATTAGGTGTCATTCGCTATCCTGGAGGGAACTTTACATCTGGTTATGATTGGTTGGATACTATAGGTAGGAAAGAACGGCGACCAAAAAAGATTGATTTAGCATGGCGAGGTATAGAACCAAATTCTTTTGGAATCCACGAATTTTTTAAATGGATCAGTCATGTACAAGCGGAACCGATATTCACAGTGAATTTAGGAACAAAAGGAATCGATGAAGCAAAAAATTTAGTAGAATATTGTAATTTTCCAAAAGGAACCTACTGGAGTGATTTGAGAATAAAAAACGGGCAAAAAAAACCTTTTGGCGTTAAATTATGGTGTTTAGGGAATGAGCTAGATGGGCCATGGCAAGTGGGTGCTAAGAGTGCTTATGAATATGGTAGGTTAGCAAATGAAGCCTCGAAAGTCATGAAGTTAGTAGATGATTCAATTGAAACAATCTTAGTTGGAAGCTCTACGCCACGTTTACCATCGTACCCTGAATGGGATCGTATCGCATTAGAAGAAGCATATGAGAACGTAGATTATTTAGCTTTGCATAACTATATTGACAAGTATGATGAAGAAGACTTGACTAAACCTCCTAAAAATGAGCGTGATGATACAGCGACATACCTGGCAAAAGCTTATCGATTCGATCGTCAAATTGAAGAGATCGTTGCTACTTGTGATTATGTAAAAGGATATTTGAGAAGTGAGAAAACAATGTATCTAGCGTTCGATGAATGGAACGTACATGCCCAACCGGAAAAAAGACACAGGGATTTTGAAATCGGTAGTCCCATTGATTGGTGTTACTTTACTATGGAGGATACATTATTATTTGGTTCATTAGGATTGGCTATTTTACGACATGCAGATCGCGTAAAGATTAGTTGTCAATCATTGTTAGTAAACACAATACCTTTAATACTAACAGATGCTAAAGGCCAAGCATGGAAGAATCCAACTTACTATGTGATGCAACACTTATCGAAATATGCTAAAGGTCAAGTATTGGAACAACAAATCATTTGCCCTGTTTATGATTGTGAAAAGATAAAAAAAGTTCCTTATGTAGACAGTGTGGTCGTAGATAACGGCAATCAACTGACTATTTTCTTGATTAATCGCACTAATGAACAACAAAATGTAACGATTGAACATGATTTTAATTTGCTAGATCAAGGAGAGCACTACACATTGACCAGTAGTGATCTATTGGACAAAAATACACGTGAAGAACCAGAAAAGATAAAACCTGAAATAAACTATTTTTCAATAGAAAAACATGACGAGTTAAATGTAGGGATAGAAAAATACTCTTGGAATGTAATTAGAATAAAGAAAATGTGAGGAAATTTGTTATGATGAAGACACTTTATAATAATCCTATCGTTCAGCAACGGGCAGATCCTTGGGTATATAAACATACAGATGGTTATTATTATTTTACAGGATCGGTTCCCGGCTACCAAGTGATTGAATTAAGAAGGGCAAAGTCACTGAATGAATTAGAACATGCTGAAAGCCTGATTGTATGGCAGGCTCATGAAGAAGGACCGATGAGTGAATTGATCTGGGCACCTGAAGTCCATTATATCAATGGAAAATGGTACATTTACTTTGCTGCAAGCAATCATAAAACCATACGTGATGAATCCCATCATCACCGCATGTTCGTACTTGAAAATCAGCATATGGATCCAATGAATACAGATTGGATAGAAAAGGGACAAATAAAAACGAAAAGGGAAACTTTCAGTTTAGATGGAACAACTTTCTCTTCTCAGGGAAAGCTATATTACGTGTGGGCTCAACAAGATCCTGAAATTGCTGGGAATTCTAATCTTTATCTATCCGAAATGGCTAATCCTTGGACGTTAAAGGGAGAGCAACTCCTCCTTTCTATACCTGAGTATGAATGGGAAAAACGGGGTTTTTCAGTAAATGAAGGTCCAGCAGTCCTTACTCGTAATGGGAAAATATTCATTACGTATTCTGGTAGTGCAACGGATGAAAACTATGCCATGGGTCTGCTGTGGGCTGATGAGCACAAGAATCTTTTATTAAATGAATCATGGCATAAATTATCGGAGCCAGTATTCGTTTCTTCTGAAAAAAATAAGCAATTTGGGCCTGGTCACAACTCGTTTACGCTTTCAGAAGATGGATGCTTTGATATTTTGATTTATCATGCTCGACCAGAGAAGAACCAAAAAGGGGATCCATTAGACAATCCCAATCGGCACGCGAACGCGCAATGCTTTACGTGGAATGAGCAAGGATTTCCAGAATTTGGTGAACCTGTACCGTATGACTTATGAGAACAAGAAACCTTGATTTTTGCTTGAATAAACCTTGCAGACTCGTTATGATATATGTACGTACAAATAAAAAGGGGCAAGGTAAATGGCAAAATATCAAGACATTGCAGATGAGATAAAACAAAAGATCCTTCATGAGGAATACGAAGTAAATACAACCATTCCTTCAGAATTCAAGCTGCAAGAAATATATGCCGTCAGCAGACATACGATTCGGCAAGCAATCGCTGTGTTGGTAAATGAGGGCTATCTGCGTAAAGAAAAAGGATCGGGCACATATGTAGATGACAGCTATAAGAAAGAAAAAACACCATTGAACAGAACAAAAACGATCGGTGTCATCACCACATATCTCTCTGATTATATTTTTCCGTCGATTATCCGAGGAATCGAAAACGAATTACGAGAATCTGGGTATTCATTGCTTTTAGCCAGTACGAATAACGATCACGAATTGGAGAAAGAGTGTTTGAAGAAAATGATTGCTTATGGAGTAGATGGTTTAATCGTTGAGCCTACGAAAAGTAATCAGTATAACCCAAACTTAGCACTTTATGTTGCTTTGAGAGAAAAAGGCATTCCGATGGTGATGATCAATGCTGCTTATGAAGAGTTAAATGCCTCTTATATTTGTTTAGATGATGTGAAAGTCGGTTTTATGGCAGCAGAATATTTGATAAAAAAAGGACATCAACGTCTGTTGTTCATCACAAAAATCGACGATCTTCAAGGAAAATACAGGATGAAAGGTTTTATCAGCGCGTGTGAACAGTATAATGTGCGATTTTTGACAAAAGATATCATTACTTTCACCACGGAAACACGAGAAACAATTGCTGAAAAAACAGTACAACGGTTGAAAGAAGAACAAGCTTTAGATGGCATCATTTGCTATAACGATCAAATAGCTAGTTTATTGCTAGATAAGTTGACAGAAAATGGCTATCATATTCCAGATGACCTATCGATCGTAGGAACAGACGATTCTTCTTTAAGCCATTTAGGAAATAAAAAATTGACAACATTGACTCATCCAAAAGAAAAGTTGGGACAAGATGCCGCACGGTGGATCGTCACAACGATTGAAAAAGGACAGGTACAGCCGAATATTCTTTATGAGCCTGTACTAGTTGAACGGGAAACAGTAAAAGAAAACGAAAAATAAGAGACGGGTTTTTACCGCCTCTTATTTTTTATATCAATTTGGGGCTGTGACAAAAATCATCAAACATGAGAAACTATTTTTTGAACTTGGTCCTTGTGACTCGAAACTAAGCGGTTCCTTCTTATTTCTTGAAGCTGACCACTTCTGTCACGACCACTTTAAGAATGATGGATAGAAATACGTTTAGGATAAGTTTTTTTAGATGCACTTTGTTCGATTTCCTCTAAAGATTTCCCACGAGTCTCCGGTACGATCTCTTGAATAAATAAAACTCCTAAAAAGCAGATGATCCCAAAAATACCGAAAACGATTTCTTGAGACATAGAAGCAGTCATCACAGGAAAAAGCAAGCTGACTAGGAAAGAACCAATCCAATTAAAAGAAGAGGCTAGGCCAGATGCTCGCCCGCGGACAGCTAATGGGAATATTTCGCCTACGATTACCCATGTCAGTGGAGCCCATGTGCAAGAATAAAATGCGACATAAATACATAAAAACAAGAGAATTAACAACGAATTTGTATGAGCATCCAGTACAGTTCCTAAAACAGCTGGTAGGATGAAAGAAAGTCCCATCACGCTACCGCCTATTTTCAATAAAGTTCGCCGATTGAACTTGTCTGCAATAACCAAAAAGAGCAAAGAACCAGCAACTAAAATGATTCCTTGGATGATCGGCCACATCAATGCATCGCTCGCTGCATGCCCAGTCGCTTTTTCTACGATCAGCGGAATATAGTAAAAAATAGCATTAGCTCCTTGAAATTGCTGGAATACTGCTACACCAATACCGGCAATAACTAACGAACGATACTTTTCTAAAAACAAAGTATGCCAAGAAGTTACGGTTGTCTTTTCTTGTTTGACATTCAGCTGGATTTGTTCGAATTCCTGTTCAGCTTCGTATTCTCTCCTTCTAGAATTTCGAGAAGGCGGCTGATCAGATTTTGTAAGCAATCTCATTCTATAACTTATGTACGTACAAAACAAGCGTTTTTTATTATATTCTTGAAAATAACCACTTGACATGTACGTACAAAAGTATACAATAATCATTGTAAGCGCTACTAAAAAAGACGGTTTGATCAGGTTTGACGAGAAGGAGGGAGTTAAATCATTATGAAGGAAGTAAATGCGCAAAGTATGTTAGATGTCATAGATGGTCGTACATCTTTAGGAATTGAGTTTGGATCAACTAGAATCAAAGCTGTATTGATTGATTCATCTTTTACTCCTATTGCCGCTGGTAGTTATGAGTGGGAAAACAAACTAGAAAATGGTATCTGGACCTATTCATTAGAAGATATTTGGAAAGGACTGCGCGTCAGTTACCGAAAAATGGCAGCAGAAGTATTCGAAATCTATGGCGAGAATCTTACAACGATCGGGTCGATTGGGTTCAGTGCAATGATGCACGGTTATCTAGCTTTTGATAGCAAGGAACAGTTACTAGTACCATTTCGTACTTGGCGGAATACAATCACTGAAGAAGCAGAACGAATATTAACGGAAAAATTCCAATACAATATTCCGCAGAGATGGAGTATCGCTCATTTGTATCAAGCTATCTTGAATAAAGAAGAACATGTGAGAGAAATTAATTTTTTGATAACGCTTGCAGGATATGTTCATTGGCAGCTTACTGGTGAGAAAGTACTAGGCGTAGGAGATGCATCAGGCATGTTTCCTATCGATCCTTCAACGAAAACCTATCATCAAGAAATGAAAAATATTTTTGGTCAGTTAGTCGAAAAAGAGCATGTAGCGATTGATTTGGATCACATTTTGCCTAAAGTTCTAGTAGCAGGAAAAGAAGCTGGCAAGTTAAGCGAATCAGGGTCTTATCTGATTGACCCTACGGGAAACCTGAAGCCAGGAATCCCGATTTGTCCGCCAGAAGGAGATGCAGGAACCGGTATGGTCGCTACGAATAGTGTAGCCAAACGCACAGGGAACATTTCGGCTGGTACTTCCGCCTTCGCTATGATCGTATTAGAAAAAGAACTAGAAAATGTCCATCCGGAAATCGACATGGTCACTACACCTTCAGGAGAACTAGTAGGCATGGTTCATACGAATAACTGCTCTTCGGATATCAATGCTTGGGTCAGTATTTTTGAAGAATTTACCAATTCTTTGGGTATGGAGATAAGCAGAGATAAATTATTCACGGTATTATTCAATAAAGCGCTAGAAGGCGATACGGATTGCGGGGGATTACTTTCTTATGGTTATTTTTCCGGTGAAAACATTACAGGAGTAAATGAAGGAAGGCCATTATTTGTACGTACACCAGGTAGCCGTTTTGATTTAGCGAATTTCATGCGAATCCATTTAGCCAGTGCTTTTGGCGCAATGAGAATCGGAATGGATATATTGAAATCTGAGGATGTCCAAATTGATCGTTTAGTGGGGCATGGGGGGATTTTTAAAACACCAGAAGCTGGACAGCGGATTCTAGCATCTGCTATGGAGGCACCAGTTACAGTGATGGACACAGCCGGAGAAGGTGGAGCGTGGGGGATCGCGTTATTAGCAGCCTATATGATAGATCAGCATGGGAAATCTTTAGAAAACTTCTTGGCAGAAGACGTGTTTGGACAAGACCAAGGAATCACCATCACACCTTCAGCAGAAGAAATAGCAGGCTATCAGATATTTATGAGTCGTTACCGTGAGGGGATCGACATTGAAAAAACAGCGATTCATCAATTGCAAGAAAAAGGAGTGATAGAAAATGCTGGAACAACTGAAAGAAGAAGTATACCAAGCAAATCTTGACTTGCCTAAACACGGACTTGTCAAATATACATGGGGAAATGTGAGCGCTTTTGATCCTGAAACACGATATTTCGTTATCAAACCTAGCGGGGTCAGTTATGAAGAGATGACAGCAGACGACATGGTCGTTGTGGACTTGGACAATCATATCATTGAAGGTAAACTCAATCCCTCTTCGGATACGCCTACTCATGCTGTTTTATATCGTTCATTTCCTCAAATCGGAGGAATCGTCCATACTCACTCGACATGGGCGACGATCTGGGCACAAGCAGGATTGGATGTTCCTGCGATGGGGACGACGCATGCAGATACTTTTTATGGATCGGTACCTTGTGCTCGATTTTTGACACAACAGGAAATCGACAGCGGGTACGAATATGAAACAGGAAAAGTTATCATAGAAACATTCAAAGAACGCAAAATTGATCCCTTAGCAATTCCAGGGGTACTTTTACACGGACACGGTCCATTTACTTGGGGGAAAGATGCGCAAAGTGCAGTAATGAACGCAGTCGTACTAGATGAAGTATGCAAGATGAATTTATTTACCAGACAGCTTAATTCATTTTCAGAAGAGCTGCCTCAACGGATTTTAGATAAACATTATTTACGAAAACACGGAAAAAATGCGTATTACGGACAACACAAATAAAAGGAGTGGCTAATTATGTTGAATATTGGAGAAAAAGAATTTTGGTTTGTTGTAGGATCACAGCATTTATATGGGGAAGAAGCACTGCGAGAAGTAAAGAAACATGCACAAGAAATGGTTGATGAATTGAATGAAAACGGCCAATTGCCTTATCCTATCCGCCTTCAAGAATTAGCAGTTACCGCTGACACGATCACAAAAATCATGAAAGAGGTCAATTATCGAGAAGAAGTAGCAGGTGTGATCACTTGGATGCATACTTTCTCACCAGCAAAAATGTGGATCCGTGGGACAAAGCTTCTACAAAAACCATTGCTTCATTTAGCTACGCAATATAACGAAAGCATTCCTTGGAAAACGATCGATATGGATTTCATGAATTTAAATCAATCCGCTCATGGTGACCGCGAATATGGGTTCATCAATGCTCGATTAAATAAACAAAATAAAATCGTCGTTGGCTACTGGAAACGACCTGAGATTCAAAAAGAGATTGCTGATTGGATGGATGTTGCAGTAGCCTATAATGAAAGTTTTGGAATAAAAGTGGCTCGTTTTGGTGACAACATGAGAAACGTGGGTGTCACAGAAGGAGACAAAGTGGAAGCACAGATTCAATTTGGTTGGACTGTTGATTATTTTGGTATCGGAGATCTTGTACAAGTAATCGATCGCGTATCAGACGAAGAAGTCGAACAATTATTTGAAGAGTACAAGGAATTGTATACCTTCGACTATGGTGATTATGAAGAAAAGACATGGGAAGAACATGTAAAAGTACAAGCTCAGCAGGAAATCGGTATTCGCCGTTTCTTAGAAGAAGGAGGCTATAACGCTTTTACGACTAATTTTGAAGACCTTTATGGAATGAAACAACTGCCTGGACTAGCTGTACAACGTTTGATGGCAGAAGGATACGGTTTTGCTGGGGAAGGCGACTGGAAAACTGCAGCGATTGATCGGTTGCTGAAAATCATGGCTCGAGGAAAAGATACAGGATTCATGGAAGATTATACTTACGAGCTAGCTAGTGGCCAAGAAGCAATCTTGGAATCCCATATGATGGAAGTAGATCCGACGCTTGCTGCGACGAAACCAAGAATCGTTGTTTCTCCTTTATCAATGGGAGATAGAGAAGATCCGGCGCGTCTTGTATTTGATGGGAAAGCAGGAGAAGGGGTAGTCGTATCGATGGCAGACTTCGGTACGCATTATAAACTGCTGATCAATGAAGTAGAAGCCTTTGAACCCACAACTGAAGCACCTAATTTGCCTGTTGCACGTGTGCTATGGAAAACTAAACCGAATTTCCATGAAGGTGTCCATTCATGGATTCAGGCAGGTGGCGGTCATCATACCGTTGTCTCGCTAAATCTAACAACAGATCAAATTGAAACATGGGCAAAATTAGTTGAGTTGGAAACCGTTGTTATTAGATAAAAAGAGGTTGTGAAAAAGCCGCTTAGTTTTAAGAAAAAAGAAGAGATTGACGAAATTTGCTTTTCAACTTTTTTGAAATTTTGTCTTATTATCAATGTTAGCTAACTGAACACCATTTATCAAGAAATCTCACCCACAATATTTTGCTCTCAAAAATAAGGCTTATGGCAGTAACTTGCCATGGCCTTATTTTTATCGCTAAGCCTACTCTGCTCTAGCTGCTATTTTTGCTTCTAGGAAGTCAAATGGTAAACAGTTGTCTAATTGCAGTAATTTCGAGATACTTGTTAGTAAGGAGGGGGTTTTATGTATCACGTTCATTTGATTGATGCTATTCCAGAACAAGAGATAGAAAAGTTACAAGGGGAATATTTCAAAATAATAGATGATTTGCCAGCCGAAGGAATAGTCATTCGTAGTACGAAAGTGAAAGATGAATGGCTTACACCAGATTTGCTAGCAATTTCAAGAGCTGGTGTTGGGGTGAACACGATCAACGTTGAAAAAGCTTCTGAAAACGGGACGATCGTCATGAATACACCAGGCGTAAATGCTAATGCAGTAAAAGAGCTTGTTTTGTGCTGTTTGCTCTTATCTTCCCGTCCGATAATCGAAGCAAGTCGTATGGTACAAACACTAACAGGTCCTAATATTTTAGAACAGGCAGAAAACAAAAGAAGTACTTATGTGGGACGAGAATTGCAAGGCAAAACCATCGGTCTTCTTGGTCTTGGCGCGATAGGCACAAAAGTAGCGCTAAGTTGCTATGGCTTAGGGATGGATGTCTTGGGTTATTCTATCCGCGATGCCCAGTTGGATTATGTTCGGCAAGCAGATTTAGAAACAGTTCTTTCTACCTCGGATTACATCGTAGTCATGCTGCCGTTGACAGAAGATACAAAAGGATTGATCAATCAGGCGAATATAGAAAAAATGAAAAAAGATGCTGTACTTATCAATGTAGGAAGAAGTGAAATCGTTGATAAATATGCTGTTATGCAAGCATTGGAAAAACAACATCTGGCCAAATACGTGACTGATTTCCCAGAAGAAGAGTTCTTAGAAAATGACCGTATACTTATGTTGCCTCATCTAGGGGGATCGACTCAGGAAGCTTTGGCAGACAGCGGACGTTTGGCAGTTGAAGCCTTAAAAGATTATCTTTTGTTCGGTACGGTTAGAGAAGCGGTCAATTATCCATCCGCACGAATGTTTTTCCAAGCGCCGTTTCGATTCACTATATTTTATCAAAAGAAAACCAATATATTAGCAGAGATATTTTCTCTGCTGAATAAGAACGAGCTAGTGATCGCAGATATATCGCGTAATCATAAGAATGAGCATGTCTACATATTGATTGACATAGACAGTACTGATTTTGAACAGCTCAATCAAGTGAAACAACAGCTAGAAAAAATTTCTGGAGTACGAAAAGTCCGCTTATTAAAGAAACCAGAAAGGTCATAAAGAAAGAGAATATTTGGATTTCATTAATTCTTCTTTTCGTTCTTTACTTTCGAATTTCGTACAACTAAAATAAGAGAAACAACATTCTTTTGTTGATAGAAATGAAGGAGCAAGCATTTGAAAAGATATATAAGCAGACTTTCAACCAAACAGAAAAAGATTTTAAAAGGAACAGTAGCGATCATCAGTATCTTTTTTCTTGTTGTTTTTAGTAATTTATTTTTGCAGTGGTGTCAAAATGATCTATCCGTAGACCTTGCGTTGAGATTTGCTTTTTCTTGGCATACGGAAAAATTCTTCTTAGCCTGTTTCGTCTTGCTGATTATTCTTATTTTTCTGATTGCACTAGCAGGATCTGTCCCTTTAGGTTCCCTTACGTATGTCGTAGCCATCGGTGTATTAGGTTTTGCAAATTATATGAAAATGAGTTATCGGCAAGAACCGATTTATCCAGACGATTTGAAGATGATCACTGAAATCGGATTGCTGAAAGATATGACCGGCAATATGCTGTTTACAGTGATCTTAGCTGCCGCAGGAACCGTGCTAGGATTGTTCTGCTGGTACATGTTTCGAAGCCTGAAAAAAGGAAGGCGATTCCAATTGATCCGATTAACGACACTGCTTGTGGCAATTGGACTGCTAGGGTATATCAGTAATTTCAACAATCCCGATAATTTGTTGCGAAAAGCATATAATAAAACGGCACTATGGATACCTTACAGCCAGAAAATGAACTACTATAACACTGGTTTTATCGGTGGGTTTTTGTACAATCTGAAGGTAGAACCAATGGATGAACCTGAAGGATATTCGAAAGCAAAGATCAAAGAAATCACTGAAAAATACCAGAAGATAGCCGATGAAAAAAATAAAGCTGTAGAGGAAGAGTCGCCGAACATCGTGTTCGTAATGAGTGAAAGTTTCTCAGATCCTAGTCGATTAAACGGCGTAGAAGTATCTGGTGAGCCATTGGCAGATTATTATGAAGTAGCTGATCAAACATATAGTGGCAATATGCTTTCTCAAAACTATGGC
Source organism: Enterococcus sp. C46 (assembly GCF_040887565.1). Lineage (NCBI taxonomy): Bacteria > Bacillati > Bacillota > Bacilli > Lactobacillales > Enterococcaceae > Enterococcus > Enterococcus sp. C46. Next base: position 76,645 of record NZ_JBFOGA010000005.1, read on the forward strand.
GGTGGAACAGCAAATATCGAATTCGAAGCATTGACTGGTTTTTCTATGGCGTTGTTTAATGCGCAACTCACCACTCCTTACACGATGCTAGTGCCAAAAATGGATCAGCTTCCTTCTATCGTTTCAGCGTTAAACGCACAATCATACCAGACGACAGCGATCCATCCATACAATACTTCGATGTATAAAAGAGAGGATGTTTATCAGACATTAGGATTTGACCAGTTCATCAGCGAGCGTACGATGACCTACACGGATACGATAGAGAATAATCCATATATTTCTGATGAGTCAGCTTACAAAGAAGTAATGACACTTCTCAAGGAAGAAAAAACACCTCAGTTCATTCATTTAGTCACGATGCAGACACATATGCCTTACAATGGAAAGTATGATAGACTGGGCTATTCTGCAGAGATTTCAGATGGAAGTGGGACGCTTGACTTAGAGAATTATCTGCAAGATATTTCCTATAGCAGCACGGCACTGAAGCAATTCACGGAAGAACTGAAGAATCTTTCTAGAAGGACTCTAGTTGTTTTTTGGGGGGATCATCTGCCAGGGATCTATTCAGATACCATCCAAGCCAAAAATGATAAACAAACATTGCATGAAACACAATTCTTGATGTTTGACAGTAAAGGAAAATTAGAAAAGAAAACGACTCAAGATGCAATAACCAGTCCTTTTTATTTTGTAGCGAATCTAATGGAACAGACGAATCAGACAACGAATGGTTTTTATCAGCTGCTTTTATCATTAGAACAAGAACTTCCGGCGTTTGAACGAGAACTGTACTATCAAAACGGACAGTGGTATAAAGAAGCGCAATTCAATCGCTCGCAACAAGAGATTTACGACGAATATCAATTGATCCAATATGACATTGTCGCAGGGAAACAATATAGTTTAGCAGATGGTTTCTTTGAGCACGAATAAGAATGGCGAGCTGTATAGAAACCATTAAATTTTTTCAAGTACTTGTCATTTGAGGATAAAAACAAGTAGAATAAATAATAACAACAATGGAGAAAGTAGGAAAACAAATATGTTACCGAATATTGGCTATTATGTGCAGTCCATCGATCAAATCGTCAAGGAAACCGAAGCAATCGGAGAAGGAATGCATCCGAAATATGAAGTGATCAGAAACGCAATCGATGAAGGAAAAACAAGTGAACTGGACAGATCGACTCTTGAAGAGACCGTCCAGTTATTTGAAGAAGGAACAAAAAAATATCGGGCAATGCTTAAGAAAGTCAGTACATTGCGCCCACCAGCAAAAGCAATGGGCATTCATAAAAATTTTGAAAAAGCTTATCTTTCATATGTAGCAGGCTGTGAAGAAATGATTCAAAGTATTGATCTTGAGTCAGGGGTAGATAAAGATTTATTCAATACATCTGAAGCAAAACAAGACCAAGCGACTGACCAATTGACAGCTGCCATCCAAAAAATGACTAATTTGTTATTGAAAAAATAAAAGAAAAATTTGATGACAATAAAAACTAGAGTTATCTAATATAAATGTAATATTGTCTTTATGATAGAGTGAACAAAATCCTTTATGATAAGAACATACCTATAACCAACAACCTTGTACTTACTCAAAATTGAGTAAATACTCCTTTTCCGCAGAGTCTAACCAACTCGGCGGTTTTTTTATTTATAGAAAAGGACATCAGAACAGACGAAAAAGTCTTGCGCTGATGTCCTTTTCAGATAGTATGGAAGGTTGATTAGTTTTCTACATTCCGTACATATTGTTCAAAGTAGTTCTGTAAATCGGCTTTGAGTTTCTGATATTCCTCTTCGCTATACTCTTTATCTTCGATTTTCCCATCAAAGAAAGGAATATTCAGTTCTTCCCGCAACCTGTCTAATACGTCTTGCTGATTCATTTTATTCTCCTTTTCTTGCTAACGATCAAAATAAACACAGACACATTCTGGTGCATAGACATCTTTTTGCAATAATTCCAGTAATCCTGTTTCAGGATGACGGCGGTATAATGTCAGATTATCGGTATTCTGATTAGCACATACGACAAAACCATTGCTTGGATCTAGTGCGAAATCGCGAGGGAAATCGCCTTCTGTTGAGATGATTTGTTTATTTTGGATGTGAGAACCATCTTCGGAAACTGCGAATACGGCAATCGAGTTGTGTCCCCGATTAGAAGCGTAAAGGAACTTGCCATCATTGGAAATGCGAATAGCAGCCCCTCCATTTTCACCGTCGAATTCTTCTGGCAAGGTCGATATTTTCTGTAATTCTTCAAAATCACCTGTTTCTTTATCATAAGAAAGCACTCGGACTGTGCTGTCTAATTCACCAAATAAATAGGCGAATTGTCCATTCGGATGAAAGACGAGATGGCGAGGGCCTGTTCCTGGCTCTGCAGTGAAGGTAGTTACAAGATTCAATTTGCCGTTTTCGGACACATCATAAGTATACACACGATCTGTACCAAGATCACACACGACTAATCGTTGGTCAGGAGTCAGATCCGTATAATGGACATGCGCATGATCTTGGTTTTTATGAGGGCCTGTCGCTTCTTGATGGAATACTGAATCCGCTGCTTTCAGCTCGCCATCTCCTAATAGGTGATAGACATTTACTTCGCCTTTATGGTAGTTGGCCCCATAGAGCAATTGCCGTGTTTCATCAACCGCTACATAACATAAAGGAGCCCCAGACTCTGTTACCGCATTCAAAAAATGAAAATCCTTGTCGTACGCACCGGCACCACCTAATCCGTCTACACTGGTAACCGTGTAAAGATTGCCAGCTTTGCTTTTTGCTAGGTAAGTAGGGCTGTTCTCTTCAACAGCCAATGAAAGACTGGATAATTCTTCTTTTTCTGTATCAAGATCGATCGTATAGATTCCTTTGCTTTCGCGGCGTGTATAGGTTCCTAAAATTATCTTTTCGATCATATGAGCTGATTCCTCCTAATGGTAATGAAATAGTTTTCGTTTTTATTCTATCACATAATTATTCCCCACGGCTAAAGAATGAGAATGTGTTATACTGTTTTTGAAAGCAAGTAAAGGAGAGAGTGCGATGATTCAGGCAACGATTACAGAAATTGGAACAGAAGCAATAAACAAGGAAGAACCGATGCTGATTTTGTTCGATAAAACAGCAACAGCTGCCTTGCGAAAATATTCGGTGATTCAAGAGGTGTCGAAAGACGAACCTTTTTCTTTGAAAGCAGGCGGAACGATTACTTTTGATGATCAGTCGTATACGATCGATTATGTCGGTCCGATGGCCAATGGAAATTTAGAGACGGTAGCTCACGTATCATTGATTTTTGATACCTGTCCAGAAGAAGGACAAATTGCAAACGGAATCTATCTCCATCCGCATGAACTGCCTGCTATTGGTTTGGGAAGCCAAATTATTTATAACTAACAGGAGGACTTATGGAAGGGAAAAATAAGAAGAACAGACCGGTGTCTTGGTTTTGGCGCTGGTTTTTAAATAATCAAGTGGTCACAGCTTTACTTGTTGTATTGTTAATATTGCTGATCGTCTTTTTATTTACAAAAGTTTCTTATTTGTTTGCACCGATCTGGCAATTTTTAGCAATCGTAGGACTACCTATTATTCTGGCAGGCATCTTGTATTACTTGATGAATCCGGTAGTTGATTACTTTGAGAAGCGAAAAGTACCAAGGCTCTATAGTATCATTGGGCTGTTTGTTTTGGTCGTTGCATTAATCGTATGGGGAAGCGTAGTGATCATACCTAAGATCCAGGAACAAACAGTCAGCTTTATCAGTAACTTTCCTCAATACGTTGATACGATCGATAACAAATTGACCGAGATCTTGAGAGACCCGCTGTTCAACCAATTTCGTGAACAGTTAGAAACAGCAGGTGATAAGTTCATGAATTCAGCAGGTGATATGATCCAAGACATATCTAAGAGTACAGTTCAGAGTCTTGGGAGTTTTGTTGGTGCGGTAGCGACTATTTTAGTAGCTTTGCTGACGATGCCGTTTATCTTATTTTATTTATTGAAAGATGGTAAGCGATTAGCCCCTTATTTCGTCAAGTTTTTACCAACGCGCATGCAAAAACCGACGTTGAATGTGCTGAGTGAAATGAATAGTCAAGTTTCTTCATATATAAGAGGGCAACTAACTGTGGCTTTTGCTGTGGCAATCATGTTTATGATTGGTTTTGCAATCATTGGTCTAGAATATGCTGTCACGTTGGGGATCATTGCAGGGTTCTTAAATCTGATCCCATACTTAGGTTCATTTTTAGCAATGATTCCAGCCATCTTTTTAGCTATTGTGGCAGGTCCATTCATGATCATCAAGGTACTAATCGTTTTTGCAGTAGAACAGACAATAGAAGGACGCTTGATCTCTCCGTTAGTATTGGGAAATCAGTTAGCAATCCATCCAGTAACGATCTTATTAGTTCTGCTGACGTCAGGGAAATTGTTTGGGATCGTTGGTGTGATCTTAGGGATTCCTGTTTATGCAGCAGCTAAAGTAGTGATTACTCATGTTTTTGAATGGTACACAACGATTTCTTCTCTTTATGAAGAAAATCCGTTGAAAAAGCAGAAAGAATAACAAAAAGAGACAGAGGAAAATTTCCAAAGCACAAATGTTGCTTTGAAGATTTTTCCCTCTGTCTCTTTTATATACATTTACCTCAATTTTAAAATGATTTACCTAAAGCAGCAGCTTTATCTAATGCATTTTGCATCAACTCATCTGCACGGTCAGGGTCATAATCGATTCCTTCGATGAATAGTTGATCTACTTGATTGATGCCTACAAAGTTCAAAATACCTTTTACATATTGAGAGGCAAAGTCTTGTCCGTTGTATACACCGCCGTTAGATTGGATGTGCAGCGCTTTTTTACCTGTCACTAATCCTTCTGGCCCGTTTTCTGTATAGCGGAACGTTTTTCCAGCTACATTGACAGTATCGAACCAAGCTTTTAATTTTGTTGGGATATTTAGATTCCATAAGGCGTTTGCGATAACGATTTTATCAGCAGCAAGGAACTGCTCTGTCAATTCATTGAAACGAGCGATTTTTTGTTGTTGACTTTCTGATAAGGAAGTGAATTCTGCACCAGCACGTAATGCTTCCCAACCTGATAATAATTCTTCATCGATTTCTGGAATATCATCGCGATAAAGTTCCAAAACAGTCACTTCATCATCTGGATGAGTTTCTTTATAACTTGTTAAAAAAGACGTCAACGCCTTAACTGTACGTGATTCTTCTGCAGTTAGGGGATGACCTTTGACTACTAAAACAGATGCCATATGCTTACCTTCTCCTTTTATTGCTATGATTGTTATAACTATGACTAACAAAATCAGTTTACTCGAAAAAGAAAAGGCTATCAAGTCATATTGATAAGGTTGAAGAATAAATAACTAAAAAAGACAGGATATAAAAGAGGTTGTGACACGATTTTTGTCACAGCCTCTTTTGAATCTAACAAGCAATGTTCAAGCAACGCTTGACTGAAGAGCTTCCATCCCACCAATGATATAAACAGCACGAAATCCGCTAGCAGTAAGTTGATCGGCTAATGCTTCTGATCGTCTGCCTGTATAGCTTAGAATATAATAAAGTTTTTTTGGATCTAGATTTTTTAATTGTCTTGGCAAGATAGCAGCGGGGATAGAAAGCGAGTGGCTTAAGTGTTTTTTTGTGTAATCTAAAGTATTTCTTGTATCTAAAACGATGCTGTCAGCATCGAGCGGCAATTTATTGAAGTCTTGGACACTAATTGATTGGGCCATTTATCTCATCCTTTGTTTAGTATGTGGCTATTTTAATGGGCAGCTCTCATTAATTCAAATGGAAGGATTCCTCTTATCACTTTTTTAATGTATCGGATAATAATGAAAAAAAACTATGCAAATGTCTTGCGAAACAGGTGGGAGGTGTTATAATGACATAGCGTCATATGACAATGTGTCATCTTAGAAGAAAGGAGGATCCATATGCCGACACAGACATTTTTCCATTTGCCGAAAGAAAAACAAAAAAGGTTAATTGAAGCGGCGAGAATCGAGTTTTCTAGAGTACCTTTGAAAGAAGCCTCGATTGCTAATATCGTCAAATTAGCGGATATCCCTAGAGGCAGTTTCTATCAGTATTTTGAAGATAAAGAGGATCTTTATTTTTATTACTTTGAGACAATGAGACGTGACAGCTCTAAAGATATGTTGCAACTAATGAAAGAATCCGATGGTGATCTATTCAAAGGATTCGAATCCTATTTTTCTAAAATGATTTATGAGATTTTGGAAGGTGAGAATGCTTCTTTTTATCGTAACTTGTTTATGAACATGGATTACCGTGCCTCAAGAAAAGTCGCTCCTCATACGAGTCGCCAAAAATCGCCTCACGATCCACATAAAGAACACAAACAAGATGCAAAAGAGTTGCTTGAATTGATTGATCGGACGAAGCTGAAAGTAAAAAATGATCATGAATTGGAATTACTGATCCAATTAGTGATGAATACTGTATTTACAACAATTGCGCATTCGTATCGCTTATTTTCAACATCTGAAGATTACTCAGTAGAGCAAGCAATCAGTGAATTCAATTTGAAACTTTCTTGGCTGAAAAACGGAGTATATAAATAGAAAGAAGGGAACTAGATGCTAAAAATCGTAAAACGGATCTCCTTGACTTCAGCAATTGCAGCTGCAGTTTTCATGGTGATCCAAGTACTGGCAGATTTATATTTGCCGACACTTACCTCCAATATCATTGATAAAGGGGTAGCGCAAGGAGATGTCGATTATATTTGGCATACAGGTTTTGTGATGATCGGTTTTTCTTTGATCAGTATCTTAGCTGCTATTGCAAATACATTTTTTGCTACTCGAGAATCACAGAAACTGGGTAAGCAATTGCGTACGGATGTCTATAAAAAATCAGAGAGCCTGACAAAAGATGCGTTTGACAAATATGGAACGGCCTCTTTGATCACAAGAACAACCAATGATGTGACTCAAATCCAAATGGTCACACAAATGTTTTTACGTATGATGATCAATGCACCAATCACGCTGATTGGCGCAAGCATACTTGCTTATCAAAAAGATCATCAGTTGACAAAAATCTTCTTAGTCGTCATCCCAGTAATGATTATTTTGATTGGTGGAATCATGTATTTTGCTGTTCCATTATTCAAAAGCATGCAAAAGAAAACTGACCGTTTGAACTTGGTATTTCGAGAAGGGTTGACAGGTGTCAGAGTCATCCGCGCATTCGATAAGACACGCTTTGAAGAAAATCGTTTTGATTTAGCGAATAAAGATTATACAAATACAGCAATCAAAGTTAATACGATTGTCGCATTGATGATGCCGATGATGACATTGATCATGAGCGGTACAAACGTAGCAATCACTTGGTTTGGTGGACACTACATAGCAGATATGACCTTGGAAGTCGGTAATCTGATTGCATTTATGACTTATGCGATGCAGATCTTGATCAGCTTTATGATGCTTTCCGCTATTTTTATCATGGTACCTCGTGCACAAGCTTCAGCTGATCGTATCAATGAGGTGTTGGATGAAAAAATCGGTATCCATGACCCTGAAAATCCTAAAACCGTTTCTTTTGCTGGAAAAGAAGCAACATTGGCCTTCAATCATGTCAATTATCGATATCATGGAGCAGAAAAACTTGCATTGGAAGATATTGATTTTCAAGCTAAGTCAGGCGAAATCGTCGCAATCATAGGAGGAACTGGTTCAGGTAAAACGACCTTAGTCAATTTGATCCCCCGATTATATGACATCGAATCTGGTTCGATCCAAATAAACGGAACGGACATCAGTGAAATGACTCAATATAATTTGCGGGAGCTAATGGGCTTTGTTCCTCAAAAAGCAGTTCTTTTCTCTGGAACGATCCGAGACAATATGCAGTATGGTAAGCCGGATGCAACAGATGAAATGATTTGGAAAGCGTTAGAAATCGCACAAGCTAAAGATTTTGTTTCAGAGATGGAAGATGGATTAGATAGCCATGTGGAACAAGGAGGAGGAAACTTCTCCGGCGGACAAAGACAGCGTCTAGCAATTGCACGAGCATTAGTCAAAACAGCAGACATTTATGTGTTTGATGATTCCTTCTCAGCATTGGATTTCAAAACGGATGCCAATCTTCGCCAAGCATTGAAAACGAATATGAAAGAAAGTATCACGGTTTTAGTTGCTCAACGAGTAAGTACAGTAATGGATGCAGATATGATCCTTGTGCTAGATGAAGGAAAACTAGTTGGCAAGGGAACACATGAAGAACTATTGGCAACAAATGAAACTTATCAAGAAATCGTTCATTCACAACTAAGAGAGGAGGACTTAGCATGAGTAAAACAAACACACGTCCCTCTCACGGACCAGCAGGCGGTCCAGGACACGGCGGACCTGGCAGGAATCTCGGTGTAAAAGGGGAAAAGCCTAAAAATTTCTGGGGAACAGTACGCCGATTGTTTGGCTATATGTCTAAACGTATGGTTGCAATCATCGCTGTATTTGTACTAGCAATAGCAGCCGTGATTTTCCAAATCCAAACACCAAAAGTTTTGGGGAAAGCAACTACAGAAATATTCAAAGGTGTAATGGCTGGCGCGCAACAGATGCAACAAGGGCAACAAGTAACAAAATTTCCGATAGATTTTGATAAAATTGCGCAAATCATTGCAACAGTAATCGTGATGTATTTGATCTCAGCTGTATTCAACTTTTTACAGCAGTTTATTATGACACGTGTTTCACAGCGGACAGTTTATGAGTTGCGTCATGACTTGGAAGCCAAAATGAATCGTGTACCGATTTCCTATTATGATACACATACAAATGGCGATATCATGTCTCGAGCAATCAATGATATGGATAACATCGCAAGCACGCTGCAACAAAATTTGACTCAATTTGTAACTAGTGCAGTCACATTGATCGGGGTCATCGTGATGATGCTTTCAATCAGCTGGCAATTAACGTTAGTCGCGTTATTGATGATCCCTTTAAGCTTGATCATCGTTATGGTCGTTGCGCCAAGATCACAAGTGTTTTTCGCAGATCAGCAAAAAAGTTTAGGTTTATTGAATAACCAAGTAGAAGAAACATATGGTGGTCATACGATCGTTAAAACATTCAATCATACTGAAAAAGATCAGGAAGTATTTGAAAAAGAAAATCAGAATCTGTATGCCGCTGGTTGGAAAGCTCAATTTATTTCGGCAATCATCATGCCGTTGATGAATTTCGTTAAAAATCTAGGCTATGTGTTCGTCGCTGTACTAGGCGGAGTAAAAGTTGCAAATGGGAACATGACATTAGGGGATGTTCAAGCATTCTTGCAATATACGACACAGTTCTCTCAACCAATCACTCAACTTGCAAGTTTGATGAACACTATCCAATCAACGGTTGCTTCAGCCGAACGGGTATTTGAAGTGTTGGATGAAGAAGAGATGTCCAATGAAAAATCTGGCCTTCCAGAAGAAAAAGATACACCATACAAAGTTCGTTTTGAAAATGTTCAATTCGGCTACACACCAGATAACTTGCTAATGACTGATTTCAACTTGGATGTCAAACCTGGTGAGATGGTCGCTATTGTAGGGCCAACCGGTGCAGGAAAGACGACACTGATCAACCTTCTTGAACGGTTCTACGATGTTTCTGGAGGCAGTATTCGTTACGATGGTGTAGATACCCGTGACCTTTCACGTGATGAATTGCGCGCACAGTTTTCAATGGTACTGCAAGATACGTGGCTGTTTACAGGAAGTATCTATGACAATATCAAATATGGGAACGACGATGCAACAGATGAACAAGTCATTGAAGCTGCTAAAGCCGCTCACGTAGATGATTTTGTTCGTAAATTGCCAGAAGGATATAACACTGTATTAAACGAGGATGCAAGCAATATTTCGCAAGGGCAACGTCAGCTGATCACTATTGCGCGGGCATTCTTAGCAAATCCGGATGTCCTGATCCTTGATGAAGCAACATCTAGTGTAGATACACGAACAGAAATACTGATTCAAAAAGCGATGAACCGCCTATTGGAAAACCGAACAAGTTTTGTTGTCGCTCACCGCTTGTCTACAATACGCGATGCAGACAACATTATTGTGATGAATCATGGTTCGATCGTAGAAACTGGAAACCACGATACATTGATGGAAAAAGACGGATTCTATGCAGATCTTTATAACAGTCAGTTTTCTGAAGAAGAAGCTTCATAGAAACGTACAAATTTATTATTTTTCTTTACCGCATGAAGCACATTTCAAGAAAATGAGTTTCATGTGGTTTTTTACTCATTTATTTACAAAAAACAAGTAAAATGCGAAGTTTCTCACACTTTTTTTAACAAAAACAAAGTTATTGCTTGAAAGAAGAAGAATCCATCGTTAAAATAAAGCTTGACGTAGAGGGGAGCAAGAAATATGAGAGATTTTCAATTGGGGGCTGCCACCTATTTAAAAAGTGTAGCCATTCGGGTGAAAGACCGAGATAAAATGATTGATTTTTACAAGAATGTTGTTGGCTTTGATTTGAAAAGAGAAGAAAACGAATTAGCCATTTTAGGAACAGAAGAAGCTGGAAGTGAAATGTTGCTGCTGGAAGAAAGTCCTAGAGCGAATGATCACATGGGGAAGATCAAAAAGCTGAACCGTTTCTCATTGATTATCCCTAGCACAGAAGAACTGGCAGATATTCTTTGCCGTATTCGTAAAATGAATTATCCAATCAAAGAAGCTTTAGAAGATCATGGACGTATGGGGATTTTACTCGTAGACCCAGAAGAGAATGAATTAGAAATTTACCATGAAGAGAATAAGAATGACCAAAGAGAAGTTCCAGAGACGATGGATCAAGAAGCGTTGTTAAGAAAATCTGAAGAAAAATTCAGTAAACTATCAGCAGGATCTTATTTTGAAAAAATCCATTTAAATGTTACTGATTTAGCAAAAGAACGCCAATTTCTTAATCGTGTCCTTGGTTTGAAGGTACATAATGAAGAAGAGGGCATCCATGTATTGAATGAAGGAGACTTCCATGTTGGATTGACAGAAGCAAGTGGTGGTGCCATCGATTTGCCTACAGATGAAGTGATTGGACTTGATTTTCTGAAATTCATGATTGATACTGAAAGCATGGAAGGACTGATTGCTCACTTGCAGCAATTATCAGTCGATTTCTTCTTGGACAAAAAGCATACAGTACTCACAATCTATGATGCCATAGGAATCGAATGGTGGTTCGTCAGTGAGCCAAAAGAAAAGAATAAAACTGACATTCGATGCGACGCTTAACTTTTTCTTTCTTAACGATTGTCGCATGTCTCGTCATTTTATGAACGGTCATACTATCACTTGTTCTAGAGATAGAAAGAGCAAACAGTATACCGAATGAAACTGCGTGGTTTTCCGCGCAGTTTTTTTGTGTAAAAAGGTTGATTCCTCATAGATTAAGCTTTAAGCTTGGACTGTAAGAATCTGACAGAAAAGCAGGAGAAAAAGATGTACCCACAAACGAAACAGCTTATTTTGAAAAAAATGGAAGAAGGATTTTATCCAGGTGTAGCAGCCGCCTTCATCAAAGAAAATCAAGTAGAATCATTTACAGCTGGCTTTGCCCAAGTCGTTCCTGAAAAACAGCCGATGACAGAAGATCTGTTGTTTGATGCAGCATCACTGACGAAAGTCGTTGCAACCACTTCATTAGTTTTGCGTCTATTAGAAGATGGAAAAATAGAACTCGATCAACCACTGCATAAATATCTTTCTGAATTCGAAAATCAGACAATCACTTTGCGTCATTTACTGACACATACTTCTGATATCAAAACATGGATACCAAACAGAGATGAGCTATCTCAGGAAGAATTGATTGCCGCTTATTTGAAGCTAGAACCAGGTGAGCAACTAGGAAAAGAAGTAAAATATACAGATGCCGGAACGATTCTTCTTGGATTGATGCTGGAAAAAATTTACCAAGAAACTGCAGTGGAAATCTTTCAAGAACAAGTATTGGAACCATTAGAAATGATGAACAGCTTATTTCTTCCTTTTCCTTCCAAAAAAATCGTTCCCACAGAACAACTGCCTTCGGGTGAGGTTTTGCGTGGACAAACTCATGATCCGAAAGCAAGAGTTTTAGCTGAACATGCAGGAAATGCTGGGCTCTTTATCGATTTGAACGACAGCATTACTTTTGTCCAAATGTATTTGAACAAGGGAAAAATCAGTAATGGTCGGTTTTTAGAAGAAGAAACGATTGATTCTTTGCTACAAGATCAAACTCCAGAAAGAAATGGCTATCGTTCTCTAGGGTGGGATTTAAAAAAAGATGTAGGAGACGGTCATGCGATTCTTTTTCATACTGGTTATACAGGTACGTTTTTCTTGATTGATATAAAAACACAAGAAGCGTTGATATTTTTGTCTAATCGCGTACATCCTGTCGATCATCGTGCGGAGTATCTCATATGTCGAGATGAAATTGTTGAAAATTTTTTGAAAGAGAAAGCGGTATTACAGAAATAATGCTATAATAGCTATGAAAAATGAGAGGAGTTTGAATTATGCAAGAACCTATGTTTTTAAAACCAGTTTTTCAAGAAAAAATTTGGGGAGGAAGCCGCTTACGTTCAGTCTTCGGTTTTGATATCCCTAACGATAAAATCGGAGAAGATTGGGCGATCAGTGCGCATCCTCATGGTGTCAGTGTAGTAGAAAATGGCGAATTCAAAGGGAAAAGATTAGATGAACTATGGTCAGAACACAAGGAATTGTTTGGCCATCCTTCAGAACCAGTGTTTCCATTATTGATCAAGATCTTAGATGCAGAAGATGATCTATCTGTACAAGTACATCCAGATGATGCCTATGGGATGAAACATGAAGGTGAATTAGGAAAAACTGAGTGCTGGTATATCATCGATGCTGAACCTGGTGCAGAAATCATCTACGGTCATCATGCAAAGACAAGAGAAGAACTAGCTGAGATGATCAAAAATGGGCGCTGGGATGATCTTTTGAAGAAAGTACCAGTTAAAAAAGGTGATTTCTTTTATGTACCAAGCGGAACGATCCATGCTATTGGTAAAGGGATCATGATTTTAGAAACACAACAAAGCTCCGATACGACCTATCGCGTGTATGACTACGACAGAAAAGATGCGCAAGGACAAACAAGAGAGCTGCATATCCAACAATCGATCGATGTAACAACTGTCCCTGCCAAAACACCAGAACTACAAATCAAAGAAGTTCGAAAAGGGAATTCATCGATCGTCACTTATTTAGAAACTGAGTTTTTCAATGTATATGAGTGGGATATTAAAGGAATCGCATCTTTCAAAAAACAAGCCCCTTATACGTTGATGACAGTGATTGAAGGAGCAGGAGACCTTGTTGTTGACGGAAAAACATATCCATTAGAAAAAGGAACAAGCTGTATCATTCCAAGTGGCGTTTCTGAGTGGACGGTCCAAGGTGAACTAGCAATCATTGCGTCTGAACCAGGCAAATAGTTCCCAGATAGCTGAAAGCGGCAGACGGTTTTCGTTTGCTGCTTTTTCTACATAAAATCCGTCTATCAATAAATAGAAGTATGGTGAAAAAGATGGAATACAAATGGAAAGCAAACAGCAACAGTCGAGTGTTTACGAAACAACTGAGAAAAGCCGGACACCACTTGAATGAGATGATCATGCCAAACCTAAGTCTGTTTATTGCTTGGGGAATCTTGTCATTAGTAATGAAAGGTGTGTCTGGCGATTTGCACGCCACGTTGGAAGAGGTATGCCACTGGATGATTCAACTGCTTTTACCAATCTTGATCAGCTATTCAGGCGGAAAATCGGTAGGGGGACAAAAAGGAGCAGTCGCGGGCGCAATCGCTTCTTTAGGGTTGATTGCTCGTTCCGATGCCCCGCAAATCGTAGGAGCGATGATTATAGGGCCGCTTGCCGGCATCTCGTATGAACAATTTGTTTCTAGATTTCATGCGAAATTCAAAGGTGGTTATGAAATGCTTGTCAGCAACTTACTAGTAGGGCTGATTGGTAGTATTATTTGTATAATTGGAATCGTTTTTATTGAGCCAGCTTTAAATAGTTTCCACCTGTTGCTTGTCTCCGTCGTGTCTTGGCTAGTCAAAATGAATCTGTTGCCGCTTGTCAGTTTGATCCTAGAACCTCTAAAAGTACTATTTTTTAATAATGCAATCAACCATGGTGTGTTGACACCTTTAGGAATCGAATTCTCACAAACAGTCGGGTACTCTTACCTGTTTTTGATGGAGGCAAATCCGGGACCTGGTTTAGGGATCTTACTTGCTATCCTTTGTTTTGCAGAAAAACAGGAAAAAGTAAATGCGAGTGGAGCATTGATGATCCATGCGATTGGCGGGATTCACGAAATCTATTTTCCATTTGTCTTGCTGCGACCGTATCTATTTTTAGCTGTAATGGTTGGTGGAGCAAGTGGCACGTTGATATTCCAATGGTTAGATGCGGGATTAGCTACTCCTGTATCGCCCGGGTCACTACTCGTGATTTTTGCCAATACGCCTTATCCGCAACTAGCTGGGGTAAGTATAGGGATAGCAATCAGTACATTTGTGACCTTCATTTGTGCAACGCTGCTATTGAAATTACCGAAAAAAGAAGAAGGAGACAACACGGTCAAAGAAAGGGGAGAAATTTTGGAACTATCTACCATTCATTCTGTCGTTTTTGCGTGTGACTCAGGCATGGGATCAAGCGCTATGGGAGCTGCCCTGCTGAAGAAAAAATTAGCAGCGGAAAAAATTGATCTCGCTGTTGGATACAGCTCTGTCTATGAATTGAACAATCAAGTAAATCAGCTTGTTATCGTCCAACATGAATTAGCGGATCTTGCAAGAGAAAAAGTACCTCAAAGTCAAATTTTCGTATTGAATCACTTTTTGGAAACAGATATCTTGCTGTCACGAATAAAAAAAGCAATCCACGAACCAAATTGGAAAGAAAAAAAAGAGAGAGTAGAAGTAATAGAACAGAAAAAGTCGCCCGTCAACGTTGTGTTTTTGTATAAAAATAATAGACGTGGTTCACAAACCATGGGCATGGCGATTTTAAGTCAATTAGCAAAAAAAGAGAAAAAACAGTTTGTTATCTTAAAGGAACCAATCGAACAGCTCAAAATCCAAGAAGAAACGATTTATATCGCCCAAAGAGAACTAGCTGTAAATGAACAGCTAAAAGAAAAGATCCCTCAGCTAGTCCTAGTGGAACATTGGGTAGCTACGAATGAATACGAAAAACTTGTGAAGGGAGAAAAATAAGATGTACTTATCGCCCAGAGAAAAACAATTATTAGCAGAATTTCTCAGCAGTCCCTCACCTGTGACTATCCAAAAAATGATGAATTTATTGAAAGTCAGCAAGCGGACCATTTACCGCGAATTAGATAATCTTGAAGTCTCATTGAAATCGGTAAATGCTTCGTTGAAAAAAGTAGCAAGAGGTTCGTTTGTCATTGAGGCATCGGAAGAAGTAATGGAGCAATTAAAAGAAAATACAGAGGGGAAAAGCGATGATTTGCCTACTGCTAAACGCCAACACGCAATTTTAGCCGAGTTGTTACTAACGACAGAACCGTTGAGTCTTGCTCATTTTATGGAATTATACCGCATCAGTAATACTACTTTTTATGCAGATATCAAACAGTTGGAAGAAAGTATCCGCCAACTGCCTTTGGAAATCATTCGGAACCAAGGATATGAGATCGTAGGACCGGAAAAATACCGTCGGCTTCTAACAGCGAATGTATTAGAATTAGAAATCAATGAATATGAACTTTTTCATAGTATTCCTTTTGATTCATCGCTGAATTACTTTTTTCGATTCGTTGATCCGCAACATCTGTCTCTTGCACGCCAAGTAGTCGGGGAAGAATTGATCCAAAAAAAGACTAATCTAAGTGATAGAAAACTTGAACATTTGGTTTTGATGCTGACATTGACGATGGATCGTGTAACGAAAAATCATTTACTGACAAATGAGACGTATAATGGTCTGGCAAACAAAGAATTGCTTCAGACCGCTAAACGATTATTCTCACGGATTGCTTCTGAGACAAAACAACTTTACCCAGTAAATGAGATCGTCTTTTTTGCAGGATTATTAAATGACTTCACGAACTCATTTGATCAGAATTTCTTTGAAGAAACGTTCGATACACAGCTTGCTTATTTAGTAAAACAACTGATTCAAGAAGTAAGTGAAGAGACGAATGTCCATTTTTATGAAGATGAAACCTTGTACAAAATGCTTTTGACCCATTTGTCTGGTGTGTTTTCAAGAGCCGTTTTACAAGAAGAGACACTGACTAATCCGATTTTAGAAAAAATCATGGTTCAATATGAGGAAATTGCCAATGCAATCCGCAAAGCAGTAGAGCGGATTTTTCAAGAAAAGAAATTATCAGAAGAAGAGATCGCATATATGGTCCTTCATTTTGCAAATTCATTGGAAAGAAGCCCGAAAGAAAGCGATATCAGTATCGCAGGATTCTCACCAAGCGGCTTAGCTTCTACTAGCATGTTGGAACTGCGTTTGAAACGGTATTTTCCTTTCATTCAACAGATTCATTTCTATCGGATCGCTGATTTGAAAAAAATTGATTTACAAGAAGAATATGATATTGTTATTTCTACATCTATTCTACCAGGATATGATGGAAAATATATTTTAGTCTCCCCGCTACTGCTAGAAGATGAAGTCAAGCAGCTAAAAGAAGCTTTTTCGCATATTGAGAAGAAAAAAAGGCAAAAGAATACGTATAACAGCAATAACGAGTGGATGCTAGAAGATACTTATGAGGAAACGATGCATTTCATGGAGCAAATCAATCAATTACTTGATCGTTTCTTTATTCAAGAACTAGATAATCCTAATACGGTCTCTGAAACGATTCGCAGTTTATTTCCTTATTTTCCTGAAGGACTAGTAACAGATGAAGAGGTGGTTCATCGCCGACTGCTTAAGCGATATGGACAAGCACCTATCGGAATTCCTCATACAAATATGGGGTTATTCCATACATCCAGCTCATTGGTTTCTAAACCGATCTTTTGTATTTTCAATTTGAAACAACCGTTGACAATTGACGGGATGGATAGACAGCCAGTCGATTTGTCCCGTATGTTAGTTATGCTGGCGCCTTCGCCAATCCAAGAAAAAGACGGGATTCTTTTAGGAAAGATCAGTGGAGCAATCATCATGAACGATTTGAACACCGAGATCTTCCGCTCAGGAAATAAAGAAATCGTTTATCAATTGTTAGCGAAAATCCTGATTGAAGAAATAAAGAAATGAGGGTGAAAAGATGATCCAGCTACCAGCAGAAAAAATATTGCTCGATCAATCCTATCAAAATTGGAAAGAAGCGTTGACCGAGATCGGCCAGTGGATGACCCAACAAGGGGGAATCAAACCGGCATATATCCAATCAATGATCGAAAGACAAGAAAAAGCGAGTGTCTATATCGGGAATTTCGTAGCCTTGCCACATGGGACTGACAAAGATGAAGAAGTAGTAGAAGAAGGGATCTATTTAGTCCAAGTACCTGATGGTGTGGACTTTGGAACAAAAGAGGAACCAAAAATCGCGACACTCTTATTTGTAGTGGCTTTAAAAAAAGAACATCAGTTAGCTGTGCTACAAGATTTAGCCTTTTTTTGTTCAGACATCGACCAAGTAATGGCACTCAGTGATGCGGAAACCATTGAAGAAGTCCAAATGATTTTTGAACATGGACATATATAACCAATGTTCTCAGTAAAAAAGATGCCTTGCATCAAGTAATAACTTCAACCAAGTGAAAAATAGGAGACGGTGACAAGATTTTTGTCACCGCTCCTATTATTTTTGTGTTTTAATAACTCTTTTTTATATAGATAGCGCACATACCTATGAATAATAGAACAATACTCCATGTACCAAGTGTCAAGATACCATTCATGAAAGTAACCTGTTCTGAAGCTAGTGGAGAGAAAATATCTCCTCCTACGATCACATTTTGAAAATCAACATAAGAAGTTGGCAAGTAATGACTGATTGATTCTATCCATCCAATCGAAGAAAACAAGCGATACTCTGCTAAGAAAAGACAAAGAAGTGTACCTAAAAGATTGACTAGAGAATGTTCAAATAAAGCAGATAGAAGAAAACTGATCGTACTTAAAAAGAACACCCACAACAACAAGAACAGAAAACTCTGGAAAAGATATGCATACATCGGAAGGATTCGTATCTCCTGACCAATGATCGTTCCTACAGGATAACGGAAGTCGCCCAAACCATTTTTGATTACTACTAGTATAGAGACGAACAAAAATGGAATCACGAGACTTAGCATAGCTGCACCATAATAAACGGTGAAACGGATGCTATGTTTCTTTACCATACTATCCGGTAATAGATTGACTAGAGAGATTACCTGCTTTCTTTTTTCATAAGAGATGATCGAGGAAAGAAACAAGGCGGTTATACATAAAATCAAAAAACTAGAAATCATTCCTGAAAAAATATTTTCGTAGTAATTCGCTAAAGGGAGGTGCGCTGGCAAGTCAAAAATTGAATATCTTTGGATCTGATGTTCTTTCATATAACGGAGCAACTCTACACGTTTTTGTTGTTCAATGATTGGAAGTCCTTGTCTTTGACCAGAAATCAGCCGGCCCAGTATATCTTTTTCATAATGATAAGTTGCTTCGACCATTTCCTGGACATTCCCTGTGTTTTTTGCACGTAAAATTGCTTCGATCAGTTTGTTGCTTTTCTCTAAACTTTCCACAAATTCTTTCTCATTCTCATCTTCTTTCAACGTTTCAATCAAACGTTGCGTCTCTTCATAGTTATGATTCAGTTCATCGAATTCTGTATAAGCAAGTTCATGATCAAAAAAAGTGGGAATGCAAAGAGCACGATCAACAATAGAGGGAATAAAAAGTTTACTTTGTTTTTTAGTAAGAGATTGCGTTCAAATGTAAATAAAGTCATAGTTACACCTCATACAATTGACGATAAATAGCTAAAATCTCTTCCATATTTGAGGATTCTGTGACGATTTCTCCATTTTTTAGAAAACATGCTTTAGAACAAAACGATTGGATATTCGCGATAGCGTGGGAAGAAAGAAGAATCGTCTTCCCCTCTTCCTGCCATTGTCTGATCAGCCTATTCAAGATATCAATACTTCCTGGGTCTAACCCGTTCAACGGTTCATCGAATAACATGACAGATGAATCACTGATCAAGTAAGCAGCAAGCAAGACATGTTGTTTCATTCCTAGAGACATTTTTCCAATCGGCAAAGTAAGGTACTCAGTCATCTTCAATCGTTGGAAAACAGTTTGGCATTCTACTTTGCTCTGCCAATAGTATTTGATCAAAGTCAAATAATCAACAGCCGTTAGATAGTCGGATAACTGATTCGTTGATTCTAGAAAAAAGAAAGACCGGCGATAATCTGTATAAGCAGTAGGAGAGATGTTGTGAAGGGACAATTGATCATAAGTTGTTGGCAGCAGTTGGGCAATGCCATTCAGCAAAGTTGTTTTGCCAAATCCGTTCGGGGCAATCAAAGCAGCTACTTCTCCTGATTCTACTAAAAGATCCAATTGTCGAATCACACGTTTTTTACCACGTTTCATGTTCATGTTTTTGATCAGTAATGTCATAGATAGGTCTCCAATATAAATTTTAATATCATAATAAAACAAAAAGCATCCAAATAAAATGCTGACAAAAGTTATTATTTACATATTATAAAAAAGTTAAAATAACATGTTTATTTAAAAGTAAAGTTTGCTGATCCCAAAATTTTTTTATTTTGCTGATATCCTCAAACCTTTGGCACAAAGTTTCGTGCCAAAGTACGACTATTTCTCTTTTTGGTAAGCGGATACAATTAGAGTATCAAAAGGAGAGAGGAAGAGACAAAATGGAACGGATGATTCCCAAAAACAACATTTCGCTAAAAGCGAGGGTACAAAAATTAGGCAGTACCTTATCAAGCATGGTCATGCCAAACATTGGAGCACTGATTGCTTGGGGTGTGTTAACGGCTTTATTTATCCCAGATGGGTATTTGCCAAATGAAGCTTTCGCTACCATGGTAAGCCCGATGCTAACTTATCTGATTCCTTTATTGATCGGCTATACTGGCGGAAAAGTAATTGCTGGTGACCGCGGATCAGTTGTGGGAGCAATTGCAACGATGGGTGTGATTGTCGGAACAGATATTCCAATGATGCTAGGTGCGATGATCATGGGACCTCTTGGTGGATATGCTATCAAGAAATTTGATCAGCTGTTCCAAAAACGGATCAAATCCGGTTTTGAAATGTTGGTCAATAATTTTTCAGCAGGTCTTATCGGTTTTGGATTAGCGTTATTAGGTTTTTCTGCGATTGGTCCAGTTGTCGATACATTGACTCAAGCAATGGCAAAAGGTGTAGAGATCATTTTATCTGCCCATTTGATTCCATTGACAAGTATTTTTATTGAACCAGCAAAAATCTTATTTTTGAATAATGCAATCAATCATGGGATTTTGACACCATTAGGAACTGAACAAGTAGCAGATGCAGGAAAATCTATTCTATTCTTGCTTGAAGCAAATCCTGGTCCAGGACTTGGCGTATTACTTGCTTTTACTTTGTTTGGCAAAGGAGCAGCAAAATCTTCAGCACCAGGTGCTATGATCATCCACTTTTTAGGTGGGATCCATGAAATCTATTTTCCTTACGTCATGATGAAACCGTTATTATTCTTATCAGTTATAGGCGGAGGAATGTCAGGAAGTTTCATTTTCCAATTGATGGATGCTGGACTAAGAGCGCCAGCTTCTCCAGGATCAATCATTGCGATTCTAGCGATGACACCGTTCAATTCTTACCTTCCTGTTATTTTGGGCGTGATTGTTGCCGCAGCTGTTTCATTCGGTATTTCTGCAGTGATTTTGAAAGCGGATGCGAAAGATACAAATGAAGACTTTGAAAAGTCTGTGCAAGAGACAAAAGTAGCTAAACAAGCATCTAAAGGTTCCCAAGGTATTCCTCAAGGAACTGCGCTATCTGGCGTACAAAAAATCATTTTTGCTTGTGATGCAGGGATGGGATCAAGTGCGATGGGCGCTTCGATTTTGAGAAAAAAAGTACAGGAAGCAGACTTGCCTCAAACGGTGACTAACCAAGCAATCAGCCAACTGACAGATGACTCGAATACATTGATCGTTACTCAGGTCGAACTACAAGAAAGAGCAAAACAAAAAGCACCGAACGCGCGTTTTGTTTCAGTAGAAAACTTTTTGAATTCACCTCGATATGATGAAATCATTCAAGAATTGAGCAGCAAACAGGAACCATCAACTTCTGAAACTAAGAACGAGCCAACAGAAGAGTTTCTTTCAGCAAACATCAAACAAATCAAAGAGATTCTACTTGTCCACGATGATCGTTCGGGATCAGCAACAATGGGAATGACTGTGCTCAAAGATATATTAGACAAGAACCATTTAACTATCCCGTTACGAAAAGTCAACATCCAGGAGTTAAAAGGGGAGCCTGATTCACTGATCGTAGCCAAAGAAAGTTTAGCAGAAAAAGCACAGATGGCTGCACCGCAATCCATTCATTTATCGGTTAATAGCATGGTCAACCCACAAAAATTTGAATCAATTGCACAATATTTGAAACAGACAGCTTAAGGGAGGAAAACAGCATGCAAAGTTTGCCATTCGACATGATCGAACTCAATCGATCATTTAAAACCAAAGAAGAAGCGATCCGCTATTGCGGTCAAAAGCTTGTAGAAGCAGGATGCGTTGATGAGGAATATATCGATGCCATGGTAGAAAGAGACAACATGTTATCTGTTTACATGGGGAATTTTATCGCGATTCCTCATGGAACAGATGAAGCAAAAAAATATGTGAAAAAATCCGGCATTTGTGTCGTACAGGTGCCAGACGGTGTCAATTTTGGTACGGAAGAAGAAGAAAAGATTGCGACTGTTTTGTTCGGTATAGCAGGAGTCGGCGATGAGCATCTGCAACTTGTACAGCAAATCGCACTTTATTGCAGTGATATGGACAATGTTGTCCAACTAGCAGACGCGCTCAGCAAAGAAGAAGTAACGGAAAATCTAGCAATTGCTTAAGGAGAGAGAAAAATGAGAGCAGTACATTTTGGTGCAGGAAATATCGGTCGAGGATTTATTGGAGAAATTTTGGCAACTAATGGATTTGAGATTACTTTCGTAGATGTGAATCACACGATCATTGATGCTTTAAATGAAAGAAAAGAATACGAAATCGAATTAGCAGATGAATCAAAAGAAAGAATCACTGTGAAAAATGTCAAAGGAATCAACAATCAAACAAATCCAGAAAAAGTAATCCAAGAAATCGCTGAAGCAGATTTAGTCACTACCGCCATTGGCCCGAATATCTTACCTTTTATTGCCGAGTTGATTGCAAAAGGTATCCAAGCAAGAGAAATGGAAGGAAAAGCAACACCTTTAGATGTCATTGCCTGTGAAAACATGATTGGTGGTTCAGCATTTCTAGAAAAAGAAGTGTATAAATATCTTCCAGAAACATCATTTACTGACAAATATATCGGCTTTCCAAATGCAGCAGTCGATCGAATCGTCCCATTACAACACCATGAAGATCCTTTATTCGTCCAAGTAGAACCTTTCAAGGAATGGGTCATTGACGATAGCCAAAGAAAAAATAAAGAAATCCAATTAAAAGGGGTTTTATATGTAGATGATCTAGAACCATATATCGAACGCAAACTATTTAGTGTCAATACTGGTCATGCGACTGTCGCTTATACAGGTGCCTTGTTAGGTTACCAGACCATTGATGAAGCAATGCAAGATGCGTTAGTTGTAGCACAATTAAAATCAGTTCTGCAGGAAACAGGAAGTTTGCTGATTGCCAAATGGGGGTTTGATTCAGAGCAGCATCATGCGTATATTGAAAAAATCATCCATCGTTTCCAAAACAAATATATCTCTGATGCGATCACACGTGTCGCTCGGACACCATTACGTAAGTTAGGTTATCAAGAACGGTTTACACGGCCAATGAGAGAACTGCAAGAACATAACTTGACTTGTCCACATTTGACGGCAACAATGGGTATTATTTTTAATTATTATGATCCTGAAGATGAACAAAGCCGTCAACTGCATGAAATGAAGATCCATGAAAACTTAGAACAATTGATCCAAGAAGTCACAGGAATCAATGATCCGAAAACAATCGGGAATATCAAGCAAAACGTGAACCGTTATGCCAAGCAAGTCGCTTAAAATAGGATACGAAAAAGGGGAATGTGACGCAACTTTTGTCACATTCCCCTTTTTCGAATAACTAGGCTGTTTGTCCTTCAAGATAGGGCAGGTCCAACTCTTCACCGTAACGTTGTTCTAAAGCTAGGCGAATCAAGCGAGCTGCTAATTTCTCATTTCTTGCAAGGATAGGTCCGTGGAAATAAGAACCGAAGACATTTCGGTAAATGACACCTTCGGATTGATCTTCCCCATTGTTCCCTTGACCTTGTACCACTTTCCCCAAAGGCCGTTCACCTTTACCTAAGAAAGTCCGACCATTGTGGTTTTCAAATCCATAATAAGTTTCATTGAATTCTTCATTATGGATGACAATGTCACCGATAAACCGGTTGTTTTCCTGACTTAATGTGTAGTGATCCAGGGCACTGATACCTTGGATCTTTTCTCCGTTGGCTCCCATGTAGTAGTGACCCAGCAATTGATAACCACCGCAAATGGCTAACATGACACCATCATTTTCGATATAGTTGATCAAAGAATCTTTCTTTTTCTGGATGTCTTTTGAAATGATCAGTTGCTCAAAGTCTTGACCACCGCCAAAGAAAACCAAGTCATATTTATTAGCATCAAAAGGTTCATGTATACTAACGATCTCCGTATGGCAAGAAACCCCCATTTTTTCTGCTACATATTTCAACATCAAAAGGTTTCCGTTATCACCATATGTGTTCATCAAATTTCCATAAAGGTGGGCGATATTGAGTTCATAATTAGCCATGATTCATTCCTCCTTTGATAAATCCTTGAGCCGCTAGTTCTTTACGTAGCTGCAATACAGCAGTGTAAGTAGCTAAGATATAGACATGTTCAGTTGGCAATTCTTTGATTTTTTCGATTACTTCTGGTAATTCTTTTGTTTCTGTCAATTTATTTTCTGGAATCCCGGCAACTTTCAGACGTAAAGTCATATCTGTATGACGATCTCCTCCAGAAATAACGGCTGGGATATCCATATCGGCAAAGTTTTCAAAATTACCATCCCAAATCCAGCTGACATCGATTCCATCTGCGTAATTGGCATTCAATAAAGCTACTAAAGAAAATGGATAAGGAGCTAGACCAATCATATCGATTACTTGATTGATGCCTACAGGATTTTTGACAAGTACTAATGTACATTTCTTTCCATTGATATTGATGACTTCTTGTCGGCCGAACACTTTCTCGTCATATCCTAAACCTTGTTTGATTTTATCAGGATCGACATTGAAGTACTCCGCCACTGCAGTAGCTGCTAAAGCGTTGTAGACGTTATACATACCACCAACTTCGATTCCATATTCATGACCATCAATCACAAAATCTGCTGAAACATTGTCCATCCGTACCATATCAGTCAATCGGTAATCCAGTTCAGGACGTTTGAAGTCACAATTTGGACAGTAATATTTTCCTAAGTTTGCATAAGTGATCATTTTATAATGCAGGATGTGATGACAATTCGGACACAAGACACCGTCTGTATTGTAATGCGCCATTTGTTCACGATCTTCTTCATGGTCAAAGCCATAATATTTTCTAGGATTAACTGTTTCGATCGAATTGAAGATCGGTGAATCACCGTTACTGATAATCGTTGCATTTGGTGACTTTGCGGCACCGTCTACAATCATTTTATAGGTCGTATAAATTTCTCCATACCGATCCATTTGATCACGGAAAATATTTGTAAATAAAAATAGTTCTGGTTTCATATATTCTGTGACTTTGCTCAAACTTGCTTCATCTATTTCTAGGACAGCAAATTTTTTCTGTCCTTTTTTTGGTTTTGCCTGCAAGAAAGTCGATACAATTCCCTGTACCATATTCGCACCAGTAGGGTTGGTTAGAACTTCATCGAATTGCTGGCGCAAAATATTGACTGTTAAAGCGGTAGTCAATGTTTTACCGTTTGTTCCGGTAACAACGACGACTTGGTAGTCTTTTGCCAAGCTATCCAATATAAGTGGATCGACTTTCAGCGCTAGTTTACCTGGTAAACTTGATCCGCCTTTAAAAAAAGTTTTTAATGCCCATTGCGACGTTTTCCCAACTGCAATCGCAAAATGACTGCGTATTCCCATTATGTAACCTCCAAAAACGATTTGCTGACGAATAAATTCAACTAATCATACCATATGTTGAAAAAAAGGTTAAATTGCTTTTCTTATTCTTAAGAAAAAGTTACGGCTGAAAGTGCATGAAATCGGAGAAAACCGCATGATTTAAAAAAAAACAGCTTGAAACAAAATGATTGTTTCAAGCTGGTGTGATTTTATTATTACTCTTCATCGGTCTTTTCATTATTAACCAATAATGATTTTCTCACTTGGATATTCATAGCCCAGATCTCGGGTTTCTTTTGGTACGAACAGCATCAATGTATACAGCATTCCAATCCGCCCAATAAACATCAGGGCAGCAATCGTGATTTTCCCTACAACAGACAAGTCGCCGGTAATCCCTAAGGACAAACCAGTTGTTCCAAAAGCAGAAGTTACTTCGACGATGATCGAGATCAGTGTTTGTTCCTCTGTAGCAGATAAAAAAACGATACAAAAGAAACACATACCAAGAGAAAGCATAAAGACAACGACTGACTTTCGCACATCATCTTGATCGATTCTCCGTCCAAAAATATTGATATTATCTTCACTCTTGAGGAAGGAGTATAGATACAAACCGATGATTGCTACAGTAGTTGTTCGAATCCCGCCTCCTACAGAACTAGGACTGCATCCGATAAACATCAGTAAAGAAAAAATGATCAGTGTCGTAATCTGAAAATCACCCAAATCGTGAATCTGGAGACCGGCATTACGAGTCGTAATCGAATAAAACATCGAATTGATCCATTTGACACTCATACTGGAATCTTGGAATAAATGGTCCTTTTCCAATAGATAAATTAAGATAGTTCCCGAAACAAACAAGATGACAAAAGCCAACACAGCCAATTTGGTAAACAAGGAAAAACGAAATGGAAGCTTTGCACTGGAACGTTTATATAATAGCCACTCCCGACACTCCATCAATACAGGAAAACCAATTCCGCCGACAAAAATCAAAAACATGATTAGGATTAAGAAAAAATAGTCATGTGCAAAGGGCTTGATGGAATCCCCAGTGACGTCAAATCCAGAGTTCGTGACAGCCGATATCGCCTGATAAAAACCGTAAAAAACGGCATCACGCCAACGATCAAAATAGCCTCTGTAATAAAAATAAATAGAAAAGAATGTCCCAAAAAGTAATTGAAACCAGATTAAAATAGCAAAAGTAATCCGGATCAGTCGGACGATACCAGACAAACGCGGTTGATTCATATCCGTCATGATCAGCTGCCGCTGTTTCAATGTGATTCGTCGTTTAGAAAAAATGACAAAAGCAGTAGAAATCATCATGATCCCCAAACCACCAACTTGAAATAATATTTCCAGCAGTATAATGCCGTTATCATTGAACACAGAATTGAGATCAAAAGTCGATAGTCCAGTCACGCTCACTGTACTGATTGCCATGAACAGCATGTCCACAAAAGAAACATGGCTATCTGGTTCGCGAAAAATCGGCAGATAAAATAGAACGAGTGATAAGACCGTCATCAATATATAATAAAAAACGATGATTTGGATCGATGAGAAATGATTAGCAGCAAACTTCTGTCCTCGCCGTTGCAGCCTTCGAAAGAATAAATCAACATGCACAGTACTATCCTCCTGACAATAGTCGTTTCTACCAGTATACAAGGGGAATCAGGAATACTCAAAGAAATTATTGAACAGATAACAATACAGCTTTCGATTAAAATAGAAATGGCTTATAATAAAGCAAATCCTAGAAAAAAGAAGGAGGAGGAATAACAAATTGATCAATGCCCAACAAATCGTAGAAAAAATGAAAAATCAAAAAATAAATTATGATACAGTTCTAAAAAAAATGATCATGCAATGGGAGAAAGAAGAAGTAAAGCCTAAGATATTAATACATACATGCTGTGCTCCTTGCAGTACGCACACGTTGGAATTCATGTCTCAATATGCAGATATCACGTTATTTTTTTCAAATTCGAATATCCATCCTAAAAGTGAGTATTTGCGGAGGTTACATGAACAAAAACGATTTGTAGACCAATTTAATGAGAAAACTGACCATCATGTAGCGCTGATTGTTGATGAATACCGTCCAAGTGAATTCACCAAAATGGTTTTAACAAACCATCTTGAAGACGAAAAAGAAGGTGGTGCTCGCTGCAGTGCATGCTTCAATATGCGATTAGATCTTGTTGCGCAAAAAGCGCAAGAACTAGGATACGATTACTTTGGAAGTGCCCTGACGATCTCACCAAAGAAAAATGCAGCCTTGATCAATCAAATCGGAATGGATATCCAAAAGATTTACGGGACACAATATTTGCCAAGTGATTTCAAGAAAAACAAAGGCTATGAACGCTCTTTGCAAATGTGCAAAGAGTATGATATCTATCGCCAATGTTATTGTGGTTGCGTGTTCGCTGCCAAGCAGCAAGGATGTGATCTGAAAGAAATCAATCGGGAAGCAAAAGCTTACTTAAAAACATCGACCGTAGTTTTTGATGAAAATTAAAGAAATCTTTCGGAAAAACGTAAGAAAAAAATAAAGAATTTATGGTAGAAATAAGGTAGACTGTATAATTTGTCCGTAGTAAAGTAAGAAAACAAGAATAAATTTCAATGAAGGAAGAGATAAGATGCGAAAAGTAGCACCTATTTTGAAGCCAATCGCTGTATTAACAATCTCGACGATTGTCGCGACTACTACAGGTATTGTGAATAGTTCCAGCTACCGTGCACCCAGTTCAAGTTCTAGTACTGTAGAAGAAACAACACCAACTACTTCAGTCTCGACATCTGAACCAACAACAACGGAAAGTTTGAATGAAACCACTACGACAAGTACATGGGACGACACAACAACTAGTTCGTCGTATGATGAGACATATACAACTGACAGCTCAAGCGAAACAAGCAATACGGTACCAGATGGCACTTCATCGGATTCAACCAATCCAAGTACAAGTCCGGATACAAGTGCTAGCTCCGAAACGATACCAAGCAGTACGACTGTAGATGATAACACGCAAAATGATGATGCAGCACGTACAGCACAGCAAAACCAAGATTCAGGAAATACCCAAACGTATAACCAACAAGCAGGTGATTCTCAATGACATTTTTACTAGACCTTATCAATGGGGTGCATAAATTCCTTGGCTATTTAGACATCAGTCCTAAATATCTTAACCGTGGATATACGATTTTAAGTGTGATCCCCACGCTTTATTTATTGAGAATTGTTTATGGACTTTGGCAAAACCAAAACTATCTTCAATTTTTCTTATATGGACTTGCATTTCTAGTGCTTGTTTATTTTACTGTTTTAAATGTATTTTATTACTTTTTAGATAAAAACACGAAAGCCGATGTCACACAGCTTTTTGTGAAGTATTTGCCTGATGAAGCGTTCAACATCCAGACAGAAGAAACAATCAATAATGGAAATTCGATCGATAAAGTGAATACACAAGAGGTCATGGTTTCTTATGACGAAGATTACCAATTGAAATTAGCCGAGAATATGCGGTACTTGATTGGAAATGGTGAGATCAAAATAAATGAACTCGGTCGCATGGATGGATTTCTTGTCGATAGAAATACGTTGTATCCTTATTACTATGTCAAGAAAACAGGAGAGAAAGAGTATGTTCTAAATATTGGACGAAGCTACTCGGACATGGAAAAAGTAGGGACCATTCGGCTGAGCTCAACAGAAGACACATTAGAACCTGTCGGATTGTTCATCGTTGGCGGTGATTTTGTAAAAGACGGGTTGCGTTATCATGAGCCTTATCGCCTGAAATTAATTGCAAAAAAAGCACAATCACAAGAAGAACAAGTTGTTTATAGTCGGAGCCAAAGAAGAAGACATTCATAAGGGGATGTGACATGACTTTTGTCATGCCCCTTTTTTATATAACGAGAAAAATAGAACGAACACGTCACTTATTCTTTCCTTTCATTTATAAACATTGTAGAATAAAGAGAGTACAATGAAATATCGTAAAAAAATGTAATAAATAACGAGGAAATATAAGTAGGAGGTAAGCTGTGAAAGAATTTTTGAAAAATTGGGGGATTCTGATCCTTGTATTAGCGGCTATTTTATTAGCTAGAGTGTACGTGTTTACACCAGTCACTGTAAACGGACATTCGATGGACCCTACATTAAGTGATGGACAACGACTGATTTCATCTAAAATCTCGAACTATGAACGAATGGACATCATTACTACGAAGGAACCAGGGGATGAAGAACGAATGATCGTTAAACGAATCATTGGTATGCCTGGGGACACAGTTAAGATGGAAAATGACCAGTTGACCATTAATGGCAAAAAGTATGATGAGCCTTATCTAGATAAGTTCAAAAAAGAATTTTCAGAAGATAAGTTACAAGGAGAGTATGCTTATAGTTCAGGGTTCCAAGCACAAGCAGAAAGTGCCTCTACCTTTACGAGCGATTTTGAATATACTGTGCCAAAAGGAAAGTATCTTGTTCTGGGTGATAACCGTTTGATTTCAAAAGACAGCCGAATGTTTGGGTTAGTCGACAAAGATATGATCCAAGGCAAAGTTGTTTTCCGCTACTGGCCTCTTTCCGAAATCAAAATCATTTGATGAAAAAATAAAAAGAAGAGGTTGTGACAGAAGTGGTCAGCTTCAAGAAATAAGAAACTGCTTTTGGAACACCGTTTAAACGAAAAAAGAAGCTGTGACATATTTTTGTCACAGCTTCTTTTTAAGCTTTTTGGCTGATGGATAGGAAAAGCGAAGCGTTTTTGTTCATAAATAGCTTTTCTCCACGATGAAAAGTATGACTAGCAGTAGAGACAAAGCCAGTTTTTTTCAATCGATCGTTCAATTCTTCTTGGATAAAGCCATTATGGACTTTCGGATGACTGATTTGTTCATTCTTGTCAAAATCTACAATAATCAGTTGACCGCCAGGAGCTAAAAGTTCGAAAAGTTTCATGAGAATAGTCTTCGTATCAGGAATGTGCAAAAGTACGAGTGATAGAAGGATCACATCTGCTTGGATAGCAGGAAATTCGACAGAAGCATCAGCGTGGATCGTTCGGACATTTTTCAGATCTGCTGCTTGGATCTTTTCTTCTACCATTTTCAACATAGTTTCTGAAGCATCGGCAATGATCAGTTCTTTGAATCTTTCCGCAAGCGGTAAACTCACAAGCCCAGTTCCGCCTCCGTAATCCAGCAGGACTTTTTGGTGGCTGTCGCGCGGTAGATAAGTTGTTAGTTCTTCGCGAATAATCTTGGCTAATGCTTGACGGTCAGGGGAATCATAATGATTAGCGATGGAATCAAAAATATTTTTTGTCATCAAATAGCTCCTTACATAAAACTTTGGAATTTTAACTTATTATAGCACGTGAAAAGAAAGAAAACATGCTATACTCAATTCAAAAAGAAAGTATTTAGCAGATGTACTTATTTTTATAAATCCTAAGAATTTTCAAGGACAGAAATTTTTCTAGAAAGATAAGATAAATGGATCGCCTTATTTAGTTCTTGTCAAAAAATTGGAACAAAAGTAAGCAAGGGATTTGAACGATAATCTGTGCTTGATGAAAATTCTCACTGTAAAAAATGTTGAAAATCAAGTATAATACCATAGGAACAAACTGGAAGGTGAAAAGAGCATGGCACAACTATTTTTTAAGTATGGCGCAATGAATAGCGGCAAGACAATCGAGATCCTAAAAGTCGCACATAATTATGAAGAACAAAATAAACCAGTTGTCTTGATGACAAGCGGTATTGATACGAGAGATGGTTTAGGCGTTGTTTCAAGCCGAATCGGACTGAAACGTGAAGCAATGCCGATATTTGAAGAAACAGACGTATTTGACGTGATTCAGAACATGGAAAGCAAACCCTATTGTGTGCTGATCGATGAAGCGCAGTTCTTAAAAAAGAAACATGTCATTGCTTTTACGAGAATCGTGGATGAATTGGATATTCCGGTTATGGCGTTTGGTTTGAAAAATGATTTTCGAAACGAGTTATTTGAAGGATCAAAATATTTATTGCTTTACGCAGACAAGATTGAAGAAATGAAAACGATCTGTTGGTTCTGCCACAAAAAAGCAATCATGAATTTACATTATATTGATGGGAAACCTGTTTATGAAGGCGATCAAGTGCAAATTGGCGGAAATGAAGCTTATTACCCCGTTTGTCGAAAACATTACTTTCATCCATCAATGATTACAGAAGGAGAATAAGCATGTACGATCAATTACAATCAATTGAAGACCGTTATGAAGAGCTTGGAGAACTTTTAAGTGACCCAGAAGTGATTTCTGATACAAAGCGCTTTATGCAGCTTTCAAAAGAAGAAGCAAACACGCGCGAAACAGTCGAAGTTTATCGTCGTTATAAAGAAGTAGTACAAGGGATCACCGATACAGAAGAACTGCTTGGTGAAAAACTGGATGATGAAATGGCTGAACTAGCAAAAGAAGAATTATCTGAGTTAAAAAAAGAAAAAGAAGTCTTAGAAGAAAAAATCAAGATCTTGCTTTTACCAAAAGATCCAAATGACGATAAAAATATCATCATGGAAATCCGCGGAGCAGCAGGTGGAGACGAAGCAGCCTTATTCGCGGGTGATCTTTTCAATATGTACCAAAAGTATGCTGAAGCACAAGGTTGGAAAACAGAAGTGATGGAAGCAAATGTTACCGGGATCGGTGGATACAAAGAAGTGATTATGATGATTACCGGAGAGAATGTTTATTCGAAATTAAAATATGAAAGTGGTGCACATCGTGTCCAACGTGTTCCTTCAACTGAATCGCAAGGGCGTATCCATACTTCCACAGCGACAGTTGTCGTGATGCCAGAAGCTGAAGAAGTAGAGATCGATATCGAAGACAAAGATATCCGCACAGATATCTATCATGCTTCAGGTGCTGGCGGACAGCACGTCAATAAAACAGCATCTGCGGTACGTTTGACTCACTTACCAACAGGGATCGTCGTTGCTATGCAGGATGAACGTTCTCAGATCAAGAACCGTGAAAAAGCAATGAAGATCTTGCGTGCTCGTGTGTATGATAAGATCCAACAAGAAGCACAAAGTGAATATGATGCCAATCGAAAATCAGCAGTCGGAACTGGGGATCGTTCAGAACGGATTCGGACGTATAATTTCCCACAAAATCGCGTGACTGATCACCGTATCGGATTAACTATCCAAAAATTAGATCAGATTTTAGCAGGGAAATTGGATGAAATCGTTGATGCATTGATCATGTATGATCAAACATCAAAACTGGAAGCTATGCAAAATGGGTAAAATGACCTATCGAGAAGTCCTGTCACGGGCTTCTTCTTTTTTAGAGGATCATGGAAAAGAAGCATACAGTATCCAATTTTTATTTTTGGAACGAAAACAATGGAAAAAACTTGATTGGCTCCTTCATATGAACGAAGAGATTTCAGAAGAAGAACAACAGTTGATCGAAACAGATCTGCGACTTCTGCTTGCAGATCATCCGCCTCAGTATTTGCTAGGATATGCAGATTTTTATGATCATCGGTTGAAGGTAACCGAAGCAACACTGATTCCTCGACCAGAAACAGAAGAGTTAGTGGAGTGGTGTTTAGACGAGACGCCTGATGTACCATTGGAAGTGATAGATATCGGGACAGGGACTGGGGCGATTGCTATTAGTTTGAAAGCAGCAAGAAAAAATTGGCATGTATCTGCCGTAGATCTTTCTGAAGAAGCATTAGAAGTCGCGAAAGAAAATGCTCAGCACGAAGGAACGAAAATCAGTTTTTACCATGGGAATACATTGGAACCAGTACAGGATCGGCGATTTGATGTGATTATTTCTAATCCGCCGTACATCAGTCGGAATGAATGGGAACTGATGGATGAAAGTGTCCGGTCATTCGAACCTAAGATGGCCCTTTTTGCGGAGAACGATGGATTAGCTGTTTATGAAAAAATAGCAGTTGAAGCACCAAGCGTACTAAAACCAAATGGAAAGATTTTTTTAGAAATCGGATTTCGCCAAGGTGAAGCAGTAAAAAAAATATTCCAGCAAGCATTTCCAGATAAAAAAGTGGCGATAAAAAAGGATCTTTTTGGTAATGAACGAATGATCCAAGTCTACAGTTGAAGCTGTGGATGAAAAAATTTTTATTTGTTTTTTTATTATAAAAAAACACTAATTTGACAAGGATGTAAACGACTTTTTGGCTTATCAACAAGTTTATCCACTATTGACAAACGAATGATCCACAGTCAGTGGAAAACTTGAGGATAAAGTTGGATAAAACAAGAACGTATGAAAAAGGGGTTGTGGATAAACTGTGGAAACGAAACGTTATGATGAAACTGAATTAAAAGAGGCAGCCAAAGCACTGAAAGCAGGAGAACTTGTTGCTTTTCCTACTGAAACAGTGTATGGATTGGGCGCCAATGCTCTATTGCCAAATACTGTCAAGAAAGTGTTTTCTGTAAAAGGAAGACCTCAAGACAATCCATTGATCGTCCATGTCGCCTCTTTTGAACAAGTAAAAGAGTATGTGGACAACTTTCATCCAGAAACAGAGAAGATTGTGAAGAACTTCTGGCCTGGACCACTAACTTTGATATTTAAAATCAAAAAAGATACCTTGCCCTCAGTTGTAACAGGAGGATTATCCACAGCTGCATTTCGTATGCCGGATAACAAAAAAACACTAGAAGTAATCGAACTTTCAGGGGTTCCGCTTGTCGGTCCAAGTGCAAATACGTCGGGAAAACCAAGTCCGACAACTGCAGATCATGTATTCCATGATCTACAAGGAAAAATTACCGGGATCATTGATGATGGAGCTACGCGAATTGGAGTAGAATCCACTGTTCTTGATTTAAGTGATCCAACAGCCATGCCTATGATCTTACGACCAGGTGCAGTAACGAAAGAACAAATCGAAGCAGTCATCGAATCTCCTGTTGCTATTGATCAGCATCTTGTAAAAGAAAATGAAACACCAAAAGCGCCTGGGATGAAATACAAGCACTACTCACCCGATACACGTGTTCTGATGGTCAGAGAGGGCGATTGGTCAACTGCAGTTCAATGGGCAAAAAATAAGAAGATCCGTGTAGGTGTCATAGCAAGCCCCGAAATTTCGGATCAAGTGCGGACAGATACTGCAGCTGTTTATATGTATAACGACAACTCAGTAGAAGCGGCGGCTAAAGGATTGTTTGCAGGTCTAAGAGGATTAGATGAACCAACACTTGGGTTAGATTTGATTTTTGTACAAGTATATCCAGAAACTGGATTGGGGAATGCTTATATGAATCGCTTGAAAAAAGCAGCTGGACAAAATTATTTTGAAAAATGATCAATTGGTTATTGCCGCATTCTTTTAGTATGATACAATGCTATCAAGTAAATCTTCTATCAGTGAACGAAAAACGAAGTGTAAATAGAAGAGATACGAATATTTGGCAATTTGTTTTTGATGGGAAAAATAAAATTGTAGGAAAATAAAAAGGAGCTGTTGTTTGTGGTAGATTACAAAACGTTTGACCCTGATCTTTGGGCTGCGATCGCCAAAGAAGAAGAAAGACAAGAACATAATTTGGAGCTGATTGCCTCTGAAAACTTTGTCTCCGAAGCAGTGATGGCTGCGCAAGGAAGTATTTTGACAAATAAATACGCAGAAGGTTATCCAGGGCATCGCTATTATGGAGGATGTGAATTTGTCGACATCGTTGAAAATTTAGCGATTGACCGTGCAAAAGAATTATTCGGAGCGAAATTTGCGAACGTCCAACCTCACTCCGGCTCTCAAGCCAACACGGCTGCTTATCTCGCTTTGGTAGAACCAGGGGACACGATCTTAGGAATGGATCTTTCCGCAGGCGGACATCTAACACATGGATCACCAGTCAACTTCAGTGGCAAAACCTATCACTTTGTTGCTTACGGTGTTGATCCGACAACAGAAGTTATTGATTATAATGTGGTACGTATTTTAGCTAGAAAACATCAACCAAAATTGATTGTAGCAGGTGCCAGTGCTTACGGACGAACGATCGACTTTGCGAAATTCAGAGAAATCGCAGATGAAGTAGGCGCAAAACTGATGGTAGATATGGCACATATCGCAGGATTAGTAGCAGCAGGACTTCATCCTAATCCAGTTCCTTATGCAGATATCACAACGACTACCACTCACAAAACATTGCGCGGACCTCGAGGCGGCATGATTTTGACAAACGATGAAACATTAGCGAAAAAAATCAATAGTGCGGTCTTCCCTGGTATTCAAGGCGGACCTCTAGAGCATGTGATTGCTGGGAAGGCAGCGGCATTCAAAGAAGCACTAGATCCTGCATTTAAAGAATATAGTGAACAAATCATTGCCAATGCAAAAGCAATGGTCAAAGTATTCAATCAAGCAATCGGAACAAGAGTCATTTCAGGAGCGACAGATAATCATCTGATGCTGATCGATGTTCGTGAGTTAGGTATAAATGGAAAAGAAGCAGAGAGTATTTTGGACAGTGTGAATATCACGGTAAATAAAAACTCGATTCCTTTTGAAACGCTAAGTCCATTCAAAACAAGCGGCATCCGAATCGGTACACCAGCAATCACTACTCGCGGGCTTAAAGAAGAAGATGCTGTAAAAGTGGCTGAATTAGTTGTTAAAGCATTACAAGCAAAAGGCGACAATGCTCAATTAGACGAAGTCAAAACAGGTGTACGCGAATTAACTGAAAAATTTCCATTGCATAAAAAATAAAAATTTAAATTCCATATAATACAATAATACAGAAAAGTTCAATACCGGACTTTTCTGTTTTTTTCTATTTTATTTTTTTATGGAAAACGGATTCTTTGACAATATTGATGATGCTCTCTAGTATATGAGGTGTAATTTTAGTCTTCACATTAAATCTCAGGGAGGAAAAGTCATGACTGATCGTATCTCGTTAGAAAAGGAAGCCATAGCATTCAGTGATGCAAATGCACCTCATACGCGAATCTATGAACTAGCACCGGAAGAAGGAAGAGCATTACTGGAAGAAGTACAAGAATCACCTGTGAACAAATATTCCGTTGATATTGAAGACTTGATGGTAGATACTGGCGAATGGGGAAAAATCAATATTCGTTTTGTACGACCGGAAGGAAATATAGATAAATTACCAGTTATTTTTTATATCCATGGAGCTGGTTGGGTCTTTGGCAGTACTCAAACCCATGATAAATTGATCAGAGAACTTTCGGTCCGCACGAATTCTGTCGTTGTCTTTCCAGAATATAGTCGATCACCTGAAGCGAAATATCCAATAGCAATTGAACAAAATTATGCTGTGTTGCAACAGCTGAATAAATTAGCCAAGTCAAAAAATCTGGATCTCGAGAATCTAATCGTTGCAGGAGATTCAGTTGGTGGTAACATGGCTACAGTCATGACGATCTTAACAAAAGAACGAAAAGGGCTCCCAATATCTAAACAATTGCTGTATTATCCAGTTACCAACGCTGATTTTGATACAGATTCCTATCATGAATTCGGAGAAAACTATTTTTTGACAAGAGAAGGAATGAGATGGTTTTGGGATCAATACACGACGAATGAGGAAGAGCGTGCTGAGATCACAGCTTCGCCTTTGAGAGCAGAACTGAATGAACTAAAAGATCTACCTCCGGCAATGATTTTGACAGGAGAAGCGGATGTATTAAGAGAGGAAGGCGAGGCTTATGCACGCAAACTTCGTGATGCAGGGGTTCCTGTTACACAAGTACGCTTCCAAGGAATCATCCATGATTTCGTCATGGTAAATGCTATGGATCAGACAAAGGCAACGCGTGCAGCAATGGCATTATCTACTTCTTGGATCATGGAAAAAGAATAAGCTTTGCTTGTCAGCAGGAAAACTTCTTTTCAAAAAAGGATTTTCTTAGGAAAAATGGCGAGTTTGACTAGTCAATCACTTGATTTTGTTTTACAATTAAAAAGAAACGACAGAACAAAGGAGAGCTTAAAAAAAATGGGCAAATTTCAAGTGATCGATCATCCATTGATTCAACACAAACTAACTATTATTCGGGACAAAAACTGCGGAACAAAGGTTTTTCGTGAAGTAGTCGATGAAATCGCTATGTTGATGGCATATGAAGTATCACGGGATATGCCGTTGGAAGACATCGTGATCGAAACACCGATCACTGAAACAACACAAAAAACGTTGTCCGGTAAAAAAGTAGCGATTATTCCAATCTTGCGTGCAGGTATCGGAATGGTTGATGGTATCTTGGAATTGATTCCAGCTGCTAAAGTGGGCCATATCGGTCTTTATCGAGATGAAGAAACGTTTGAGCCACATGAATATTTCGTCAAACTTCCAGAAGACATTGATGCACGTCAGTTGTTCGTAGTAGATCCAATGTTGGCAACAGGTGGATCAGCAATCATGGCAATCGATGCATTGAAAGAACGTGGCGCGTCGAACATCAAATTTGTTTGTTTGGTAGCAGCACCTGAGGGAGTAAAAGCTTTGCAAGAAGCGCATCCTGATATTGATATCTATACAGCTTCTCTAGATGAAAAATTGAATGAACATGGTTATATCGTTCCTGGACTAGGGGATGCGGGTGACCGTTTGTTTGGTACAAAATAAGTAAAATGAAAAAGGATGTGACACAACTTTTGTCACATCCTTTTTTGGTCATTTTTAATGTTTGAGGCAGAGCAGCTTTTTCACAGCTTTCGTTTGTATATAAAAAAACCATCCCAAAAATGCAGAGATGGTCAAATTCAAATCTTTTTAAGTTCTTTGTAGTTAACGATTACTACACCTTTGCTTTGCGTCATCAAGTTCGCATTTTCTGCAGTTTCATCAATCTCAACAACAGCGGAATTTTTCAATTGTTTTGAAATCGTTCCAGTTTGCGGCTTGCCGTGAATCGTGAACATTACGTGAGTATTGATCTTGAATTTTTCACCAATTTCCGATGGTACGATAGTTGTATCAAATTTTCCAAAAGTTGCCATTTTCATAAAACCTGCCTTTCACATCAATTATACCACGTTTTATGAAAAATATCATGAAATTAAACTAATTTTCCATCGAACTCTTTACAATCAGCCAAATAGAGTATATAATTTCTTTTGGATAAGGCCAGCTTAGCTCAGTTGGTAGAGCAACGCACTCGTAACGCGTAGGTCGTAGGTTCGATCCCTATAGCTGGCATAAAGCAAAAGACAGATACCCTGGTTGGGTATCTGTCTTTTTTCTTTATGTCTGTGTGATTTAAAAACCACTAAAAATGGCGTATACTTTGTGTATAGAATGTAGTGGGGAGAAATATATTTCTGGGAGGAAATCGTGATGTCTAAAAGTGAAGAAATAGAAAACATGGTACTAAAATTATATGATCTCGTTTTAAATCCAGAGATCAATGAAAAGGAACGTATACTTCTGATAGAAGCAAAAACAGGCTTAGAAAAAGGTCAGTATTATCCTAAAGTCATGAATAATTTGGAACGTAGTTTACGTCCGTTAGCAATCAAGGGAGAATTGTCTAAAGCAGTCTCACCGTTTTATATGGAGATATCAACAATAGGAAAATTTGAAAAAGAATTAGGTCGAGGAATGGCTTCGGCATCGATTACTTTTGGGCATTTATAAAAATGGATTATTCATCTCAATGAATTAAAAAGTAGCGTCAATCACAGAATACAGGCTAGGTTCGTTTATTTGAACAAAGTCTGTATTTTTTATATTGTGTTTTATTCTTTATTTAATATAAAAACAGCTGTTATAAAATAATAATGCTAATTAAAAGAATATTTTATGCAACTATAGTTATTTATGCACGTTCCATTTTTGTAAGTTAAAAATTGGAAATATAGATTGAAAAAATGAAAGCAATAAGTAAAATAAAATGAATATATGCGAAAAAATAATTTACATTAGGAAAAACCTTGTAAAAACAGTTTTTTGGCATATTTATTTTTTATAAATATTTGTAAAATACCTATCAATTTTTTAGTTAAAAGATTGGAAATGAGTAGGGGAGGAATTGAAGAAAGGATTTTCGAGAGATGATATGGTAGGTTTTATTTTTAGTTAGAATAGGGGAGATAGAAAAAATGAAAAAGTGTAGAAATATTATTTTATCAATGTTATTTATTATTACTAATATAACATCACTGATTCCTGTTCATGTCTATGCGGATGCAGGCAGAGATATCAGCAGTAACGTCACTTCGTTGACCGTGGACCCAACGAATATTACAGATGGAGGAAACATAAAAGTAAAATTCTCGTTTGACGAAAAAAAACAAGATATCCAGCCAGGTGATTATCTTTGGATCAATTGGCCAAGTGAAGGAAATATTCGCGGTGAAGGATTCCAGAAAGAAATCCCATTAATGATTGAAAATAAAAATGTTGGAACTTTAACGGTCAGAAAAGATTCTGCACAGGTTGTATTTAATGAAAATATTAAAAACATAGACTCAGTAGAAGGGTGGGGGCAATTTGAGATCCAGGCCAGAAACGTAACCGATACTGGTGAAGAAAATACGGGGCCATTCACCGTGATGAGTGGTGACAAAACGGCTACTGTAAATGTGACAAAGCCAGCTTCTGGTTCTTCTTCTAGCGTTTTTTATTATAAAACAGGAGACATGCTTCCTGAAGATACTGAGCACATTCGATGGTTTTTGAATATTAACAATGACGGCACTTACGTTGAACAACCAGTTAAAATCAGTGATGAAATCCAAAGTGGACAAAGATTAGATCCAAGTACGTTTGAAATTAATCAAATACACTTAGGTGAACAGAAAGTTTACAGAGGAGAAGAGGGAATCCAACAATTTTTACAAGATTTCCCCGGTGCTACATTTGATTTTTCAGTAAATGATAATTACATTGAAATAACTATACCAAAAAACTTTGTCAATCTTAGGAAAATAATGGTGAGTTATAAGACGATTATAGAAACCCCAGAACAAACAAGTTTTGAGAATCATTCGAAAGCTTGGTTTAAAGAAGTTAATAAACCTGCTGTTGATGGAGAAGGTTTCAATCATACGGTTAAAAATATTTCAGCTTCTGGTGGAGTCAACGGTACAGTTAGAGGCGAATTGAAGATTTTCAAATATATCAATGGCACAGAGATTGGTATCCCAAATGTGACTTTCGAATTAAGACGAGCAGATGAACAGCCTATTCAAGGACAGTCTAGTATCCTGTTGACTTCGAATGAACAGGGAGAAGTTAGTATCAAAGGTCTGCAAGTAGGAGATTATGTTGTAAAAGAAAAAGAAGCACCCAATTGGATTGATTTTGATCCACTAAGTTCAAATGAACTCAAATTCTCCATAAATGAAAATGATACAGAGGGAGTCAGTTTACCTATTTATAACAAGAAAAAGGTTACGAACATCACAGCAACTAAAATTTGGAACGGTGGAACCACTCCCAGACCAAGTATTTATTTTAAATTATTCAGAGAAAGTACAAACAATTGGGAACCAGTTCCTGATGCAGAAACAAAGCGATTAGATAATGGAATAACTTCAGTGACTTGGGAAGATATCCAACAGTATGATGATAGTGGAAACGAATATACGTTTAAAGTGCAAGAAGTAGACCAAAACGGAAATGATTACGTCCCTTCAGGTTATCAAAAAATTGAAAACGGGCTAGTCGTTACAAATGAGAATAGAGAAGTCATTTCGGTCTCAGGACAAAAAACATGGGAAGACAATGAGAATCAAGACGGTAAACGACCGACAACGATCACAGTGAATCTATTAGCCGACGGTCAACCAATCCAACATAAAGAAGTAAGTGAAAAAGATGATTGGCACTATCGTTTCACAAATCTGCCAAAATACAAAGACGGGCAAGAAATCATCTATACTGTAACGGAAGACAACGTACCAGAATACAGTACGACAATTGACGGGTATAACATCAAAAACAGTTATACACCGGGCAAAACAAATATATCTATACCAGGTAGCCATATAACACCGTGGAAAAATTTTCCAGAGAAGACAGAGAGAGAGAAAATTAGAAATCTATTCTCTCAAAAATTGCAAATATTTGCTCATACAGGAGAATCTAGCGAACAAAGAACCAATTATATTAGTAAGAGAGCTGTACCTAAACAGATAACAAATAAATCAAAAAACATTCTTCCTAAAACAAGTAGTAAAAAATCTAGTTTTGCTGTAATCATTGGTTTATTGATAGTAACTATCTGTACAGGGATATTCTTACAAAAATATAAAAAAGTTTAGATAGAATAATTTTTGTTATTCAGAATATAATATTTTTTGTTAAATATGACTGAAAGCAAAAGGATAAAATTCCGCTTTATAATCAAAAAGAGCATGGGACAATAGTAAAGAACACTTTTGTCTCACGCTCTAAACACGTATAAACGGCGGAAGCAGAAGCCACTCCTTCGGAAATAAGCTGAAATTCACAAAATTTGAAAAGCAATTTTCGTGAATTTCTTCTTATCTCTTGGAGTTAAACGCTTCTGTCCCAGCCTCTTTTCGTAGAATCATTAAATATGGATTTGGCTAACTATGGAAGAATACTCTAGTTTTCAGCGTTCATACTAGTTGTTACATTGTTTGATTGGCTAAAAGAATTTCTGATATATTTTGTGCTAAATAAAGAAAAAGACGCTTGAATTGGGAATTAAGAAAACTACTCTATCATTACAAATTTTCATAAACTGGCAGATGTTCTAAGTAAACAAGTATCTTTTCAAAGTCGGAAAAATCCATGATCAACGTAGTGGTATTGATATTTGGATGAAAGCCTACGGTATCTTGACGATCAATAGCAGAATCGATCACGACTTGGATTTTTTTCTCTGTGTCGTGCATCAATGCTAATGGAGTCACTGTACCTGCTGGAATTCCTAGAAGGTCAGGAAGCTGTTCTTCAGAAACAAAAGATAAGCGCTTTTCTTTTAATTGTTCAGCTAGTTGTTTTAAATCGGCATGCTTTTCATCAGGCAAGATGACAAGATAGATTTTTTTTCCTTTTCTTGATTTCAATAATAGATTTTTTACTTGCGGACCAGGTAGGGAAAAAGGGATATTTTTGACTGACGTAATCGCAGGATGATCAACTTTTTGAAAAGAGATACCTAGTTTTCTTAGTAGTTCATAAGCTTCTTGTTCGGTTGCACGATTCATCGCGCATCACCCTCCTTTTTTTATTAGTGTATCATAAAAAAGAGTTGACAAGAGTTGACAAATGAAAAATAATCATGTAAATTACACGTAAAGTTAAAACAAATGACATCGAAAAGAAGAGTAGCAGTTAGGTGTTTTTAGAGAGTCTCTGGTTGGTGGAAAGAGACAACAGTTAACCGTGAAACACATCTTGGAGTCGATTTTCTGAAGCGTATAGTAGGAAAATCCGGGGAGCCCGTTACAGCTGCGGTCGTTGCTAGATGACCAGGTAAGGCTGGCTTTTCCGTGAGGAGCCGGTAAAAAAAGGTGGAACCACGTGATTAACGTCCTTTGATCTTCGGATCAAAGGACGTTTTGTTTTCATCTGATTTGCAACGACTGTGTGAGGTTTTTTCTGCAAGGAAAAAATAAACAGAGGTGGAACCACGTATAATACGTCCTCTTGGCATTTGCCAAGAGGATTTTTTTATTTTAAAGGAGGAAAAGAAGATGGAGTATTTAATTGAAGTTATGCCGCAATTATTAGTAGGAGCACTCACAACATTGAAATTATTTTTATTTACCTTGATTGGCTCGTTGCCATTAGGGATTATTTTAGCACTAGGATTGTCCTTGCATTTTAAGCCGCTACGCTACTTTCTTCAAACATATGTATGGATCATGCGGGGAACGCCACTATTGTTACAGCTGATTTTTGTTTTTTATGGTTTGCCGACGATTGGGATCGTTTTTGATCGATTCGAAGCAGCGCTCATTGCTTTTATCTTGAACTATGCCGCTTATTTTGCAGAGATCTTCCGTGGAGGGATACAATCGATTCCTCAAGGTCAATATGAAGCAGCGCAAGTTTTGCAATTAAGTCCCTTCCAAACGGTAACGAAAATCGTCATCCCGCAAGTGACAAAGATTGTTTTACCTTCTGTAGGTAATGAAGTTATCAACTTGGTCAAAGATTCTTCCTTGATCTATATATTAGGTTTGGGTGATGTAATGCGTGCCGGGAAAATCGCGATGGAACGCGACGCGACTTTACTGCCTTTGCTAGGAGTGGCAATCATCTATCTTACATTGACTGGTATTCTAACAATCGTAATGAAACAAGTTGAAGGAAAATTAAATTATTACCGCTAACTGATAGGAGGAAGAAGTATGATTGAATTGAAGAAAGTGAACAAAGCATTTGGTGAAAAAGAAATAATCAAAGATTTGGATCTAATCATTCCAGATGGGAAAACATTAGCTATCGTAGGTCCTTCCGGTGGCGGTAAAACCACACTTTTACGTATCTTGGCTGGCTTAGAAAGCTCTGACAGCGGAGAATTTTATTTAGACGGTGTACCGTTCAATCCATTCGAACTTAAAATGAAAGAACAAGTTGTAGGAGTCGTATTCCAAGACTTCCAGCTATTTCCACATCTGAATATTTTTGAAAACATTACCTTAGCACCGAAAATGGTATTGAAACAGACAAAAGAAGAATACACCAAAAAAGCA
Source organism: Enterococcus sp. C46 (assembly GCF_040887565.1). NCBI lineage: Bacteria > Bacillati > Bacillota > Bacilli > Lactobacillales > Enterococcaceae > Enterococcus > Enterococcus sp. C46. Next base: position 120,905 of record NZ_JBFOGA010000005.1, read on the forward strand.
GAAGAATTAGCGGCTTCATTAGGGATTAGCGATTTATTGAATAACTATCCTTATCAGCTTTCTGGCGGACAAAAACAACGGGTAGCGATTGCTAGAGCATTGGCCATGAATCCACGGGTATTGGCTTATGATGAACCAACGAGTGCTTTAGACCCTGAGTTGCGTCAGCAAGTCGAGCGTTTGATCCTATCATTGAAAGAAGACGGGGTAACCCAAATCATTGTCACCCATGATCTCGTATTTGCAGAAAATGTCGGTGATCAACTATTAAAAGTTTCCCCAATTCATTAAGAAAGGAAGAAGATAGAGATGAAAAAAATCAGTTTTCTATTCGCTTTGCTCGTAGGTCTTCTTCTTTTTGCAGGCTGTTCGAATAAAAAGGCTTCAGCAGATAATTGGGCGGCTATCAACGAAGAGAAAAAAATCGTTATAGGTTTGGACGATACATTTGTTCCTATGGGATTTAGAGATAAAGATGGGAAGCTTACAGGATTCGATATTGATTTAGCCAAAGCAGTCTTTGAACAATATGGGATTACGGTAGACTTTCAGCCTATTGACTGGTCGATGAAGGAATTTGAACTGAACAATGGAACAATCGACTTGATCTGGAATGGCTATTCCAAGACACCGGCAAGAGAAAAGAAAGTGCAGTTTACAAAACCTTATATGGAAAATGATCAAGTGCTGATCACACCTAAAGAATCAGGAATCACAAGCTTTGAGCAAATGAAAAATAAGAGATTAGGTGCGCAAAATGGGTCATCTGGTTATGATGTATTTACGAAACAACCAGAAGTGTTAAAAGAGAGAGTCAAAAACCAAGATGCTGTTTTGTACGATAGTTTTAATGAAGCACTGATTGATCTGAAAAGCGGACGGATTGATGGTTTGCTGATGGATAAAGTATATGCGGACTATTATTTGAAACAAAGAAACGAACTAGAAGACTTCAACATGACAAAAGGCTCTTACGAAAGTGAGGATTTTGCGGTTGGTGTGCGTAAGTCAGATGATACGTTAGTGAAGAAAATAAATGAAGCATTTGATCGATTAGAAAAAACAGGGGAATTCCAAAAAATCTCCAATAAATGGTTTGGTGAAGATGTCACGCCGAGAAATTAACAAATAGGGGACTGTGACAAAAGACGTGTCCCAGTCCCTTTTTCCGAATAAACAGTGTTCTCCTGCCAACTCTTCGGTCACAAGTCACGATATTCAACAAACATGAGAAACTGTTTTTTGAAATTGCTCCTTGTGACTCGGAGCTGAACGGCAGGCTCACAACCTCTTCCTTAAACGGTGTTCAAAAGCCAGTTTCTCGGTATTAAGTCCAATTTATGCAAAAATGTAGAAAGCCATTTCCACAAAATTTTTCTTAATACTCGAAACTAAGCGACTTTTTCACAACCTCTTTCTTAAACGGTGTTCAATCAGCTGACCCTCGGTATTAGCTCAACAAACGGCAAAATATGAGGAACTATTTTTCCGTTTGTTTCTCTAATACTCAGGACAAAGCGCTGATTTCACAACCTCTTCCTTAAACGGTGTTCAAAAGCCAGTTTCTCGGTATTAAGCCAAATTTATGCAAAAATGTAGAAAGCCATTTCCACAAAATTTTTCTTAATACTCGAAACTAAGCGACTTTTTCACAACCTTTTTCTTAAACGGTGTTCAATCAGCTGACCCTCGGCATTAGCTCAACAAACGGCAAAATATGAGGAACTATTTTTCCGTTTGTTTCTCTAATACTCAGGACAAAGCGCTGATTTCACAACCTCTTATACACGGTGTTCCAGAAGTACCTTCTTCGAAAAATAAGCCGAAATTTCACAAAAATTTGAGAAGCAATTTTCGTAAATTCCTTCTTATTTCTTGAAGCTGACCACTTCTTTCACAACTTCCTTTACATAATTTTATTTTGTTGTGGAAGGGGTTTCGTGTTATTCTAAAAGAGGAACGATTGAAGGTTATAGGAAAGGAAGAGATGAATGGAATACAAAGAACTTACCTCATTTCCAAAAGATTTTCTGTGGGGCTCTGCATCTGCAGCGTATCAAGTAGAAGGAGCTTGGCAAGAAGATGGGAAAGGCGAATCAGTCTGGGATCGATTTGTTCGGATTCCAGGAAAGACATTTAAAGGAACAAACGGTGATCTGGCAGTAGACCACTATCATCGTTATAAAGAAGATATTGCTTTAATGAAAGAACAAGGTCTGAAAGCTTACCGCTTCTCTGTAGCTTGGACACGGATTTTTCCTAATGGACGAGGAGAAGTCAATCAAGCAGGGCTCACTTTTTATGAGAGATTGATCGACGAATTGATCGAAAACGGTATCGAGCCTATGTTGACTTTGTATCATTGGGATCTTCCACAAGCATTGCAAGATGAATATAATGGTTGGGAATCACGTCAAATCATTGAAGATTTCACTAATTATGCAGAAACATTATTTGAGGCATTCCGCGGGAAAGTCCATTACTGGATTAGTTTGAATGAACAAAATATCTTTACTTCATTAGGCTATTTATTAGCAGCACATCCGCCAGGCGTGACGGATCCAAAACGAATGTATGAAGTCAACCATATCGCAAATCTAGCAAATGCATCTGTCATCAACAAATTCCATGAGTTAGAAATGCCTGGAAAAATCGGACCAAGCTTTGCGTATACGCCAAATTATCCAATCGACAGTAATCCTGAAAATGTTCTGGCAGCCGAAAATGCAGAAGATCTGATGGCCAATTATTGGATGGATGTCTACATGTGGGGTAAATATCCTATTGCTGCTATGAGATTCTTAGAAGAAAAAGGATGGGCGCCAACGATTGTAACGGGCGATGCAGAATTGCTAGAATCAGCCAAGCCAGATTTCCTTGGGATCAATTACTATCAAACAGCGACGAATGCATTCAATCCATTAGATGGGGTTGGAGCAGGAAAAATGAATACGACTGGGAAAAAAGGTTCATCAGAAGAAACAGGGGTTCCTGGAATGTATAAAAAAGTTGAGAATCCATTTGTCGAACGAACAAATTGGGACTGGGAGATCGACCCAGAAGGCTTAAGGATCGGATTGCGTCGTATCACAAGCCGTTACCGCATGCCGGTACTGATCACGGAAAATGGCTTAGGAGAATATGACAAGTTGACAGAAGACAAACAAATCCATGACGACTATCGAATCCATTACTTACAAAGCCATGTCAAAGCAATCAAAGAAGCAATTTCGGATGGCGCAGAAGTATTAGGCTATTGTACATGGTCTTATACAGATTTGCTGAGTTGGCTGAACGGTTATCAAAAGCGATATGGATTTGTATATGTCGATCAAGATGAAACACAAGAAGGATCTTTGGAACGATATAAGAAAGACAGTTATTACTGGTACCAAAAACTGATTGAAGAAAATGGAGAGAACCTTTAGTTCTCATGCTTAAAACAAGAAGGTACGGCTGGATATGGCCGTGCCTTTTTTTGATAAAATCATTTAGAAATTAAGAAAAACTGTAAAATAAGCTGAAAAATGAAAGAAAGCGTCAGTTCTTTCAAACAAAACTTTAGTTCCCTTGCTTTTTTTTGTATAATGAAACTTGATGAAATGAGGGATAATAAATGGCACAAAAGAAACGGCCTACTAAGAAAAGGAAAAAGACGAAAAAAACGAAAAAGCAAAAACAGCAGCAAGAACAAATGCTGACGATTGGTGTTGGATTTGCCTTGATTCTATTTGCTGTATTCGGCTTTTTAAAATTAGGTTTTTTAGGAATATTGATTGCAAACGGCTTTCGGATCATTGCAGGAAATACTTACCAAATCCTCTGTCTTTTATTAGCCGTATTAGGATTTTGGATTGTCATTAAGAATACAGAGTTTTCAATTGGCAAAAACCGACGCTGGTTTGGCGGTATACTCTTTTATTTCGGTATCTTATTATTGCTACATGCCCATTTATTCGGCAAACTCCATACTGGGGAACCAAATATCATGGGGACGACATGGGACTTATTGGCTAGCGATATAAAACAAAGTCAAGTAGATAATAACGTTGGCGGAGGGATGATTGGAGCAATTCTTTATCATTTCACTTATTTCTTGATTGCACAGCCTGGAAGTTATTTAGTAGCCATTCTATTACTGGCGGGTGGAGCATTCTTGTTCAGTAATTTGGAAGGCTATCAGCTGCTGAATGGTATCCAATCAATTGGAGAACGGGTACAGGAATTATTGGAAGGTGATCCTGCCAAGCAAGCTCAAAAGCAAGCGGCAAAGGAAGAAAGAATGAAACAGCGTGCAGAAGCGAAAGAAGCGAGACGCTTAGCGGCACAAGAAGCAGCAGAAAAAGAAGCAGTAGAATATGAGAAGAAAAAAGCTGTGAACCAGCAAAGGAAAAATACTCCTGATGAATGGCAGGAACAAGAAAATGCCGAACCTGAGCAGTTAAGTTTTGTTCCAATTGACAGTTTTCAAGAAAATATCCATCCTGCGAATCTAGAAAAACCAGTCCCAGATACACCAAAACAGACCAATACAGCAGAAGGTTATGCTAATGAGTTGCCAGAGGATGACGGTACCTCATTAGAATTTGAGATCGAAGCAGAACAGGAAAATCAAGATTATGAATTGCCGACAGTTGACTTGCTTGATTCTATACCAACTGTGGATCAAAGTGATGAGTATAAAAAAATTGAAAAAAATATCGGTGTATTGGAACAAACTTTCCAAAGTTTCGGTGTGGATGCTAAGGTCGTCAAAGCTAGTTTAGGCCCATCCGTCACAAAATTCGAAGTCCAACCAGCTGTAGGGGTAAAAGTAAGTAAAATCGTGAACTTAACAGATGATATCGCACTTGCTTTAGCAGCGAAAGATGTTCGGATGGAAGCGCCGATCCCAGGTAAATCACTGATTGGTATTGAAGTACCAAATGGAAAGATCAGTATGGTTTCCTTTAGAGAAATCATCGAAGCTCAGCCAAACCATCCAGATAAATTACTGGAAGTACCCTTAGGACGTGATGTTTCTGGACGAGTACAAACGGCTGATCTTTCGAAAATGCCTCACTTACTTGTAGCTGGTTCGACTGGTAGTGGGAAGTCAGTAGCAATCAATGGGATCATTACAAGTATATTGATGCGTGCTAAGCCCCATGAAGTAAAACTGATGATGATCGATCCGAAAATGGTTGAATTAAATATGTACAACGGGATACCTCATCTGTTGACGCCGGTCGTAACGAACCCTAGAAAAGCGGCACAAGCCTTACAAAAAGTAGTACAAGAAATGGAAGAACGATATGAAAAATTTGCGGCAACTGGTGTAAGAAATATTTCTGGTTACAATGAATTTGTTCAGCAGAAAAACTTAGAAAACGGAACGAAACATCCAACCTTACCATTCATCGTAGTAATCGTAGATGAATTAGCTGACTTGATGATGGTAGCTAGCAACGAAGTCGAAGATGCGATTATTCGTTTAGCGCAAATGGCTCGGGCAGCGGGCATCCACATGATCCTAGCTACTCAACGTCCAAGTGTGGATGTTATCACAGGGATCATCAAAGCAAATGTACCTTCTAGAATGGCATTTGCTGTATCAAGTGGTACAGATTCTCGGACGATCATCGACTCTAATGGAGCAGAAAAGCTCTTAGGGCGAGGAGATATGCTGTTCTTGCCAATGGGTGAGAATAAACCTATCCGTGTGCAAGGAGCGTTCATCTCTGACCATGAAGTGGAGCGGATCGTTCAATTTGTTACAGATCAGCAAGAAGCTCATTATGAAGAGAAAATGATGCCGACAGATGAAGTTGAAACGGCAGGTGCCCCAGAACAGCCACAAGATGAGCTGTTTGAGGAAGCAAAAGCACTTGTTGTTGAAATGCAAACAGCAAGTATCTCCCTTCTCCAAAGAAGATTTCGAATCGGTTACAACCGAGCCGCTCGACTCGTAGATGAACTGGAAGCTCATGGAGTTGTTGGCCCATCAGAAGGAAGTAAGCCTCGGAAAGTATTCATTGATCAAGAGGAAACATCAGAACCACTGCCGGAAGATAATGATATGTAAAACTTGTTCAATGAACGGTTGAAAAACGAATAACTATATAAAAAAGACAAGACATGATGATACCAAGAGAAAAAATGGCTTTTTTCCCATCTTTTCTAATACGGTACGATGTTTTGTCTTTTTTGATTTTTATGAGATGAAAGTTCTATTCGATTTATTTGTGAAGTATTGCATTAACTAAACGAATCATGTATAGTATGTAGCGAAACTTTGAGAAAAAGAGGGAAAATACTTTGGAAAAACAATCCATCTATGGCTTGACGAATGAAGAATTAATCAATTGGTTTATAGAAAACGGTGAGAAAAAATTCCGAGCTGCCCAAGTTTGGGAATGGTTGTATCAAAAACGTGTAAGTAACTTCACAGAAATGACGAATCTATCAAAACAATTGATAGAAAAATTATCGGCACATTTTATCATCAATCCTCTGAAACAAATGGTCGTCCAAGAAGCTTCGGACGGTACAGTAAAATATTTGTTTGAACTTCCTGATAAAAATATGATCGAGACCGTACTAATGAGACAAGAATACGGCTTGTCCGTTTGCGTGACCACACAAGTAGGATGTAATATCGGCTGTACATTTTGTGCAAGCGGGTTGCTTAAAAAGAACCGTGATTTGACCGCTGGAGAAATCGTCGCGCAGATCATGATGGTTCAACATTATTTTGATGAGCGCAATTTTGGCGAACGTGTTTCCCATGTCGTCGTAATGGGAATCGGTGAGCCATTTGATAATTACGACAATGTAATGGACTTTTTGCATATTATTAATGATGCCAAAGGATTGGCGATTGGTGCGCGACATATTACAGTTTCTACTAGTGGCTTAGCACACAAAATCAAGGAATTCGCTAATAACGGCTTGCAAGTAAATCTGGCTATTTCCTTGCACGCGCCGAATAATGAGGTGCGAACATCGATTATGCGGATCAATCGAAGTTTCCCAATTGAGAAATTGATGGAAGCTGTGGATGAGTATTTAGAGAAAACAAACCGTCGAATCACGTTTGAATATATCATGTTGAATCAAGTAAATGATAGACCAGAGCATGCGCAACAATTAGCAGATCTATTAAAAGATAAGAAAAAGTTAGCATATGTCAACTTGATTCCATATAATCCAGTCAGTGAACATGATCAATATTCTCGCAGTCCAAAAGCTGATGTATTGAGATTTTATGATGTATTGAAGAAAAACGGCGTAAACTGTGTGATACGTAAAGAACATGGTACAGATATTGATGCAGCTTGCGGACAATTGCGAAGCAAGCAAATGAAAAAAACAGCTGCCAAATAATCGTAGCCTGCTTTGTTTTTTCAATTACCATAAAAGGAGCAGTTTTATTAATTAAGGAACTGTCCAACTTAAATAAGTGAAAAGATTCTATAGCGAAAGTTATAAAGCGTTTTTTGACAAGAAAAGCCCTCATCAAGCAAAGAAATGTCGTCAATTTGATGACAGCCTGCTTGATGGGGGTTTTAGCAATTATTTAACTGATTTTCTTATATCCTTGCTGGCTTTCTTGTGTAGCATGATAAGTTTCTACGTCAAGAATGGCCTGTTTAAATTTTTCTCGGGAGATTTCATAAGGCACGTGTTTGATATCATTTGTGGTCATGGCTTTATCTAAGATTGCTTCTAAATCGGTCGTGATATTGAGATTCATGTCGGTTAACGATACTGGAAGTTGTTTTTTTCATAAACACATAGATTTTATCAAACAAATCGAACTGCTGATCCATCATCAATAAGGTCAGTACACCATAACTGACAGATGCTCCGTGAAGGTATCCCTCCATTTTTTTTAGAGGTCGTACTGCAATAGAATATGTGTACCTTAGCAGAAATAGTATTTCTGGAGTTTTTTTTGCTTTATAAGCAGGGCAGCCGATTAGTTTGCTAGAGAAATAATTGACTGCTAAAGAATTTGAGCGAGAACATTTCGTTTTTTCAAAAGGACTGTTAGAATAAGCAAGAACAAGGGGGAAGACGTATGATAATCAGTGAATTTGACCGTAATAATCCAGTATTGAAAGACCAGCTTTCTGATTTACTGAGACTGACTTGGCCGGAAGAATATGGAGACAGCTCGGCAGAAGAAGTAGAAGAAATGATGAATCCAGAACGAATCGCGGTAGCAGCGGTAGACCAAGATGAGTTAGTAGGATTTATTGGTGCAATCCCTCAATACGGTATCACAGGTTGGGAATTGCATCCATTAGTTGTAGAAAGCTCTCGACGAAAGAACCAAATAGGTACTCGATTAGTCAATTACTTAGAAAAAGAAGTAGCTTCCAGAGGAGGAATAACGATTTATTTAGGTACGGATGATTTAGACCATGGAACAACGTTAAGTCAAACGGACCTGTATGAGCATACGTTTGATAAAGTGGCTTCCATCCAGAACCTTCGTGAACATCCGTATGAGTTCTATGAAAAATTAGGTTATAAAATCGTAGGTGTCTTACCAAATGCAAATGGTTGGGACAAACCGGATATTTGGATGGCAAAAACGATTATTCCTCGACCAGATTCTCAATAATAAAAAGAGGTTGTGAAATCAGCGTCCTGACCTGAGTATTAGCTCAACAAACGGAAAAATAGTTCTTCATATTTTGCCGTTTGTTGAGCGAATATCGAGGGTCAGCTGATTGAACACCGTTTACCCAGAGGTCGGGAACTTGCCGTTTCACTCTGAGTCACAAGGAACAATTTCAAAAAACAGCTTCTCATGTTTGATGACTATTGTGACTTGTGACCGAGGAGTTGGCAGGAGAACACCGTTTATTCGGATAAGGAACTGTGAAAAGACTTTTGTCACAGTTCCTTTTTTTTATTCTTTTTTATCTTTGTATGGCAATAATAGACAATATAACAAAAATTATTTAATGGCTACTGAAAGGCAATAGAAAACCTTGTACAAAGCTATTTTTTCTGAAAAATTCCTTGAAACCTCACGAAAAAATCATTATTTTATGTAAAAGACAAAAAAAAAGTGTTGATTTTTTAATAATTATTCATTAAACTCTTAAACAACTTCAGAAAATATTAATTATTCTGAAAATTCCAATAAAGGGGTACGTAAAATGAAAAAGAAATTTACATTTGGTTTGGTTGCGGTATGCGGCCTTGTACTTGCTGGATGTTATGGCGGCAGTTCAGCCACAAGCAGTAGTTCAGCAAAAAGCGGTTCTGCAGATGGAGGAGGCGTATTTAACTTAGTCGTGCCTCAAGAAATGCCTACAGCTGACTTATCAGTTGCAACAGATACAATCAGTTTTACAGCATTGAATAACGTTTATGAAGGAATTTACCGTCTTGATGAAGACAGCAAACCACAGCCGGCAGGAGCTAGCGAGTTGGCAGAAGTCAGTGAAGACGGATTAACTTACAAAATCAAATTACGAGAAGATGCAAAATGGTCAAACGGTGATCCTGTTACAGCAGCGGATTATGTTTATGGCTGGCAACGAACAGTAGACCCAGCTACAGCTTCTGAATATGCTTACCTGTATGCGCCAGTTGAAAACGCAGAAGACATCACAGCTGGAAAGAAAGATAAATCAGAACTAGGGATCAAAGCAGTTGGCGACTATGAATTAGAAATCAAATTGACGAAACAAACACCATATTTCCAATACCTGCTTGCTTTCCCATCATTTTTCCCACAAAAACAATCCGTAGTGGAAGAAAATGGGGATGCCTATGCATCTGCAAGTGATAAAGCTGTTTATAATGGACCATTCACATTAGAAGATTTCGATGGACCAGGAACAGATACAGAATGGACTTATAAGAAAAATGACCATTACTGGGACAAAGACACAGTAAAACTTTCTGAAATCAAAGTCAGTGTAGTAAAAGAATCTTCTACTGCGTTGAACTTATTCAAAGATGGCCAAGCAGATGATGTGATCTTGTCTGGTGAATTAGCACAGCAAAACGCAAACGATCCAGCTTATACTTCTGTTAAAGAAGCACGGACAAGCTATATCGAATTCAACCAACGTGAAAAGAATTCACCATTCAACAATGTGAACCTAAGAAAAGCTATTTCTTATTCAATCGATCGTGAAGCTTTAGTAAAACAAGTACTAGGTGACGGATCAGTTGTCTCTACAGGATTGATCCCATCAGATATGGTAAAAAGTCCAACAACGAACGAAGACTTTGCAAAAGAAGCTGGAAAATTAGTTTCTTATGACAAAGATAAGGCAAAAGAATATTGGGAAAAAGCGAAAAAAGAATTGGGCGTTGATTCTTTAGAATTTGATTTGATGGCTTCTGATGATGATTCATCGAAAAAAGTAATCGAATATGTTCAAAACTCAATCCAAGAAAACTTGGATGGCGTAACAGTCAAACCAACACCTGTTCCATTCTCTGTGCGTCTTGACCGCTCAACTTCGGGTGACTTTGACGCAGTACTAGGCGGATGGGCTGCTGACTATGCAGACCCAAGCAGCTTTACTGATTTGTTTGTCACAGGTAATTCATACAACCGTGGTCGTTGGAGCAATGCAGAATATGACGAAGCAGTTAAAGCAGCTTCATCAACAGATGCTGGCGATGAACAAGCCCGTTGGGATGATTTCCAAAAAGCAATCAAGATCATCTCTGATGATATGGGTGTCGTTCCGGTGTACCAAAAAGCAGAAGGTCACCTAGTGAATGAAAAAATCAAAGGTATCGTTCACCATGCTGCAGGCGCTTCATGGGATTACAAATGGACATACGTTGAAGAATAATCGTTAATACCGTGAGCATGAGAAAAAACGAGGCTGCGGCAAATGTCGCAACCTCGTTCTCATATTCACTTATCCTAACAAAGAAAAAAGCATGAAAATAGCAGAAAGAGCAATTAGTATTCCGGCAATGATCAGCCAAAAGCTGTACATACCGTAGCTGGCAGACGAGAGCAAGGAAAATTCTGGTTTTTTCTTTCGGTTCCTTGTTCGTGCAAGATGGACCGATCGCTGAAAATGATCGAAGAAACCCGAAGAAAAGACCCATAAAAAACCGCCGATAATCAGAAACGGCAATGACCATAAGAATAGATCATTAGATAATTGAATGAGTGTAAAGGAATGGTTGATGACGTTTTTTATTAAAATAACCAGAATCAGTAGAAAAGCTACTGCGTAGGGGATAGATTTTTTTTTCATTTGATTGCTCCTTTATTTTTGGTTCATTATCTAATAATGTAGCGAAACATCTGTCAGAAGTCAAAAGCTAGGGGGAAACATTAGTGAATAGTTATATCAAATATGTATTAAAACGTGTCTTTTTCATGATCATCACGCTTTGGTTAATTGCAACAATCACCTTTTTCTTGATGCAATTGCTGCCGGGCACGCCATATACGAATCAGGAACGTTTGAGTCCTGAAACAATCGAGATGCTAAATAAACAAGTCGGTTTGGATAAACCAGTTATCGTACAATATGGGATTTATCTTTCTAATTTGCTTCAAGGAGATTTTGGAATTTCCTTCCAATTTAAAAACCAGCCAGTCGCACATTTGTTAGCTGGAAGAATCGGACCGTCTTTGCAATTAGGGTTACAGGCAATTATCTTTGGAACAGTCCTAGGAACGATTTTAGGAACGATTTCTGCCATGAAGCAAAATACATGGGCAGATACATCTTCTACACTTGTAGCAATATTAGGTCGTTCCATTCCAAACTTTGTATTTGCTGTTTTACTACAATATATCTTTGCAATCAAATTACAAGTTTTACCAATCGCAAAATGGGATGGATTTGTGTACACGATCTTGCCGACAATTGCATTGGCCATGTCGCCGCTTGCTGATTCTGCTCGATTTATCCGGACGGAAATGGTGGAAGTACTGCATAGTGATTACGTGGAATTAGCAAAAGCAAAAGGATTGAGCCGTTGGGAAATCGCCTTTAAACATGGTCTTCGAAATAGTTTGATCCCATTGATGACTTTATTAGGACCCTTGGCTGTCGCATTGATGACCGGATCACTGGTGGTAGAAAATATCTTTGCTATTCCTGGTATCGGTGAACAATTCGTTAAGTCGATCACAACAAATGATTATCCTACGATCATGGCTGTAACGATTCTTTACTCATTTATGTTGATTTTTGTTATTTTGATCGTTGATCTGCTGTACGGTCTAGTTGATCCAAGAATTCGTGTTTCAGAAGGGAGCCGAGGATAAATGGAAATGACACCCAAGCGTTATGAAACAGTCGCAGATATTCCTGCGGATGAGTTTCTTCCATTACAAAAAAATACCGAAGAAGAACGTGAGCAGATTACTGCACCTTCTTTGAATTTTATCCAAGATTCATGGCGCCGTTTAAAGAAAAACAAAGCTGCCGTTATTTCAATGTTTTTACTGTTGGTCATCATTTTGATCTCTGTGGTCACGATCTTTGTTTCGCCACATGATCCAACTGCCCAAAACGTGGCTTATATCAATTTGCCTCCTCGTATTCCGGGAATCAATATCGATGGATTGAATGGAAAAGCAATGGTCGGCGGAGAACTGGTTGATAAATATGCTCAAGCAAACGTTCCTTCAAACGTAAGTTTCTTTTTAGGAACAGACGGTTTGGGCCGTGATGTATTAAGCCGTTTATTTATGGGAACGAGAATCTCGTTGCTGATCGCATTTATTGCTGCATTACTAGATGTAACGATTGGGGTAGCTTACGGGTTAATATCTGGTTTGTTAGGCGGACGTGTCGATAATGCGATGCAACGTTTTTTGGAAATCTTGTCAGGAATTCCAAACCTCGTTGTCATGATTTTGATGTTGGTCGTCTTCGAACCAGGAATTTTTTCCATCGTGGCTGCTATGGCCATCACAAACTGGATACCAATGGCACGTATCGTTCGTGCACAAACAATGAAATTAAAAGATCAAGAATATGTTCTAGCTGGATTGACATTAGGTGAGTCAAGAATGAAAATTGCATTCAAACATATTTTGCCGAATATCTCCAGTGTCATTATTATTCAAATGATGTTTAGCATCCCATCTGCTATTTTCTTCGAAGCCTTTTTAAGTTTTATCGGTTTAGGTCTTACGCCTCCGTCAGCTTCATTAGGAACGATGTTGAGCGAAGGGTACAAGACATTCCTGTATCTGCCTTATCTATTATGGATTCCGGCAGTAACTTTATCGGTTATCATGATTGGCTTTAACTTACTTGCTGATGGATTGCGTGATGCCTTTGATCCTAAAATGAAAGAGTGAGGACGATGACGAAAATTTTAGAAGTGAAAGACTTAGAAATCTCTTTTGATACGTATGCTGGAAAGGTACGAGCGATTCGCGGTGTCAATTTTCATTTAAATAAAGGAGAAACATTGGCGATCGTTGGGGAATCTGGAAGCGGAAAATCAGTGACAACCAGAAGCATCATGCGCTTGCTGTCGAGCAATGCCAATATAGATGCTGGGCAAATCCTTTTTAAAGGTAAAGACATCGTTGAAAAGACAGAAAGAGAGATGCAAAAAATCCGCGGAAAAGAAATAGCAATGATTTTCCAAGATCCAATGACCTCTTTAGATCCAACGATGCCTATTGGGAAACAAGTTGCTGAGTCACTTAGAAAGCATAATAAAGTTTCGAAAAAAGAGGGACAAAAAGCTGCGTTAGAACTGCTTAAATTAGTTGGTATACCTGAAGCTGAGAAACGTATCAATAGTTATCCCCATCAGTTTTCAGGAGGTCAACGCCAACGGATCGTGATTGCGATCGCACTGGTATGTTATCCGGAAATTCTGATTGCTGATGAACCTACAACAGCACTTGATGTGACTATCCAAGCACAAATATTGGAACTACTGAAAGAAATTCAGACAAAAATCGATACATCAATCATCTTTATCACTCATGACCTTGGTGTAGTAGCGAACGTTGCTGACCGTGTAGCTGTTATGTATGGGGGAAGAATCGTTGAAGTTGGAACATCCGAAGAAATTTTCTACAACCCGCAACATCCCTATACTTGGGGACTGCTTGGGTCAATGCCGACATTAGACAGTGCGAACGACCGATTGTATGCCATTCCTGGTTCTCCACCGGATTTACTGAATCCACCAAAAGGAGACGCATTCTACCCAAGAAATGAATTCGCGATGAAAATCGATGCAGAACAAGAACCGCCATTTTTTGAACTATCAAAAACACACAAGGCAGCAACTTGGCTACTTGCTCCACAAGCGCCTAAAGTGACGCCGCCAGGAGAAATCCAACGTCGCTGGGCTATTTTTAAAGAGAAACAAAAACATACTTATGGTCAAGGAGGAATTGCTGATGCCAAATAAACTACTTGAAGTTAAAGGACTGAAACAGTATTTCAATGTAGGAAAAAAGAATGAAGTACATGCTGTAAATGACATCAGCTTTCACATCTATGAAGGAGAAACATTTGGTTTAGTAGGCGAATCTGGAAGCGGAAAATCCACTACTGGCCGAACGATCATTCGTTTGAATGAACCTACTGACGGTGAGATATTATTCGACGGTCAAGATGTAACGAAGATCAAAGACAAAAAAGGATTGACGAAATTCCGACATGATGTTCAGATGATCTTTCAAGATCCATACGCTTCGTTGAATCCTCGGATGAAAGTCAGAGATATCATTGCGGAAGGAATTGATGTCAATGGGTTAGCTAAATCACCAGAGGAACGTGCCAAAAAAGTCGATGATCTATTAAGAACCGTTGGATTGAATCCGAGCCACGGCACTCGTTATCCCCATGAATTTTCAGGCGGACAGCGCCAGCGTATTGGTATTGCACGAGCATTAGCAGTAAAACCGCGATTTATCATTTGCGATGAACCGATTTCTGCATTAGATGTTTCCATCCAAGCCCAAGTTGTCAATTTATTGCAAGATCTCCAACGAGAACATCAATTGACCTATCTATTTATTGCGCATGATTTATCAATGGTTAAACATATCAGCGACCGAATCGGTGTAATGCATAACGGTTTGTTATTAGAAATGGGAAAAAGTGATGAAATCTATAATCACGGTGTCCATCCTTATACAGAAAGTTTGTTATCTGCTATTCCTCTGCCAGATCCAGATCATGAGAGAAAGCGCAGAAGAATCAAATATCAACCCGAACCAGATGACGGACAAGTACGTCAGCTTCGTGAAATCGCACCAGAACATTTTGTCTATGCAACTGAGCAGGAAGTCCCATATTACGCAAAAAAATTAAAACGACAAAAGGAATCTCTTCTGGTTGCTAACTAGGAGGGACATAGATGCTAAAAGCTTTTAAATTCCGTATGTATCCGACAGAAGAACAAAAACAGCAATTGATCCGTACTTTTGGCTGTGTTCGATTTACCTATAACCATTTGCTGAAAGAACGGCAGAAAAGTTGGCAACAAACAGGAGTGGTCGATTTTTCGCTCACGCCTGCTACGTTAAAAAAAGAATACCCATTCTTAAAAGAGGTAGACAGTCTTGCTTTAGCAAATGCACAGCTTAATTTGGACCGAGCTTTTCGCAATTATTTCAAGGGACGTGCCAGCTTCCCAAAGCTTAAAACGAAAAAAAGTATGTGGCAATCTTATACGACGAATAATCAAACTCATACGGTCTATCTGAAAAACGGCCACTTAAAATTACCAAAACAAAAAGAACTAATCAAGATAAACCAGCACCGTCCAGTCGAAGGCACGATTCGTTCCGCTACGATTTCTGCTCGATATAATGAAGAGTTCTATGTCGCACTACTTTGTGATGTTTCATCAATAAAAAAAGAATCGTCAGCTAAATGGATTGGGATTGCCTATCATCCAAAAACATTGATCGAAACATCGCATCCCATAGAAGTAACTTTACCAAAATTTGACCAGACAGAAGAAAAACTTCAGCATGCACAGCGGAAATTAAGCGTAAAAGTCCGCTCCGCTCACCATAGAAAGACCAGGTTAGATCAGGCAAGCAATTATCAGAAACAAAAGAGAAAAGTAATGGATCTTTATCTGAAACAAAAGAACCAGCGAGAAGATTATCTTGAACAATTATCTGGGAAATTGGTCAAACAATATGACTACTTATTTGTAGAATCTTTTCCAAAAGAAGATGCACATGCTGATTTTTCTATTCATGACTGGCATAAATTAATAACAAAATTGCGTTATAAGTCCCAATGGTATAATAAAAAATTTCTTTTGATCAATACCGACGGAGCAGAAGAAAGCAATTTTGTAAGAAAGAGCCAAGTGTTAGAACAACTAGGCAGGCATTCGGTCATTAAGGAATAAAAAATGAATGAAACTGACAGGAGCGTTAGGGTTCGCCTTGTTAATAAAAAGTCTGATTGACTTTTGTTTCTAGGAATTTTCTTTTGAAGAAAAGCTCACTAATTATGACAAACCAATAAAACAATAGCAGAAAAAATTCGTACGAGTTTTTTCTGCTATTGTTATTTTTTTATTCGAAGAATTTTACTGATATGCCAAAGTATGGAGCGAAAAACGCAAAACACAAAGAGCGGCTTTCCATTTATCTTGAGTGTTCAGAACGGAGCCCTTTCTTCACAATCCTTACTCATGATGTCCCGGCTTGAGCTGATAGATTTTTGAAGGGCGACCGATTCCTACAGGACGTTCGCCAATCTCGTCGAAATATTGGAGCATAGCTTTCTTAAAATTGGAATGATCGATCGTTTTATAATCGATTCCTAAGAACTTTGCAAATACTTTTCGAGCTTCTGTAATCGTGAAATCTTTACCTAAAACTTGCAAAACTTGCGGTTCGTGTTCCATTTTATTGACTACACGGTTGAATGCTTTCAAAATGATTTGACTATGGTCAAAAGCTAAAGTATCTTTGCCAGAAGACTCTCCAGTGACTAAGTCAAGTGAGATAGCCACTTCTCCGCTCGATAAATTGATCTTGTTGCCGTGACGTTCCAATGTGAACCAGCGTACTTCCTTAGCATCATCTCCGGCGATCAGCGGTTCTTCTCCAATGAAAGCTAAGTAGCTGACTGTGACGACCCAACCGCGCGGATCTCGATTAGGCGTGCTGAATGTATGCAGTTGTTCAATGTTTTCTTTAGAGATAACTACACCAGTTTCTTCCTTTGTTTCTCTTAAGACACTTTCTCCAGTTGACTCATCCTTTTGAACAAAACCACCAGGTAATGCCCATGAATTTCGATAAGGATGCCCTTTTCTTTGGATCAGCAATACTTTCAGCTGATCTTCTTCTTTGTTATAGCACATCAGTACGATATCAACAGTCAAAGAGGGCTTGTCATATTCTGGACGTTCCTGTTTTTGATACCAGTTAAGAAAATCTTCTTCACTTGCTTCATGTTCATAATATAATTTTTCTTCTTCTTTAGAAGCAAATCGGTTCATCAGACCACCTCCGTTGACATTAAAAGTACTTTTTACCTTATTGTAGCAGACTCTGAAAAAAAACCAAGGATTTACTTGAAAAATCCTTGGTTCTTCCTTAAATATGAAAAATAAATGGAAGTACTAGATTGAATAAAAAGAAAAGCAGATAAAACGGCAATACTTTATACCGCTCTTCACGAACGGCAAAGAAGCCGCAAATAACGATATATGCGTCAATGACAAAACGTAAAAGCCATGCGACTGTCATGAAACTGTTCAAATGCCCATGAAGGTTAAAATAACCATACATACGAATATAAAAATAGCTGAATATCAAATGTGCTAATGAAAGAAAAGCAATACTAAGTGTAAAAAAAAGATGTTTCTTCTGCATGATCGTTCCAGTCCCTTACTAAAATAGATAGTCTTTATTATACCACGAGTCAGGAAAGAAATAAAAAGCCGTTTCCGACTAAACATGAAACAAGATGAAAAATAGCATTTATTCCCTCTGTCCTTCCTTTTGAAGGAGGGAGTCATCGTAGAGAACAAGTCATTTATCCAGACTTTTTCATTTTGAAAAAAAGCTAACAGCATGCTTTTTTTATGGTATACTAGCAAGGAAACGAATTCGCATCATGCGATAAAGGAGGAAGAGCCCCGTGGCAGAAAAGGAAACTTTTTATATCACTACGCCAATCTATTATCCAAGCGGCAAACTTCATATCGGCAACTCATATACTACAATTGCATGTGACGCAATTGCTCGTTATAAACGGTTGATGGGCTTTGATGTGTTTTATCTCACTGGAGTGGATGAACATGGTCAAAAAATCGAAACAAAAGCAGAAGAATTAGGTGTAAAACCGCAAGAATACGTAGATAAAATGGCGGCTGATGTCAAAAAATTATGGAAAACGCTTGATATCAGTTATGACAAATTCATTCGTACGACAGATGATTACCATAAAGCAGCTGTTCAAAAAATATTTGATCGTTTATTAGAACAGGGAGATATTTACTTAGGTGAATATGAAGGCTGGTACTCTGTTTCTGACGAAGAATTCTTTACAGAAACACAACTTGCAGAAGTGTACAAAGATGATGAAGGTAATGTGATCGGCGGTAAAGCGCCAAGCGGACACGAAGTAGAATTGGTAAAAGAAGAATCTTACTTCTTCCGCATGAGCAAATACGCAGATCGTCTGTTGGAATACTATGAAGAACATCCCGAATTCATCCAACCAGAATCTCGTAAAAATGAAATGATCAACAACTTTATCAAACCAGGATTAGAAGATCTTGCAGTTTCACGAACAACCTTTACTTGGGGGGTACCAGTCAAGAGTGATCCGAAACATGTGGTGTACGTATGGATCGATGCATTGTCCAATTACATCACTGCACTAGGCTACGGGTCCGAGGATGAAAGTCTATTCGAAAAATACTGGCCTGCAGATGTTCAGATGGTCGGTAAAGAAATCGTTCGCTTCCATACGATTTATTGGCCAATCATGCTGATGGCTCTTGATTTGCCTCTACCTAAAAAAGTATTTGGTCATGGCTGGTTATTGATGAAAGATGGAAAAATGTCTAAATCAAAAGGAAATGTCGTTTATCCTGAAATGCTTGTGGAACGTTATGGTTTAGATGCACTCCGTTATTATTTGCTTCGTGCTGTGCCATTTGGGTCAGATGGCGTCTTTACACCAGAAGATTTTGTTTCTCGTGTCAATTATGATCTGGCAAATGATCTAGGGAACTTATTGAATCGTACGATTGCTATGATCAACAAATATTGTGATGGTCTCGTTCCTGATTATGCCTCACTTGTCACTCCATTTGACAGTGAACTGTCTACGACGGCTGCTAACGTTGTCGGACGTTACCATGATGCAATGGAAAAAATGGAATTCAATACAGCGTTAGCTGAAATCTGGGTGCTGATTTCTCGTGCAAACAAATACATTGACGAAACAGAACCATGGGTATTAGCAAAAGACGAAGAAAAGAAAGCTGAATTGAATAGTGTCATGATCCATTTAGCTGAATCCTTGCGTATCGCCGCGATTTTACTTCAACCAATCATGACAGAAACGCCAGAGAAGATCTTCAATCAACTAGGATTGGACTCTGAAACGATGAATCTTGAAGGACTGCATTTTGGCGAATTCCCTTCAGGAACAAAAGTAGTTGCAAAAGGTACACCAATCTTCCCACGTTTGGATATGGAAGAAGAAGTTGCTTTTATCCAAGAAAAAATGTCTGAAGGTACTCAAACAAACGAAGATACAGTCAAATGGGATCCAGAAGAAACAGAACTTGTTTCAACGAAAGAAAAACAAATCAAATTTGATGTATTTGAAAAAGTAGAACTAAAAGTAGCAGAAGTCATCAACTGCCAAAAAGTAGAAGGGGCAGATAAGTTGTTGCAATTCCGACTAGATGCTGGAGACAGCCAAGATCGTCAAATTTTGTCAGGAATCGCTGAATTCTATCCTGATCCAAGCGAACTGATTGGGAAAAAAGTAGTGATCGTCGCAAATCTGAAACCACGAAAGATGCGTGGACAGATCAGTCAAGGAATGATCCTTTCCGCAGAAGCACCAGATGGCTCTTTACAAGTGATTGAAGCACCAAAATCCATGCCGAATGGCTCAGAGATCGCATAAAATCATAAGAAAAACTCGCAAGACAATGCTGCTTGCGAGTTTTTTTTGTTCCTGTCAATTGCCCCAATGGTGATTATGGAAGCCAATCATATAATAAAGACACATATAACCATATAAACTGTATCCTATAAAAAGAAGGACGAGCTTTACCCACCGATGGAATCTGCAGCTTCCTAAAAACAAAAGAAAAAGTGGCTGCGAATAGTTGAATAAAATATTTGTGATCCTTTCATCTGTCTGCCAATTAAGAAAAAGGCTAATAGGAATCGTAAAGACAGAAAGAAGCAACATAATGATAAGTGGACGGGCGGTTTTTAATTGATTCATCTGGATACTCCTTTTTATTTTATTGTCTCTTACATCCAAGGATTTTGAAAGCAATAATTTGTTTACATCTACTAATAGTATTCAAAATAAAGAAAACAATCATCGAGGTCAAAATCGATGATTGTTTTCTTTATTTTGTAAAAATCCTATTATTTGATTTTATGATAACCTTTTATTTTTGTCTTCAAACGGCTTGGCAAGAGAGCAGTAAGCAGTGCAAATGGAATCGAAAAGACGTACCAGAAAATCGTTCTTCCAATACCATAACGCTGATACAGTTTCGTCAACATCACATGAAGCAAGATCAATCCTAAAAGCAAGGCACCAGCTGAAAACCAATGATTATTCCAATGCATGATTTCACGAAGTGCCATCACTCCGAAGGGATAAAAATAAAAATAGATTCCTACTAAGGTCATCCGCCAATTCTTTGTAAATGTTCCAATGTTCAACAAAAAGAAAATCGCTGAAAGCAAAATACCGATAGGTGGGAATAGCCCCACTAGAAAGGAATACAACATCCCCCACAAAATCATCACGGGACCTTTGATCAATGCAACAATTGCGATGAACACCGTCAGCAATATCAATTTTTGTGATAATGTCGCAATGGTCAATAATCCAAATAAAATCAACGTGAACCAATGCCAACAGGACTGCTGCTGTTCTTTACGAGAAAAATCGATTCGGTTGGATAAATAATCTGCTAATTTCGGATAAGAACGCTTAAAATCCATAAACTGTTCCTCCTTCGTGGAAAAGGTAGGTTTAGTATACGCAAAATAAAGAGGAAATACATCCGTCTTAAGAGGGAGTTTTTCATTGAAAGTGGAGAAAAAAGAATGGTAAATTAAAATATTCTCAGTTATACTGAAAATTATACCAAATTTCAAAGAAGAAAGAGGATGGGAATGAAAGGCAAACTAAAACGAGAAATCAATCTGTTTGGCGCATTAGCTACCGTTATGGGAACCGTGATCGGCGCAGGGGTCTTCTTTAAAACCGCTGCTGTTACTGCAAGCACGCAGTCTACAAGTTTGACATTACTAGCTTGGCTTTTGGGTGGTTTCTTAACGATCTGTGCTGGATTGACAGTGGCTGAATTAGCTACAGCGATCCCAGAAACTGGTGGAGCTGTCAAATATATTGAAGCAGCTTATGGAAAGCTGCCCAGCTTTTTATTAGGGTGGGCGCAAAGCTTGATTTATTTCCCCGCTAATATTGCTGCATTATCGATTATCTTTGCGACACAATTGACGAACTTATTACAATTATCTACCGACTATCTTTTGTTGATTGCAGTGATTACCGCTGTTTCTGTGACAGGATTGAATTTATTAGGAACAAAAGTCGGTGCGTCTGTACAATCAGTGACGCTGATTGTTAAATTGATACCAATTGCCGTGATTGTCGTATGGGGATTATTGACACCAGGACAAGGAACTGTTCAGCTATTTCCAATCGAAGCTGGAAAAGAGGTTACTTTTGTCGAAGGCTTGAGCAGTGCGTTGCTAGCAACATTGTTTGCTTATGACGGCTGGTTAGGCGTCGGCGCAATGGCTGGTGAATTGAAACGGCCGGAAAAAGATTTGCCTAAAGCGATTATACTAGGGCTGAGTTTTGTCACTGTCGTTTATTTATTGATCAATTTTGTTTTCTTGAAAACTCTGCCGATTGATCATCTTGCCGGTAATTTGAACGCAGCTTCTGAAGCATCAGACGTCATTTTTGGAGAAATCGGCGGAAAACTGGTCACTATTGGGATTTTGATTTCGGTATACGGGGCATTGAATGGGTATACCTTAACTGGGATTCGTGTGCCTTATGCGATGGCTTTGGAAGACGAGCTACCTTTCAGCAAACAGCTGACAAAGCTTTCAAAGAAATTTACGGTACCTTATGTTCCTGCGATTTTCCAGTTAGCAGTAGCTTGTATTATGATGAGCCTTGGTTCTTTCGACTTTTTAACCGACATGTTGATTTTTGTGATGTGGCTATTCAGTTTACTGATTTTTATCGGTGTCTTTATTTTAAGAAAAAAAGCGCCGGAATTGCCACGCCCATATAAAGTACCACTTTATCCAATCGTTCCGATTATTGCGATTCTCGGTGCTATTTTCATTTTAGGTATGACGATGATGACGCAAACGAAATTAGCATTGATCGGTATAGGTGTTACCTTGATTGGTATTCCAGTCTATTATCAAAAAAAGAAAAAACGCTCAGAAGAGTAAAATATTTCAACAACAGACAGAAAAAGTACGAACTAAGTCCTCTGGATCTTCGTGCTTTTTCTATTTCAACAAAACAAGTTCTTCTATTTTGATTTTTGCTACTTCTGCAAGCAGTGCTTATGTGCTAAAGTAAGAATGAAAAGGAGAGATAAACATGATATTTGATTCTCATACCCATTTAAATGCTGAGCAGTTCAATGAAGATATTCCAGAAACGATTCAGCGAGCACAAGAAATGGGGGTAACGAAAATGGCGGTCGTGGGATTCGATACGCCAACGATTGAAAAGTCTTTGCAATTAAGCCATGACTATCCAAATATTTACAGTATTATCGGCTGGCATCCGACAGAGGCTGGCAGTTATACGAAAGAAATCGAAAATAAATTACAAGAACAATTGACTTTGCCAAAGGTTGTAGCATTAGGGGAAATTGGCTTGGATTATCATTGGATGGAAGACCCGAAAGAAGTCCAAGATAAAGTATTTCGCAGACAGATTGCTATCGCAAAAGAAATGAACCTTCCAATCAGTATCCATACTAGAGAAGCACTTGAAGACACGTATCAAATCCTAAAAGAAGAAGATGTTCGAGATATTGGTGGAATCATGCATAGTTTCAGCGGTGATTATGAATGGGCAAAACGATTTCTTGACTTAGGGATGCATATATCATTTAGCGGTGTCGTCACTTTCAAAAAAGCATTAGACGTCCAAGAGGCTGCAACAAATGTACCAATCGAACGATTACTTGTGGAAACAGATGCCCCTTATCTGGCACCAGTTCCTTTTAGAGGAAAGCGAAATGAACCAGGCTATACTCGTTATACAGTAGAAAAGATTGCTGAACTTCGGAATCTGCCAACAGAAGAAGTGGCTGCCCAAACATGGTCAAATGCGCACCGATTATTTGGTCTAAGCGAACATGGATAAGATGAAGATTCAAGAGATTATAGTCGTTGAAGGAAAAGACGATACAAGAAGGCTTCGGGAAGTAGTTGATGCAGATACGATAGAAACGATTGGTTCTGCTATCAATGAAGATATCCTGATGCAAATTGAACATGCCCAAGAGACTCGAGGGGTGATCGTTTTTACCGACCCTGATTTTTCAGGAGAAAAAATAAGAAAAATCATTATGGAAGCTGTTCCCCAAGCAAAACATGCTTTTTTACCGCGTACACAAGCTAAACCAAAGAAAAAGGGAAGTCTTGGTGTTGAGCATGCAAGTGATGCTGCTATTTTAGAAGCATTGAAAAAGGTTGTGACGCCAGATATTTCCCAAACGGCTGTTTCTGAAATCACTAGACAAGACCTTTTAGACTATGGTTTAATAGCTGGAGCACAAGCAAAAGAAAAACGAGAAAAACTAGGTGATGAGTTGCGTATCGGTTATACGAATGGCAAACAATTGAAAAAACGTTTGAAGATGTTTCGTATCACGCCGAAAGAGCTCGCACAAGCAATGAAAATAGTGGAGGAACAACATGAGTGAATATCGTGAAATCGCGACACCCTCTAGAACAAAAGAGATTTTATTGAAACATGGTTTTTCATTTAAAAAAAGTTTAGGACAAAATTTTCTCACTGAACCAAATATTTTAAGAAAAATCGTAGAAACTGCGCAAATAGATGAACGAACGAACGTGATCGAAGTTGGGCCAGGAATCGGCGCATTGACAGAACAATTAGCGATGCATGCAAAGCAAGTCGTAGCATTTGAGATTGATGATCGTTTGATCCCTGTATTGGCTGATACGATGCAACCCTATGACAATGTGACCATCATACATCAAGATATTCTGAAGACGGATTTATCAACAGCCGTAAGAGAAACATTTCATGAAGAGCTTCCGTTAAAAGTCGTAGCAAATTTACCTTATTATATTACGACGCCCATCATGATGCATTTTCTTGAATCGGATTTGGTCGTAGATGAATTAGTCGTCATGATGCAAAAAGAAGTAGCTGATCGAATCTCTGCTGAACCAGGAACGAAAGCATACGGTTCATTATCGATTGCTGTTCAATATTATATGGAAGCCAGTTTAGCCTTCATCGTACCAAAAACAGTATTTGTCCCTCAGCCAAATGTAGATTCAGCGATTTTGAAACTGACAAGAAGAGATACACCGGCAGTAGAAGTGACGGACGAAAAAGCATTTTTCCGATTGACAAAAGCTGCATTTCAGCAAAGAAGAAAAACGCTTTGGAATAATTTGCAGCATTCGTATGGCAAAGATGATCAGACAAAAACATGGTTATCAAAAAGCTTGGAAACGGCTGGAATCGATCCAAAACGTCGTGGAGAGACGTTGTCATTACAAGAATTTGCCGCATTAAGCAATGCGATGTCAGAAAATAAGCAGTAAAAAAAGAGGTTGTGAGCCTGCCATTTAACTCTGAGGTACAAGGAGCAATTTCAAAAAACAGCTTCTCCTATTTTTGATTTGGTTGGTCTTATCGCCGCTGAGGCAAGCTTTTGATTCCCATTATGAACAAGGAGATGTGACACAAATTTTGTCACATCTCCTATTTTTGTCTCTTGATCAAAAATTCTTATACTTGATACTCACACTCATTTTGTATGGATTTAGAAAAGAATATGTGTCTTGACAGTTATTAGTAAGTAAGTTATACTAAGTCGACATTTAAGTGTCAAGACATATTAGGAGAGAGAAAAAATGAGAAAAAATTCAGTTCGAAAACTAACGATTTCTGCTTTATTGATTGGGATGGGGGTCATTATCCCAATGGTTATGCCTAAAATCATGATTCCACCTGCTTCTTTTACATTAGCGTCTCATGTGCCATTATTTATTGCGATGTTTTTTACACCAGGAGTTGCAGTGGCTGTTGCGCTAGGTACGACATTCGGTTTCTTTTTGACAACGCCAGTTATCATTGCATTGCGCGCATTGTCACATCTTGTATTTGCATTGATTGGGGCATGGTACTTGCAGAAGCATCCGAGTATCGTTTTAAAGAATGGACAGTTTACTTTTACTAATTGGCGTTTTCAAGGGTTCAATTTTGTGATAGGTGTGATTCATTCTTTAGTAGAAATGCTAGTAGTCAGCATCTTTTACTTCATCGGTAATATGCCTGACACGTATTACTCTCAAGGGTATTTTTATACAGTGTTCATCTTGATGGGAATTGGTGGACTCATCCACAGTTTGGTTGATTATAATATTGCTTATTTTATAGCAGGAACACTCAGCAAATATTTTGATATCCCGGTATTTACGGCAGCAAAAAAAGGAAATCGGAAAGAATCGATTCAAGGGTACGCGAAGAAAACGATATACTAATGAACTATCAAAGAAAAACTCTCATCTGCTAACGGATAATAAATCCGCTAAGAGGAGAGTTTTTTGTCCTAAAAAGAGCCACACCACTATTTTCTGGCGTAGCTCTAAAGGGGGCAGATTAGGGAAGTTTGATGACTTGTTCGGTTTCTTTATCAAAGAAGTGGCCTTTGCTGATGTTGAAGGCAAGCTCGACTATTTCGCCTGGTTTATGGAAATCTCTTGCATCTACTTTTGAGATGAACTCAGTAGAACCAGTTTTTGTGTAAAGCATCGTTTCAGCACCAAGTAATTCGGAAACGACAACTTCTGATTTGACTACGGCTTCAGGTGAAGCTTCAAGGGCTACTTGTTCACTGTGGATGTCTTCTGGACGAATACCGAAGATAACTTCTTTTCCTTCATAACCTTTTTCAACTAATACTTTGTTTTTCCCTTCAGGAATACGAAGCTTAAGCCCATGTCCATCTGTGATGACACCGTTTTTCAATGTCACATTAAAGAAGTTCATGGCAGGAGATCCAATAAAGCCGGCAACGAACATATTGACTGGTGTATCATAAACTTCTTTCGGTGTACCGATTTGCTGGATAAATCCGTCTTTCATGATAACGATTCGGTCAGCCATAGTCATCGCTTCTGTCTGATCATGAGTAACATAGATTGTCGTTGTTTCAAGACGTTGGTGAAGTTTGGCAATCTCAGCACGCATGGCTACACGTAATTTAGCATCTAAGTTTGACAATGGTTCATCCATCAAGAAGACTTTGGCATCCCGAACGATTGCACGTCCTAATGCTACACGTTGTCGTTGTCCACCAGATAAAGCAGCTGGTTTTCGTTTCAAGTATTCTGTCAGTCCGAGGATCTCTGCTGCATTGTCCACACGCTTTTTAATGTCTGCTTTATCATATTTACGTAATTTCAAACCAAAAGCCATATTATCATAAACAGTCATGTGAGGATACAATGCATAGTTTTGGAAAACCATGGCAATATCACGGTCTTTAGGTGCCACGTCATTCATGACTTTTCCGCCAATATTTAGTTCTCCTTCAGAGATATCTTCCAGTCCCGCAATCATTCGCAAAGTAGTTGACTTTCCACAACCGGAAGGACCAACAAAAACGATAAATTCACGGTCTTTGATTGATAGATTAAAATCAGTCACAGAATAATTTTCTGCATTATCATATTTTTTATATACGTTTTTCAGAGCCATTTCTACCATAATACGTTCCACACTTTCTTTTTTAGTTTTATTAACTGATTTAAGTATAAATGAAAGCGTTAACTAAGTTCAATGTCATGTTGAACAAGAATTTTTTCTTTTTTTTTGTCAATGTGCTAGTTTTAAGCTTCAATAAATATCCATAAGAAATAAAAACTGATACACTGGAGTAAATAAGTATGTTAACCATATCAAAAGGAGTGTCTCTTATGAAAATCGCTTTGATCGCTCATGACCGAAAAAAATCTATGATGGTGAAATTAGCAACAGCGTATAAAACAATATTGGAAAAACATGAACTTTTTGCTACCGGGACGACTGGACAACGTATCACGGAAGCGACCGGCTTGCCCATTCATCGGTTTAAATCCGGACCGTTAGGCGGAGATCAGCAAATTGGAGCAATGATCTCGGAGGACCAGTTAGATTTGGTGATTTTTCTTCGAGACCCGTTGGCTGCACAGCCGCATGAACCAGATGTAACAGCACTTATCCGTTTATCTGACGTTTATGAGATTCCGTTGGCTACGAATATCGGAACAGCTGAGGTGCTGCTAAGAGGACTGGAAGCCGGCTTCCTAGATTTTCGAAGAATCGTCCATGAAATAGACAAACGTCCACTTTCATTTTGATGGACAAGTGTATGGAAAAATAACGTTTAATGTTCGTCTATATGTAGCTATAAAAGCTAAACAAACTGAAAATATGCAATATAATACGAACGTATTGTATAATATAACCAATAATATTAGTTTTTCGTGTTTGCAGTAAATGTGAAAATATGCTATAGTTTCTGTGGGAAAAGATCCCAAAAATAATACAGAGTAGAAAATAAAGCGTTAAGTGCTAAGAGGATGGGATGTTGCCTCTTGGACGAAGGACGTAATGTTCGCGGTTTTATTTTCGCATTCGCTGCATGATACGATGTAGCAGCTCTTAAAGGAGATGCTAAAAATGAAGAAACACCGGTTAGACGCACGTATGATTGCTATTATGGGCTTACTGATTGCATTGATGGTCACGTTGTCCCGTCTGGTAGCAATCGAGACCCCATTTATTAAAATCAGTGTCACATTTATTCCACAAGTGATCATGGGCATTCTTTTTGGTCCTTTTTGGTCAGGGATAGGCGCAGTTTTAGCTGATTTAGTAGGAATGGCTCTCTTCTCAAAATCTACATTTTTTATTGGATTTACATTGAATGCATTTATTGAAGGAGCAATCTACGGATTCTTTTTCTATCGAAAAGAAATCACTTGGAAAAATGCGATTTTGGCTACGCTTAGTGTCACGCTGATCATAAACTTATTTTTGACACCATTATGGCTTGCGTTGATGTACCATGTACCATTGTTCAGCTGGGTCGTTTGGGCGCCCCGCCTGTTAAAAACAGTGATATGGTTACCGATTCAATCAATTGCCATTTATTACGTAGGACGTAGTATTCCTTACAAAAAAATTTTAAGAAGTTTAGCGATCCACGCTAAATAAAAAACAAGCAGTCTTCCCATCCCAGAAGACTGCTTGTTTTTATTGTGCTGTGAATTGTGCTTGATAGAGCCGTCGGTAATAACCATCTTTTTGAAGCAACTCATCATGGGTGCCCATTTCGACAATGGCTCCCTGATCCATCACTAATATCTGGTCCGCATTTTTGATTGTGGACAGGCGATGGGCAATAACAAAACTGGTTTTACCTTCCATCATTGCTAAGAAGGCTTGTTGGATTTTTTTCTCTGTCAATGTATCGACTGAGCTAGTAGCCTCATCTAAGATCAGCATAGGCGGATTACTGATCATCGTTCGAGCAATCGTCAACAGTTGGCGTTGTCCATCTGATATCTTTAACCCTTGACCGCCAATCTTAGTATCTAATTTTTCCGGCAAACGTTCAACAAATTCATACATATAAGAAGCTTTTAGGGCATCATTGATTTCTGCGTCACTTGCTTCCGGATTCCCAAAACGAAGATTTTCTCGCAATGTACTGTCAAATAGCCAAGTATCTTGTAACACCATTCCAAAACTTTTACGTAATGTATCACGTTGGATAGAGCGGATGTCATGGTCATCGATTGTAATCGTTCCTTTTGTTGTGTCATAAAAACGCATCAGCAAATTAACAAGTGTGGATTTTCCGGCTCCTGTTTTTCCTACTATAGCAATGGTTTGACCTGGATAAGCAGTAAAATTGAAATCTTCGATCAAACGCTGTTTGGGGTCATAAGAAAAAGAAACATGATCAAAAGAGACTTTTCCTTTGATATTTTTGGGTTCCAAGGCATAGGCATCTGGCAAATCAGGCGTTTCTTCTGGTTGATCGATCAAATCAAATGCTCGTTCTAGACCAGAAAAAGCGGTTTGCAGTTGTGTCGTGATTCCAGAAAGTTCGATAAATGGTTTAGAAAACTGACTTGAGTAGATCGTAAAGCTGGAAATCACACCAACAGTGATTGACGAACCACTCTTCAATGCCAATAGGCCGCCAACCAAACCAATCGATAAATAAGCAAGGTGATCTACAAAACGAGAAGACGGGTTTGTCAAGGAAGAAGAAAATTGTGCCCGTTGTCCTTTTTGATATAGATCAGCATTTAACAGTTCAAATTGCTGTTGACTAGCTTCTTCTTGCTGAAAAGCTTTCACGATTTTCTGATTACCGATTCGTTCGGTCACAAAGCCCGAAATCTCCCCAATGATTCTTTGCTGTCTATCGAAATTTGTTTGCGAAGCACGAGCAACGATCCAACTCACAAGGAAAATAATCGGTGTGGAACAAAGAACGACCAATGTCAGAAGTGGACTTAGACGCATCATAAAAATAAACGAAAGAAGGATAATCGCAACTCCGGAAAACAATTGATTGAAGGCTGCAGAAATCGCAATAGAAATGTTGTCCATATCATTTGTAAATCGACTGACGATATTTCCATGAGAATTTTGATCATAATAACGAAGTGGCAATCGATTTAAATGGGCAAAAGCATCTTTTCTTAATGTTGCAACGGACAAGTAAGCTAACCGATTGCTTAATACTTGGATGAGCCATTGACTGACTACGTTGATCAAAACGATCCCACCGAACAGAATCAGTAAATGGAATA
Source organism: Enterococcus sp. C46 (assembly GCF_040887565.1). Lineage (NCBI taxonomy): Bacteria > Bacillati > Bacillota > Bacilli > Lactobacillales > Enterococcaceae > Enterococcus > Enterococcus sp. C46. The sequence continues at coordinate 151,212 of NZ_JBFOGA010000005.1, forward strand.
GTCGATTGAAGCGAACTTGTCCTTCTCCGATCATTTGATCGATACTTTGGCCAATTTGTAACGTCATCACAACTGTTGCGATCCCGTTGATGATCCCTAGTAATACAGCTAGCCAAATGTCTTTCGCATAAGCAGTAAGATAAGGGATGAAGCGACGGAGTGTCTGCAAGGATAATTTTTTTACTTTCATAACTATTCTTCCTCCTGTGATGCGACGATTTCCTGATATTCCGCTGATTGAGCAAGTAATTCTTCATGCGTACCTTGAGCAGCGATCTTTCCTTGATCCATCACTAAGATATGGTGGGCTTCTTGAATGGAGCGGACACGTTGGGAGATAATGATCACTGTACTGCCAAGATAAGTCTGCAGCGCCTTACGCAAATCCAAGTCAGTCTGATAATCCAACGCACTCAAAGAGTCATCTAAAATCAGTAATTCTGGCTTGGCAATCAAAGCTCTTGCAATCGTTAGTCGCTGTTTTTGACCGCCGGAGAAATTTTTTCCGTTTTCCATGACTTTTGTATCTAAACCATTTGGAAGCTGACGTACAAATTCTTTTGCCTGAGCGATTTTCAGGGCTTCCCAACACTCATCTTCTGTGGCATCTTGCTTACCCCATTGAAGGTTTTCACGAATAGTCCCAGTAAATAACACGGAAGTTTGGGGAACAAGGGCGATTTGCTGACGAAGATGATCCAGCTGCCAAGAACGAACGTCCATTCCATCCATTATGACTGTACCGGAACTGACATCATAGAAGCGCGGAATCAATTGAGTCAAAGTCGTTTTCCCGCTTCCCGTTGGACCAATGATTCCAAGGACCGTATTTCGCTTCAGCTGAAATGTAATCCCTTGAAGAGAAAGCCCAGAATCAGGAGTATAACGGAAGTCAACGTGATCAAAAGCGAGAATCGATTCAGAAGAAAAATCGGGAGTAGTACTGATCTCGGCTTCAAGAATCGAATTCTCTGTGTCTAGAACCTCTTTTACTCGATTACCTGAAGCTTCGGCACGTGTGAAGATCACGACGAGGTTTGAAACAACGATCAGTGCCAAAAGCATTTGATTCATATAATTGATCAAAGCAAGAACTTGTCCTTGTTGCAAACTCCCAATGTTTACTTTGATCCCGCCAACTGTTAGCAAACAAATGATTCCGACATTCATGATCAAGGTCGTAGCAGGTGATAAAAGGGCAGAGATATTGGAAACACGTAAATAATTGTTCGCTAGATCATTTGTGCTTTTATCAAACTTTTCTGTTTCTTTTTTTGTCTGTGCAAATGCACGTATGACACGAACGCCGCTAAGATTCTGACTGACGTGTTCATTGAGCTGGTCTAGTTTTTCTTGCACTTTTTGATAGAGAGGAACAGTTTTTCTGATGATAAAAAATAAAATGATGGAGAAAATAGGCAATAATGCTAAGAAAAACAGACCTACTTCCCAGTCGATCACAAAAGCCATGACTACTGAACCGATGCTTAAAAATGGTGCTCTAATCAATAAACGAATGACCATTGCTAAAGCTAGTTGAAGCTGATTGATGTCGTTTGTCATTCGAGTGATCAAGGTATCTGTTCCAAAATGATTCAACTCGTTGTGAGAGAAAGTATTGATTTTTTTGATCAGCTGATTTCGCAACTCTGTACCAAATCCTTGTGAAGCTACTGAAGCATAATATTGGCAAATGATAGCACAAATCAGACCAATCACAGACATAGCGACCATCCATAAGCCCATTTCAATGATTTTTCCTCGGTCATTCATTTTTAGTCCATTATCGATCAAGGAAGCCATCATTAAAGGTAGGACAAGTTCGAAGACAGCCTCAAGAAACTTGAAGAACGGACCCAAAATGATTTGCTTACGATAATCTTTTGCATAACGTAATAACTGAATCATATGATTCCTCCTATTATTTATTTGTCTACAATTGAAAAAACAAGTACTACCACATTGTAGCTTAGGAAATTTAGAATGAAAAGAGAACAAGCCTTTTCATAAATGAAAGTTTTATTATGAAGAGATTTTAGAGATTGAATAGAGTATTTTTTAGAAAAAAAGAAAGAGAACGGGAAATTCATCCCGGTCTCTTCATTCCTCCAAACGTCTATTTTGTCCGATTTTTTTATAAATGAATCGTGTGCAAAAGGTGGATCAGGTACAGAATCATCAATGGAGCGCTATTTATTTTTTGAAAATAAAAAAGTAGTGATTCCATGATTTAAGTAAAAAACAGCGAGTATAAAGCAAATGATCTTAGTAATGAATAAAATCTCATAAAATGGGGAGGGCGAAGCTTCATTTTCCATAAAAACCATCGTTATTTTTGGCGAAAAAATTAAAAGTAACGATGTTATTAAATATAATAAAAGCTTTGTTTTCATAGTTTATTCTCCTTTTTTAAAAGTTGTTGAAATCGTTTTCTTTTTGTGCTATGAAGTTATTGTAACAAATTGTTTGTGGGAAAGCTAATTAATGTTGAAAGAAGGGATATGAGAATGAAAAAATCGTTGATTGGTTTATTATGTGTGGCAACTTTAGGGGGGGGTAAGTAATATCGGACAGCCTGTGTTTGCTGTAGAAGTGGATGAATCAGTGATCGACATATCAAATGAAAAGAAAGAGATAAACATAAGTCCCGTACTCACTTTTGATGAAATGGTGCGAGAAGTAGCAAAAGAAAACGGCATCCCTATTATCCAAGCACAACAAGAGCTTGGATTCACAGATGAAAGTGCAAGACAAGCACGTACAGCAAGAGCAACATACAGAACATTATCGCAATCTTTCACAGTCAATGCTAGTTATAGACCCACGATGCGCTTTTATTGCGAGACCAGTGAAAGTGGAAATTTTAGGGCTATCAAAAGAATCCTACGAGTTGAAATGATCCGCGGATATAATGGTTTGTCGAAACAATTTGGTGGAACTGTTTATGTTCATTTAGAAGATGCTAACCGTATTTTTTACATTGTAAATGGCGACTTCTTCAATAATGGTTCAACAACTTGGAATGCAGGGGTGAACATCGGAGTAGGAAGAAACGCTTCTATTAAGTTTGGTGTAACGAATACAACCTCTCATTATCAATATCGCTATGTAGAAAGCCGTTTGCGATTTTGATATCAAAACAGCACACGAAAAAGAAAACAAGGCAGGAACAGTGATGTTTCTACCTTGTTTTCTTAATCAATGGGAAAAAACTAAGAGTGGTGTACGTAATCAATAAAAAGGATGGTGACAACAGTACCTCTTTACTCTCTGAAAGCATCATAACTCGTTTTTCCTCGTTACGCCAATAAATTGTTGTTATACCAGATATAAGGATTTGTAATAACAAAAAGCAGACAGAAAAATTGAGAGCTGTGCCTCCTATTTTGTGTGGAAGGATTTATAGAACGCAAAAATCAAGATAAAGATAAATAAAAATCCTGTTTCGGCTATATATTGCGTATCTACATCGATAAAACGGGTTTGTTCTGTCATAGCCATATAAAGCAAAGGTAAAAACACAACCACAGCGAGATAAGATCCGATGATTTCGCGAAAAGTTTTCCAAGAAGTATACTTCCTCTTTTTAGATTTATCCGATTTCATTGAATAGTCATAGCCTCCTTGTTCTTTCTTTATTGTTTGGAAATTCCAGTATAAAAACCGGAAGGAACTGTTCGTTTTTAGAATAAAAATTATAAGGGATAAGTAAGCTGCTGTCTATAACAAGACATATTTTTCAACTCTTTATTAAAGATTTTATTGACAAAATGAATCCGTTTTCTATGATGGAGTAGGGGTGAATAAGTTGTTAAAAAACGAAATTTTATGCTACTTAGAGAACCAGACAGCCTTTTTCGATCTCAACCATATGAACGAGGTCTTTACAGCACAAAGATTGGCTGAACATTTTGGGGTAAAAAGAAACACAGTCAGTCATTATTTGAACCAGTTGAACGAGGAGAAACTACTAGTCAAAATCAATTCTCGTCCAGTGGTTTATTTCCACAAAGAAGCTTTTGAAAAACAATTTTTTCAGTTACGTACGAATTTTTATTTTTCTATCAATGATCTTAAAGAAGAACAGCCTTTTTTCGCACAACCAAAAGATTTATTCTCTTTTATGATCGGACACGACGCCAGTTTGAAAGAAAGTATCGAACAAATCAAAACAGCTCTTTACTATCCAGATGGCGGACTGCCACTTTTGATCACAGGCGAAAGCGGCACAGGTAAAAGTTATTTAGTCCATTTAGTCTATCAGTATTGTCTACTTCATGATTTACTAGAGGACTCTGCACCATTCATCACTTTCAATTGTGCACAATATGCAGATAATCCTGAACTGTTGACTAGCAATTTGTTTGGACATGTCAAAGGAGCTTACACTGGAGCAGAAGAAAATAAAAAAGGGGCTTTCGAAGCAGCAGATGGTGGAATCTTGTTTTTAGACGAGGTACATCGCTTAACACCAGAAGGGCAGGAAAAACTATTCACCTATCTTGATCAAGGTGTGATTTATCGTATGGGAGAACCTAATGTGTCACGGCGGATCAAAACACGTCTTTTTTTTGCCACAACAGAGGAGACCACTAGTCATTTCTTAACCACTTTCATTCGAAGAATACCTATCCGAATCGAACTACCTGCACTCAATCAGCGTAGTCGAAATGAACGGCTAGAACTGGTTTACTCTTTTTTTATCGAGGAACAAAGAAAAATGGGGAGCCCTTTGTCAGTCAGTGGCCCAGTTTTGTCACTTCTAGCAGGTCAAAACTTATCTGGAAACATAGGAGAGCTGAAAAATATTGTCAAAGTTTCAGCGGCAAAAGCGTATGCTGAACAACGTGAACAGTCGGAGATCCATGTCACCATCCATCATTTGCAAAAAGAACTACTCGCTGAGCCCATTACCAAAAATACAGCACAGCAAGGAATCTATATCACGCAAGACCAGACCTTAGAACAATTGATGGAAAAGCAACAACCAGAACAGCAACGAATCGTTAAAAGTTTTGAGCAGATCCTGCTTGATTTCAAAAAAAATGAGTGTCTTCTATATTCTTGCGAAGGAAAACTAAAACAAGAAGTGATCCAATTATTTGATTTTTTGCTGTTTGAGACCAGTAGACAAGAAAAACACGAGCTGTTGGTTTATTGGACTCAATCTATCCGTGAGACCTTTCGACAAATGGAGTCTGCCTATCAAATCAAGTTCGATGGAAACAGTGTCTATGCCTTGAGTTACTATCTTTATCAGCGAAGCACTGTCAAATGGTTACCGGAAGAACATGCGATTATCCAACTAATCAAAGAATTAGAAAAACAGGTTTCTCAATCTTATCCATCTAGCTATCATTATGTCCAGCGAATCTTAGAACTGAGTAAGATTAAATTAGATATTGAAGTCACTAGTATGGATCGGATTTTACTGACGATCTATCTAAAAAAAGCAAAATGGTCAAAAGAAAAACGACTGCCAAAAGCAATGATTGCTGCGCACGGTTATGCAACTGCTAGCAGTATGGCAAATGTGGTCAATCGTTTATTACAAGAAGATCTATTTGAATCATTTGATATGCCGCTAGATGTCACTCCACAGCAGATTGCTTCAGAAATTGTGGATTATTGCGAAAACAGCGATGTTTCAAATGGATTGATCATATTAGTAGATATGGGATCTCTGAAAGAAATCCATCAGTTTTTTAAAAAACAACTATCTGTACCACTTTTGATTTTAAATAATGTGACGACACCTTTAGCCATCACAGTAGGGGAATGCTTGCAAAAAAATGCAGCATTAGAAGAAATAGCAGAAGAGGCTGTTCGTCAAACCAAACCAGAATGGCGGCTCCTCTATCCACAAGAAAATAAACCCAAAGCACTCATTACTACCTGCTTCACTGGAATCGGCACGGCGGCTCACCTAAGTGCACTGCTAGAGAAAAGCTTGCCTACGACTTGTCAGTTGAAAATCATCCCATATGAATATCAGCGATTAAAAGATAAGAAAAACAGGGACCCACTGTTTTCCATATACGAAATCGTAGGGATCATAGGTACCGCAGATCCTGCTATCACCGATATCGACTATCTTTCATTAGAAGACCTCATCTCAGGAGAGAAGATGTCTGTACTGGCAGAATGGTTGGATTCTGCTATGAATGTTTCAGATAAGGAAACATTCAACCAGAACATCATTCGCAATTTTTCATTGGAGAAAGTACTGGACTCTGTGACTATTCTAGATACAGAAAAGGTGATGGAGGAAATCGATCATTTTATGCGAGAATTAGAGGTGCAGTTGAATCGAAGAATCAGTAATCCCAAAAAACTAGCGTTATATGTCCATGTGAGTTGTCTAATCGAACGTTTGATTCGACAAATGCCAATTGAAACCTATCAAGGATTAGAGAAATGGGAACAGTGTCAAAAAGAAGAGATATTTGCCATTAAATCTGCATTTAGTGTCATTGAAGAGCATTATAGTGTCATGATCCCTCGTTCTGAGATTGCCTATATCTGTGATATTTTGAGTGAAAGTACAGAGTTACTCTCGATAGAAGAAGAATTTTGAACATAAGCAAGTTGTGGCCACTAACTTTGGCACACAACTTGCTTTTTTAGTATGTGTAAGTAAAAAGAGGAGATGAAAAAGTGGACAGAGAAATTATCTTAGCTTCCCATGGTAAATTTGCTTCAGGGATACTAGATTCATTAGAGCTAATCTATGGGAAAAATCATTCTATTACTGCATTGGACTGCTATACTGATGAGAATTTTGATTTAACGGAATCAGTAAGTCAGCTGTTTATGAGGTACAAAGATAAAGAAATCATTGTTCTGACGGATCTTTTTGGCGGAAGTGTCAACAATGAATTCTTACAATATATCAATCAGGATCATGTCTATCTTGTTGCCGGATTGAATTTGCCACTCTTGATTGAGCTAGTATCTCGGTTGGACGCTGAAGTACAGACAACTGTTTTGATCCAGCAGGTGCTAACTGATTCAAAAAAAATGATCCAGTTTTGTAACGAACGGATCAATCAGGAAATAGAAGAAGATGAATTTTAGGAGGAAGAAGAATGATTGTATTGACAAGAGTTGACCATCGGTTATTACACGGACAAGTAGCTTTTTCTTGGACACAAACAATAGGTGCAGATTGTATTTTGATTGCGAATGATGATGTGCCTACTAATGAGATACGAAAGACAACGATCAAATTAGCCAAGCCGCAAGGAGTCAAACTAGTAATCAAATCCATTGATGACTCGATTGCCGCATTGAAAAGCGGGGTGACAGATAAATATAAGCTATTCATCGTAGTGGAATCAATCGAGGACGCATATAAGCTGGCAGAAGCGTATCCAGAAATCAAAACCATCAACTTAGGAGGAATCAAGGCGAAACCTAGTACTCGCAGTATTGGAAAAGCGGTGAATATTTTACCAGAAGAGGAGGAACGATTGAAAAGATTGATTGACAAACAAATAGAAGTGGAGATCCGTCAAGTACCGGCAGATAAAAAAGTGGACGTAAGGGAAGTTTTGTAAGAAAGGAAGAAACTCAATGATTGTACAAGCAGTCTTATTAGGAATCGTTGCATTTATCGCACAATCAGAATATGCATTAGGGACATCACTGCTTTCTCGTCCAATTGTGACGGGACTGTTTACAGGAATCGTGTTGGGTGATGTAAAAACTGGGATCATCATGGGCGCCACTTTGGAGTTAGCATTTATCGGATCATTCTCAGTAGGTGCTTCGATCCCCCCTGATGTGGTGACCGGAGGAATTTTAGGCACGGCTTTTGCTATCACAGCTGGAGCTGGTACGGAAACGGCACTTTTACTAGGTTTACCAATTGCTACGTTGACATTGATATTGAAAAATATTTACTTAGGTCTTTTGATTCCAATTATGAACCATAAAGCGGACAGTTATGCAGAAGAAGGAAACTATAAAGGAGTCGAGCATATGCACTTGCTTGCCGGGTTCGGTCTTTCCTTGATGCTTGGTGTTGTAGTAATGGTTTCGTATATGGTGGGAAGCAATAAGATCGGGAATCTACTCAATAAGATTCCTGACTTCGTTCAGAATGGCTTGTCAGTAGCTACAGGGTTGATTCCAGCTCTTGGTTTCGCGATGCTCGCTCGCTTGCTGATTAACAAACAAGTTGCACCATACTTTTTCTTAGGTTTCGCTATAGCTTCTTACTTAAAGATTCCTGTGACCGGAGTAGCTATTTTTGGTGCAATTTTAGCCGTTGTGGTAGTCAATATCATGAATGTCCGTCAACTGCCACTTCAAACCACTGTAGGGGAGGTCGAAGAAGATGAAGAATTCTGAGAGTAAAAATAGCAAAATAACGAAAAAAGAACTGAATCATGTATTCTGGCGTTCTTTTCAAATGGAGTTTTCTTGGAACTATGAACGACAGATGAATATGGCTTATGTTTACGCAATGATTCCGATTTTGAAAAAGTTATATCAGTCGAAAGAAGAAATGGCAGCAGCTTTGAAACGGCATCTAGAGTTTTTCAATACGACCCCACATATCGTTACATTGATTTTAGGGATCACGGCTGCAATGGAGGAAGAAAATAAGGATGATCCTGAATTTGATGTGACCGCGATCGACAGTATCAAAACATCTTTGATGGGACCCCTTGCAGGGTTAGGGGATTCTTTCTTTTGGGGAACTTTGCGATTGATTGCCACAGGTGTGGGCACCTCTTTAGCCATGCAAGGAAATATTTTAGGACCTATCTTGTTCATTTTGATTTTCAATATTCCGCACATTCTGTTCCGCTATCTAGCAACAGGTTGGGGTTATCGCTTAGGAACGGGTTTTTTGAAAAAGATTCAGGCAAACGGGATGATGGAAAGTTTGACATTAGGCGCGTCTATCATTGGGTTGATGGTCGTCGGAGCAATGACTGCCACGATGATTACCATCAATATTCCTTTAAAAATCGGTTCAGGAGAAAATGCTGTGACTGTTCAAAGTATTTTTGATGATATTGTCCCAAATATCTTATGTCTGGGTGCATTTGGTGTAGTGTTTTATCTATTGAAAAAAGAAGTAAAACCATTAACGATTTTGATCGGACTAGCTTTCTTTGGGATTTTTGGTTCGTGGATAGGGATTTTTTAGAAAAGGAGCAGAGAAAATGGTTACGATGCAAGATTATATTTATGAAGAAAAGGAAGTACTAAGTACGATCTTGAAAAAGAATGATTTTTCGACAAGAAAACAAATGAAAAAAACAACGAATCTGCTGATGCTAGCAACGGGTTCTTCTTACAACGCTTGTTTAGCAGCGAAGCCGGCATTGGAATCTTATGGCGAGCTAACTGTCGATATTCAAGAACCTTTTCATTTTGCTCATTATGGAAAACTTTCGCCATCAATCGATACTGTGATTGCTGTGTCACAAAGTGGGAAAAGTGCTTCTACTGTTGAAGCAGTAAAAATGATCCAAAAACAAGAAATACCGATTATTGTTGTCACAAATGACGTACAAAGTCCACTTGCTTTAGAAGCTACACAGATTATTGATTTAGGTGCTGGGATAGAAACAGTTGGCTTCGTTACAAAAGGCTATTCTGCTACTGTCTTACAGTTACTACTCTTAGGGCTAGGAATTGGGATAAGTAAAAATAATATCAGCAAAGAAATAGAACAAAACTACATGCAACAGTTACACAAAATAATCAATCATTTACCAGTGATTATTCAAAAAACGGAAGAATTTTTTGATGAACATCAAAGTTTGTTTCGTTTAACACAACGCTTCATCACTATTGGTTATGGTCCAAACTGGGGAACAGCGAAAGAAGCAGAAACGAAATTGACGGAAACAATCCGTGTCCCGTCACAAGGATTTGAGTTAGAAGCTTACATGCATGGCCCATATCTAGAGGCTGATGCTTCCCATTTGTTGTTCTTTATTGAAGGTGACAATGAAAATAAGGAACGTTCACAAAAGTTGCGGAGATATATGAGTCAGTATGTTGGAGAGACTCTCACAATTACCACAAAAAAAGCAAGAGACGAAAAAACACTTGGATTAGCAATAGAATGTAATGAATATCTGTCTATATTAGCACTTGTCGTTCCATTTCAACTATTCGCTTATAAAATCGCAGCAGCTAAAGGAATCGACTTGAACAAAAAAATCTTTGAAGACTTTGATACAGTCTTGAAAAGTAAATTATAAGAGGTGGAAATCATGTTGAAATTCAATGAAGAAGAACAAATCAAAGCAATAAAAGGGGCACTAGCTTTACGTCCGCAAGTAGAAAAAATCATCGATAAACTTTATACGAAAAAATTCGATGCTGTCTATTATTTAGGAATCGGTGGAACGTATGCTTCTTCGATGCAAGCTGTCACTTATATGAATGGGAAAAGCAACTTGCCTGTCTTTGTACAGCATGCTGCAGAATATTACACTACTGGGAACAAAAGATTAACAAAAGATTCTATCGTTGTCGTGTCCTCTGTTACTGGGACAACCCAAGAAGTAGTGAAAGCAGTAGAAGAAATCAAGAAAGTAGGAGCGACACTGATTGGATTTATCGATAAAGCGGAGAGTAAGTTGTCTCAACTATGCGATTTTGTGGTTACTTATCCAGCTCCCGGAACAGAACAAATCAAATTTTTTATGGTAGCAGATCGATTGATGTATTTGCATGGGGAATTCGAAGATTACTCAGAGTACTATGAACAGCTCGAACATTATTTGCCAACAGGGTTAGTTGAAGCAGAGAAAAAAGCAGATGCATTTGGCTTATCATTTGCAGAAAAGCATCGACGTGATAGCATGCATTATTTTATCGGAGCAGGGAATCAATGGGGAGCTGTTTATTCATATGCCATGTGTTATTGGGAAGAACAAAGCTGGCTCCCATCGAAATCTATCCATGCTGCCGAGTTTCTTCACGGGACGTTAGAGATCGTTGAAGAAACGACCCCAGTCACTTTATTTTTAGGCGAAGATGAACAGAGAGTGTTATCTGAACGTGTAGCTAAACTTTTGCCAAAAATTTGTAGTAATTATACATTGATAGATACAAAAGACTATCCAGTAGAAGGTATCAGCGAAAAATATCGCGGACGTGTGTTGTCTTTCTTATTGATGCATGCAGTGACACAGCGTATCGATGCACATGTCGAACAGATGAATTGTCATCCATTAGAGATACGCCGCTACTATCGTCAGTTTGATTATTAGGATCGATTGGATGAAAAGAATATAAAAAATAAAGAGAGCAGCGACAACTGCTCCCTTTATTTTTTAGTTGTTTTCCAAGTCAGTTAATGCATTACGATTTTGAACATTGACATCGATCACATTATAAAATGCGTTATCTGTGTCAGCTACATCCCAAACTGCTAAAATGACATGATACCCCAGACGATTGCTAGGAATATTGATTGTATGAGTCGGATTAGTATTAGACATATTGCCACGATTATTTACTTCACCAATGAATTCCAGGTCATTTCTATTCAATGGGGCATTTGGATTCCAACCATTTTTAGTCATGTAATAGTGCCATTTCGTCGTTGCGTGGTCAGCTGTGAAATGCCAAGTGAATCGGTTTGCCCCAGTAGTTAAGTTGTTTTTTGTCCATAACGTAGCTGTTTGTTTATCCAAAACAAAGTCACCTACTGCACCATTAGCAGAAGCAATCCGACCATTTGCAGGTCCAGCCGAAGGGAATCCTTTTGGTGCTTCTAAAGATTGGGGTTCGTTGATGATACGACCATACTTTTCAAAAGCACTTTGCCAATTATTCCTACTATCTAGAGCACCTTGATAGCCACGGCTGATAGGTTGTGAAACATAGCCATGAGCCGAGACATCTACAGAAGACAAAGCGGCGATTCCTGTTGTAGCAAGTAACATTCCTAATCCCAATAAAGTACTTTTTTTCATTTGATGATTCCTCCAGTTAGATAAAATATTTTAAGAAAGGGTTTCCTTTTCATAAGATAGTATAAAATGTATTATCTGAATGTTATTTTTTTGTATGGTATTGCAACAAAAATAAAAAACTAGAAGAATGACTATTGATAAATAGCCTTATCATTTTTATGTATAGTTTTTTTCAAAAGAGAATCTCTCAATTCAATAATCTCTTCTTTCACTTCCTCTAGTCCTAGCCATTCAAAGAAATGGATTGCTTCGTCAATTTCTTCTAGTGCTCGTTCATTGCCATCTGCTAATAGAGCTAAAGCAGTGAATGCTTTGTAACGGGCTAAGTCTAACGTATGTTTATAACGGTCACTTACTTTTTTCCATTCTCCTAAAAATAGTTTTCTAAGAAAAACAGAAGAACGATGAAAAGATAGATGTATCCCGTTCAAAAGAAAATTTGATAATAATTCGGAATAATGAGCAGTATCGACGTATGCTTTCATTTTTGTGACACTACGCTGAAAAGAATGATAAATATACTCGTCATCGAATATAAATAAACAATTGGAAAAAATAGAAAGTTCATAGTGTCCCCATGTATCGATACCTTCCAAGTACTTTTTGATAATAGAAACTTCTGTCAAAGTTTCCGAACGAGTGAGTTTTCGGTTTCCCAGATATTGATCAATTAGTATACGTTGCGTATATAGCAGGCGATAATAAATATTCCCAGTTTTTTTATATTCTTTTAGTAGTTCATTCTCTTGCTCTTTTGTTAAATATTTTGTTGTGATCAGGTAATTAGAAAGTTTTTGTTTACCTGTAAGAGTATTGTTGTTCAGCAAAAATTGATATTCTTCAAGTGTAACATTCATCCGTTCAAGGTAATCCACTAACAATTCAAAACTGATTTTTGTTCCTCTAGATTCAAAAGCAGCTAATGTCCCTCGCTGAGAAAGCCCCTCTGTTAATTGAGCTTGTGTCAGTCCACGTTCTTTTCTTAGTTTTCGAATTAAAGAAGCATGTTTTATCATGTAAGTTACCTCCATACGTTTTTTATGAATATAAGATAACACAAGGCTGTTATCTAAGGACGAAAATGTCAATTATGCACTATTTTTGATAAAAAGTGCTCATTCTTTAAAAGCAATTTTTATTTATGTTGTAATAACATACAAAAAATGAAAAACAGTCGTTGTTAAAATAAACTATAGTTACCAAATATTAGGAGGTATGATGAATGAAAAAAATTTTGTGGCTGTCATTGGCAGCAATCGGCTGTTTCGCTGGAGGTGGACAAACTATATATGCTGCACAAGATTCTGCGGCATTGATGCCGGATATCTCAGAAAAGCAAATTGCTGTTGGTTATTATCATAATTGGGTACCAAAGCAAGGTGCGGGATATAGAGGTGGGAAACCAGCAGAGACAGACTTAGGAAAGATCAATCCGGTTTTATAATGTCATCGCAGTATCTTTTATGAAAGGCGAAGGGATTCCTACATTTGAGCCATTTAATATGAGTGATGAAGAATTCAGAAGCAAAGTGGCTGCCCTGAATGAAGAAGAACGCTCAGTTATCATTTCTCTAGGCGGAGCGGATTCCCATATCGAATTGTATCGAGGGCAAGAACAAGCATTTGCAGATGAAGTGATTCGATTGGTAGAAACCTATGGATTTGATGGGTTAGACATTGATTTAGAACAAAGCGCCATTACGGCAGGTGATAACCAGCAAGTGATTCCAGAAGCGTTGAAAATCGTGCGAGATCATTATAAAAAGCAAGGAAAACACTTTATTATTTCTATGGCACCTGAATTCCCTTATTTGAGAACAGCGGGAGGCTATGTCCCATATATCACTGCATTAGAAAATGAGTACGATTTTATTGCACCACAACTATATAATCAGGCGGGCGACGAATTAAGCGTGGGCGACGAATGGATTGCTCAGAACAATGACAGTCGAAAATATGATTTCTTATATGGTATGTCAAAAGCCTTGCATAACGGAGAGAGTGGATACATTCGGATACCAGCAGATCGTCTGGCTTTGGGGATTCCAGCAAATAACGATGCGGCAGCCAACGGTTATGTGCAAGATCCATCCGTTGTCTATCAAGTATTCGAACAAATGGAAAAAGAACGTACACCTTTAAAAGGTTTGATGACTTGGAGCGTGAACTGGGACGAAGGGGTAAACTCAGCTGGTATTTCTTATAATGAATCATTTGCGAAAGCTTATCAAAATCTATTTAAGGAACAAGAACCAGATACAGAGAAACCTTCTAAACCGACCAATCTTCGAGGAACAGCAACAAGTACGACGGTCACATTGTCTTGGACTGAATCAACAGATAATGTCCGTGTGTCACATTATAATATTTATGAAAACAATCGATTAGTAGGAACAAGCAACACTACGAATTATATACATACAGGTTTACAACCAGAAACGACTTATTCTTATACGATTGAAGCTGTCGATACATCAGGAAATATTTCTGCACGTTCTGATGATTTGAACATTCGCACTCAAGAAGCAGCAGTTTTACCAGCACCTTCTATACCAAACGGGTTGAGCATCAATCATGTGACACAATCAACAGTTCGTTTGGTATGGCAAGAAAACAGCTTATTGGAAGAAGTACTTTATTATGAAATATACAGAGATGGCAAGAAGATCGCTACCTCACAAACCGCTGTATTTGAAGATCAAAATTTGACAGCTTCTACTGCGTATCGCTATCAAGTTCGTGCAGTCAATCAGACAGGCGCTTCTTTACTAAGCCAGTCTGTCACGGCAAGAACCCTAGACGAGAACGGCCAAGGAAATTCTTGGACAGTCGGTACTTTTTATCAAGTAGGAGACATAGTCACATATAATGGTATTCAATATCGTTGCGTGCAAGCGCATATTGCAGCCGCACATTGGGCACCAGATACGGCCTTCTCTTTATGGCAAAAAATAAGTTGATGATGAGGTCGTGATAGAGGCTACTTCTGTAACACCGTTTATATCAAGCGGTTGTGGAATCAGTATTTTGACCTAAATATTACAGAAACAAAACGGCAAAATAGTTTTTCATATTTTGCCGTTTTTTAATCTAATATCGAGGGTGAGCTGATTGAACACTGTGTATCAAGAAACGATAAGCCTGATGTATAACTGCATGTCACATCATTTACTCGGAATAAGGAGGATACGACTGTTATCAAAATTTCTACCATGTGTTGACTTAAACAAAGAGCGTGAGACAAAAGTGTTCTTTACTTTTGTCTCACGCTCTAAACACGTATAACCGGCGGAAGCAGAAGCAACTCCTTCGGAAATAAGCTGAAATTCACAAAAATTTGAAAAGTAATTTTCGTGAATTCCTTCTTATTTCTTAGAGTTAAACGCTTCTGTCCCAGCCTCTTCTTGTATGTAGCTTCAATTAAGGGTTGTTAGGAGAAACTTCCCAGCCTCCCAATGGTAATGGTAATGGAAACATAGTCAAACCTCCTTTCTCTTAGTGACAAATAAAGTATAACAAGTGTAAAAAGAAAAAAATTAAAATGTACGCTATTGCAACATTAAATAGATTATTTTAAGTGAAAGTCGATAAAAGAATTAAACAAACACTTAAAAACAATGGAAATTAGTCCAAACTTTAAGAAATGTATACTATAATGGAAATTATCAATTATTTATTTGGAGGAATATCCATGAAACAAAAAATCGCAGTTCTTGGTCCTGGATCATGGGGCACTGCTTTAGCACAGACATTGGCAGAAAACGGGCATGATGTCCGTATTTGGGGAAATGTACCTGAACAGATTGACGAAATCAATACGTATCATACAAACCAACATTTTTTACCTGATTTGACGATTCCAGAATCGATTATCGGATATAAAGAATTGGCAGAAGCAGTGGATGACGCAGATGCTATTTTATTTGTCGTTCCGACAAAAGCGATCCGTTCAGTCGCTCAGGAACTTATTGGTAAAATGAATACTAAGCCCGTCATTATCCATGCAAGTAAAGGCCTAGAACAAGATACGCATAAACGAATCTCAGAAGTTTTGGCTGAAGAAATTCCAGAAGAAAAACGACAGGCAATCGTCGTATTATCTGGCCCTAGTCATGCGGAAGAAGTAGCAGTTCATGATATCACAACGATTACAGCTGCAAGTATTGATCAAAAAGCAGCTGCTTATGTACAAGAATTATTCATGAATGATTATTTCAGGATTTATACAAATAATGATGTGATTGGTGTAGAAACTGGCGCAGCATTAAAAAATATCATTGCTATTGGTGCCGGTGCTATCCATGGGCTAGGGTTCGGAGACGATGCAAAAGCGGCAATCATGACTCGCGGATTAGCAGAAATTAGTCGTCTTGGTGTAGCAATGGGTGCCAATCCGCTGACGTTTATCGGTTTGAGCGGCGTTGGGGATTTGATTGTTACTTGTACAAGTGTTCATTCCCGTAATTGGCGTGCCGGTAACTTACTAGGACAAGGGCATAAACTGGAAGAAGTTTTGGAAAACATGGGAATGGTCGTTGAAGGTGTGGCAACGACAAAAGCAGCAGTCGAGCTAGCACAACAGCTAGGTGTTGAGATGCCAATTACTCAAACCATCTATAATGTTTTGTATAATGGAGAAGATATTAAAAAAGCCGCAAAAGAAATCATGCTACGTGACGGAAAAATGGAGAATGAATTTTCTCTTCGTTAAATAGATGATTAACAGGTAATCGTCGTTTAGGAGGAACAGCAAGTGAAGGTCAAAAAAGCAGTTATTCCTGCCGCTGGGCTAGGAACACGTTTTTTGCCGGCAACAAAAGCCATGGCAAAAGAAATGCTTCCAATCGTGGATAAGCCAACGATCCAATTTATTGTGGAAGAAGCATTGAATTCGGGAATTGAAGATATCTTGATCGTAACGGGAAAAGAAAAGAGACCCATCGAAGATCATTTTGATGCAAATATCGAATTGGAAAACAATTTGCGAGAAAAGGAAAAAACAGAACTACTCGCTTTAGTTGAAGAAACGACTCATGTCAATCTTCACTTCATCCGTCAATCTCATCCAAGAGGACTGGGGGATGCCGTTCTTCAAGCAAAAGCATTCATAGGGAATGAACCATTTGTTGTCATGCTCGGGGATGATTTGATGAAAGATGATATCCCACTGACTCAACAATTGATGATGGATTATGAAGAAACACAATCTTCTGCTGTTGCCGTCATGCGTGTACCAGAAAATGAAACCTCTAAATATGGAATTATTAATCCTAAAACGGATAACGAAAAGGGACGTTGCAGAGTAAATGGTTTTGTAGAAAAACCTGAACTTGGAAAAGCACCAAGCAATTTAGCCATTATCGGACGTTATCTGCTGACTCCCAAAATATTTGAGATATTAGCAACTCAAGAACCAGGAGCAGGGAACGAGATACAACTAACGGATGCGCTCCAGACCCTTAACCAAACAGAAGCGGTCTATGCGAGAGAATTTAAAGGAAAAAGATATGATGTAGGCGATAAGCTAGGATATATGAAGACAAATATTGAATATGGACTTCATCATCCGGAAATCGGTGCATCGTTAAGCGCATATATTATCCAGTTGGGCAAAGAGCTAAGAACAGAAAATTAACTGGAAATAAGTGACCTGCTGAGAATAAAAATCAAATGGGTGTTAAAGCGGCAGCTTGTGCGTCATTTGCGCAACTGTCGTTTTTATTTTTTGACGTTAAGTGAATGAAGACGAGGAAAAATGAAAGATAAAAAAAGACTTTCGTGAATATATTTAGGAAATTTTCTGCTAATGGTTTAATTTTTTTTTAAGTTACATAAAAGAAAATGATTACATAAGAGAAATGAAAGCCAATCCAGAAGATTCATAGTAGAATAAAAAGGCGAATTTTTTTAATTATAAAAAAGGTGTGTGTCCACTATGGGAAAATTAGTCGCTGTTGCGCAGTCGCTACTTGATATACTCAAGTGGCTGATGGAAGGAAGTAATTGGGTATTTGTGTTACCGCTATTGCTCATTAGTCTATTTATCATGTTCAAAATGGTCAGAAAAAAAGAAAGATTCCTGATTTTTATCTGGTATGCAGCGTCTGTTGCAGTTGCTAGCTTGATGATTGAACTGGCGTTAGGTAGTTGGGAAGCTTGCATATTTGCCTTATTTTTTGCTGTATTGTATCTGATCATTTATATTCCTTATAGGAAAAGAAAGTCTCGGATCGGAAAAAAAGGTAGACATGCCGCTACTTTTTCTAGTACAGATTCTCCAGAACAAAGCAGAAGAGCGAGAAGAAGACGGTAATATTTAGTATGTATACGCAAAAAAAGATAAAAGAATGGATAAATTATTGAGTTGAGAGATTTATTTAATTGGTGAAAAAAAACTTTTTTTACTTATTTAAAAGAATCTTTTCAAAAAGGAATGCTTGCTACATAGGGACAAGTCATTCCTTTTTTTTATGTTATTTATTTGTAAAAAAATCATACCAATGTTTTTTTGTATTTTCGTACTTGCACTTGAATAAGAGATTACTTACAATGAGTTCAGATAGAAACAGCTGAATAAAAAAAGGCTCCCTGACCCTTAGTTGGCGCTAAGAATCAGGGAATGACCAGTCACACTCATACACCCTGACCGATCATTTTGCCATAGTCAATGCAGTGCATCGACCTTATTTATTGTACCTAATCTAAGGGGAAAATTCTACCCCTATGTAGAGATTTTCTATGGTCTGCACGTTGTTTTATTTGCTATGTCAAGGTATTGGGCGTATTCGTTCAATACCTTTTTTGCGTTTGAAACAGCAAAGACCGCATGTGTTACTGTTTATCTTCTGTTTTTTATGTAGTTCCTTAGATTAGGCAGCTGTTTCTATTCATGTCAAGTATAGCTAGGCGGGAGAGAAAAATGAGTTTATGTTATTTTGACTATTATTACCAATTGGAAGAGAAATTAAGGATAGAAGAGCCGTTGATGGTTCAAGCAGGAACTTGGATTGCGAAACAAAACAATCAAGGCGGCAGATTGCAGATATATGCTAGCCGCACACTAAGTGGTGTAGCATTTGAATTTTGGGATCAAACACCGGACCTTGTGCCAAGTATATTGATTGAAAACCCAGCCGGAGGTGTCTATGAAACGCTAGAAGGGGCAGGACAAGCGATTATTGATGAGCTTTCTGTCAAACCAGAAGACATTTTTCTTCTTCTTTCGAATGAAGGAAGAAATCCAGCAATCATTGAGTTGGCTCAATGGATCAAAGAAAATGGACATCCTTTGATCATTGTTACTGGGTTTGATTTGTCACGAAGCATCAAGTCCCAGCATAGCAGTGGTTTGAGATTATTTGAATTTGCTGATTTAGTTTTGGATAACCATGCCAATCTGCATGATGCAGTCTTGACTTTGCCGAATTTAGATCCAGCAATCTGTGGAACAGCCTCTCTTGCAACGATCTTTTTGCTTCAACAAGTTTTGTATTTTACAGCAAAACAGCTAGTTCAGGAAACAAGAGGAAAATAGTTTTCCACATAATGACCAAATTTTCTTAAAAAAAATGGTGTTCCACGTAAATATGGAGTGTTTGAAACAAAGAAAACGATTTTTAAAGAAGAGCAGTAATGATCATTTTTTATTTTTTCGTTATTTTAAGTTTGTTTAGTTCCAGAGGTCAGCCTTTTTTTTCGAAAGTGCGTTATTTTTATAAGTTGTTTCACAATGAGAAAAAAAGAGCTACAAAAATATGTAATGCTAGATAGACAAAAAAATAGCGGAAAAAGAGACAAGAAAGAATCCATTCGGATTCTTTCTTGTCTCTTAATACACGTTGATGAAAGAGTCTTCCCCAAAACTCTTTACAACGTAATTATAGTACATTTGTTATCATTATTGCAATGAAGTTTACCTGATATAACAAAATTGTCGAAGAATATTCCTTTTTCTAATAGAAAGAAAATATACAAAAAATGAAAGATATGAGATGGATATTTATTATTATTTTTTGTTTTTTTGCAATGAAATACAATTTATTCACGATTATAAAATGAAAAAATCAGGACGGGATTTCCGCTAATCTAAAAATAAAAAAAGAATGTTAAGGAAAAACAGAGAAATAAAATACTCAATATAAATGGAAAAAGAAAAAAATAGTCATACATATGAGAAAAAAAGCAAAATAGAAAAAAGTGATTTTCTAATAAATTATTCATGTGGAATTGACATTTTTACTGTATAATTCATTTGATTATCCATTTTTTATTCATCAAAATTACTGAGAAAAGAAAGGAAGAAATAAATTTGAAGAAAACAAATTCTTCAGGAAAACCGAAACGTGACTTCACTAAATTATCGACACCGCATACGTATGTCATTATTTTTGGTGTAGTCATCTTTGCATGGATACTGACTTTTGTCGTACCAGCAGGAAAGTTCAGCACGCAAGACATTGAATATAAAGATGCGAATGGCGAAACAAGTACTCGTACTGTTTTACGCCAAGATTCCTTCCGTTATGCTTACGAGCTGGATAAATCGTATGTATTTGATCAATTAGAAGAACTGCAAGACCATCCAGCAGAACGTGAAAAATTGGATGTTCCTGAAAAAGGATTGGAAAAAGTCATTGCTGACGGAGAAAAAAATCTTACGCAAGAAAAACTAGATGAAATTTCCTTAACAGATGATGTTCTTTATGATGAGTATGGCGAAAATATCTATGATACTTCTAAAAAATTGCATAAAACAGCCAAAATATGGGGAACAGACGATTTTGGTGGCTTTGGCTTCTTAAATTTTGTTTTTGAAGGTCTAGTATCTGGAGATAAATATGGATCTGCTGTAGGAATTGCTGCATTGATCCTTGTTGTCGGAGGTGCTTTTGGTATTATTATGCGTACCGGAGCGATTGATGCAGGAATCTATGCGTTTATCAGTAAAACGAAGGGACTGGAGCGTTTAGCTTTACCGCTATTATTCTTTGCTTTTTCATTCGGGGGCGCTACATTTGGGATGGCAGAAGAGGTAATTCCATTCTCAATGGTGATGGTTCCATTCGTCATTGCCTTAGGATATGACTCGATCGTAGCAGTAACCGTGACTTATGTCGCATCTCAAGTCGGAAATGCGACCTCTTGGATGAGTCCGTTTAGCGTAGCTGTGGCTCAAGGGATTGCTGGAATCCCAGTGTTGTCTGGTGCGACATTTCGATTGATTATGTGGGTAGTTGTTACTGCCTTAGCAGCTGGATATATGATGATATATGCAGAAAAAATCCGTAAAAAACCGGAAAGTTCGTTGACTTACAAATCAGATGATTATTTTCGTTCTCATATCAAAAAGACATCTGATGAAAATAAAAAATTCATGCTTGGCCATAAACTGATTTTAGTAGAGATGTTAGCTGTTCTTGTTTGGATCGTTTGGGGCGTGACTCAAAAAGGCTATTACATCCCCGAAATCGCTTCTCAATTCTTTGTGATGGGATTAGTTGCCGGAATCATTGCTGTTCTTTTCAAACTAGATGGAATGAAAGTCAATGACATCGCTTCTTCTTTCCAATCTGGTGCAGCTGATTTAGCTGGTACAGCAATCGTAGTAGGGATGGCCAAAGGAATCCTTCTCGTCTTAGGTGGATCCGATGCGTCTGTTCCTTCAGCTTTGAATACGATTTTGCATGGAATCGGGACGGCATTGACCGGTGTGCCAGCTGTCATTGGCGCTTGGGCGATGTACATCTTCCAAAGTTTGTTCAACTTAGTTGTTACATCAAATTCAGGACAAGCAGCTTTGACCATGCCGATTATGGCTCCATTGGCAGATTTAGTCGGTGTATCTAGACAAGTAGCAGTTCTTGCTTATCAGCTTGGTTCTGGTTTCATGGATGCTTTTACGCCCGTATCAGCTAGCTTGATTGGTGTGTTAGGTGTTGCACGAATCGAATGGGCAAAATGGGCAAGGTTCCAAATCAAGATGCAAGGATTCCTGTTTGTTTTGGGAACTATTTTCATCATGATTGCTATTGCGATCGGTCTGCAGTAGTACTGGAGACATAAGTAAATAAAAAAGTAATCCAAACAGTAGACAAATGACTCCAAGAACCGTTATTTTACGGTAAAATCAAAGGAGTAAAGATTCTATCGTTTGGATTATTTTTTAAGATCCTATCATCAGCTATACTTAAAGAAAGAGGAAAAATGTATGAAGATCATCCGACAAATTGAAGTGTTTGCACCAGATTACTTAGGAAAAATGGACGTATTGATTGCCGGTGGGAAGATTTTGGCTGTAGAAGAACAGCTAGAAGGCGGCTACGAAGGAGTAGAAGTAGAAGAACTTTCAGGTGAGGGGAAAGTACTGACTCCAGGTTTCATTGACTGTCATTTCCATATTTTAGGCGGAGGAGGAGAAGGCGGTTATCAAAACCGAACACCAGAAGTTACATTAAGTCAATTGACTACAGCTGGTGTAACGACAGTTGTCGGTTGCTTGGGAACAGACGGAGAAGGTCGTGATATGACTGCTTTGATCAGCAAAGCGAAAGGACTTGAAGCAGAAGGAATCTCTACTTATGTGTACGAGGGTTCGTACCGATTGCCGGTAAAAACAGTAACAGATTCGATCATCAAAGACTTTTTAACAATCGATAAAATCATCGGAATCGGAGAAATCGCAGTATCCGATCACCGTTCTTCTCAGCCAAGTTTTGAAGAGTTCGCCCGTGCAGCAGCAGACGCTCGTGTAGGAGGCATGTTGTCGGGAAAAGCTGGGATCATCAATGTCCACTTAGGCGGAGGAAAAAGAAAGCTAGAGTTATTGACACGAATTGTAGAAGAAACAGAAATTCCGATCACACAGTTTTTGCCTACTCATGCGAATCGTACACCAGAATTATTTGAAGCTTGCGTGGCATTTGCTAAACGTGGCGGCACGATTGACTTCACCGCTAGCGAAGATCCTGATTTTTGGGAGAAGACAGATGGGGAAGTGCGCTTCAGTAAAGCACTGAAACGATTGATTGAGGAAGATGTTTCTTTAGATAATTTCACGATGACCTCAGATGGACAAGGAAGCTTGCCTTATTTTGATGAAAACAATCATTTCCTAGGGCTAGGAGTAGGAAGTGCTAAGGCATTGCTAGTAGGGATCAAAGAAGCTGTGCAAAAGGAAAATATTCCTCTGGAAATCGCCTTGCGAGCTATAACCAGTAACCCAGCACGTATATTGAAATTGGATAAAAAAGGAAAAATTGAAATTGGCGCAGATGCAGACTTGTGTATTTTGGACAAAGAAACGCTTGATATCGATACAGTTATTGCTAAAGGAGAAATAATGATCCAAGAAAAAGAAGTCAAAGTATGGGGAACTTTCGAAAAAAGTTTTTGATTCACTATCTGACGCATCCTTTTTTAGAAAACGAGCGTTCTGTTTGTCTGTATCTGTTGTTGATGTTACCCTGAAAGTAGATCAATAAACAAATTAAGAGGAGGAAACACAATGGCAGATTTAAAAGGACGTTCTAAAGACATGAAAGACAAAGTAGTCGGTAAAGGAAAAGAAGCATACGGCAAAGCAACAGACGACAAGAGCAAAGAAACAGAAGGAAAAGCACAATCACTAGGTTCTGATATCAAAGAAAAAGCTCGTGATTTGGGCGATGAAATCAAAGACAAATTCTCTCGAAAAGATGAAAACAAATAAACAACGTTCATTACTAAATGAATCAAGCAAATAGAAATCCGAACCGTATCTGCTTCATAGATATGGTTCGGATTTTTTGTTTAAAAGTTATCCTGTTTTTTAAACTTCTATTTTTTGAAATTCTTTATTTTTTAGTTCAAAGACTTCATCGCAGCTTTTTGCTACTTCGACCTCATGGGTCACGATGATAATACAGCGATTTTGTTCATGGGCGATTTCTTGGAAAAGTTTAACGATATCTTGTGATGCGGTCTCATCCAGATTCCCAGTAGGTTCATCAGCTACAATCAGTTGATGTTCGCAACAGATAGCACGAACGATAGCGACTCGCTGTTGCTGACCTCCTGAAAGTTTGGTCACCTGTTTTTTTGCTAATACTTCATCAATTCCTACACGAGCTAGTCGATCTAAAGCAACTTGACGATAATTTTCTTGTTTGGTTTTAGTAATCTCCATTGCTGTTATGACATTGTCTAGAGCTGATAAATAAGGAAGCAAGTTATAAGCTTGGAAAATAATCGAGACATCATTTTGACGATAACTTCTTAACCCGATTTTGTTCAGTGAACGATCCTGATAGTATACCTTTCCTTCTTTTGGTGTATCTAATCCGGAAATAAGCGAAAGAAAAGTCGTTTTTCCAGAACCACTTGCTCCTAAAATAGCGTACATTTTTCCAGCTTCGAAATTCAGTTCTACATCTTTATAAAGCGCATCTTGCGGATCTTGATACCAAAATCCCAATTGTTCTGTCCGTAACATCAAATTCCTCCTTTAATTTAATAGGATTTTTCTTGGGTTTAACCTTAATATCCCTATAGAAGCTAAAAAGACAGAAAGCAGGCTGATTCCAAATGCTACTCCGGCTAGTAGTCCTAATTGTGTAGGTTTGACATTGATTTCCAATTCGCTGACTTGATCAGAAACAGCAAATGGATTATTCGTGTTTCCTTGCTGACCACCACGCTGACCGCCTTGTTCGTTACCTGGCATTTGTCCACCGCCAGGAGCTTGTTGGTCTTGTGTCGTGGTTTCTGTCTGTTGGTCAAGTAGCTGCTGCCCCACGGCATTCGCGACGACGTTCCCGCTAATCGAAGCAACTCCTAATGCAAGAATCATACAAATAGCAACTTCGGTAAACAATTGGAGAATGATTTTACTTCTGGATTCTCCTAAAGATAACAAGACGCCTAACTCATGCCGACGCTCCCGGATGGTAATCATAATAATAAGAGTAAGTATGATAATGCCGGCTACAGCCACTAGTAAAACAACATTTTTAGAAAAACTTGCCACATTGTTTAAAGGTTCCAACATTGACTGATACATGGAATCATTTGATTGTAAGCTAAATGTATCTGTGTCGATCAGCTTCTCTGCTTTTTCGAGAAACTCATCCATTTCATCTGGATCAGATAGAGTGTAAATAGCAGAATCTATCGTGTTATCGTCAGATGTCCCATTTAATTCATTTGCAAAAGTATAAGAGGTGTAAAGTGTATTCGACGGATTCATGAAGTTGAATTTCATACCCATACTGCTACTTGTTTCGCTAGATTCATAAATTCCTTTGACCGTCATTTCATAAGTGGTATCTTCATCTTCAGTACTCGTGATTGTGAAAGTATCTCCGACTGTCAGGTCATTTGCTTCTGCTAGCGTAGAATCAATGACTACGTTGTTTGTGCCTTTGTCGCTGTCATCTATTCCTTCACCATCCGTGATTTTTGCTGTTCCATCAGAAAAAGTACTATTTTGTGCAGTTGCTGACACACCGCTGATTTGGAAATCTGCTTGAGTCATTTGCGGATTTCCGCCCATTCCTCCGGCAGGACCACCGCCTGCATCGGTAGTTTCTGAACTGTCTTCACTTGAATCAGAACTAGTGATGGCAGTTATTCCATCTTTTGCCATAGCTGAGGCGGAACTTTCAAAGGAATAGCTTTTTACATTATCTAATTTAGCTATTTTTTCCGCGTCCGTTAAGGATACTGGGGTAAGAGAAAAACTGCCCGGATCTGGACGTTCTTCAGCGGTAGAATTGCTTGAAGAAGTTTGTTCCTGTTTTTTAAATGAAGCTTCTCGATTGGCACTTAAAGTCACTGTTGCTCCAACTTCTTTTTGTGCTTGATTCGCTGCTTCTTCTGCAGCGCTTCGAATCGTGAGGCCAGCTAGCACAAAAATAAGAATGGCTGTGAACACGGCAAACAATAACAATGAACGTCCCCATTTTACTTTTGTACTTTTCCATGCACGTTTCATAAAATTCATATCTTGCATCCCTCCTAGTAGATGCATTTGATAATAGACAACCAATCTTAAAGCTAGCTTAAATCTTATGCTGTTTGCACATCATCAACACGAGGTTCTGCATATATAAAAAGTCACTATAGTTATTGCAAAAAATGTGGTAAAATGAAAAAAGTATGTTTCAAACCGACGAAGAAGAGATGAAAGAGAAACAGCAAAAGAAATCCTAGATGTTACAGAGGAATTTTCATTTGTTTAGTGATTCTAACAATTGCTGATACTAGCGATTTAGTTCATTTGTTGTATAATAATGGGGAACAGCCGAATACTCATATAAGTATTCTGGCTATAGCGTTTCGCAAAAGATCCATTTTGTTAATGAAGTATATCCAAAATAAAATGCCCAACCAACTGTCAGAACGCGGATGTGCTGGTAATTTTCCTGCTGATTCTCCATAAGTTGAGAACTAGTGATTTTGCATGTGCTTCATTGGAATGGCTCGTAAATTTAGATAAAGAAGAAAATCGACATCTTTAAACTTGGATGTCATAAGAAGAGGTGAAATTTGTGAGTACCATTAAAATTATCCCATTAGGCGGCGTTCGCGAAAATGGAAAAAACATGTATGTCGCAGAAGTGGGCGAGGATATTTTCATATTAGATTGTGGGCTAAAATATCCTGAAAATGAGTTGTTGGGGATCGACGTCGTCATCCCAGATTTTACGTATTTAGAAGAAAACATTGATCGTGTAGCTGGTGTCTTTTTAACACATGGGCACGCAGATGCGATCGGGGCGCTTCCCTACTTGTTGTCGAAAATTTCTGTACCAGTATTTGGAACGGAGTTGACGATCGAGTTAGCAAAATTGAATGTCAGTCGTAACGAAGCAGCCAAAGGATTTAAGGATTTCCATGTGGTAGATGAGCATACAGAAATCGACTTTGGTGAAACAGTAGTGAGCTTTTTCCGTACCACTCACACGATACCAGATTCAGTGGGGATCAATCTGAAAACAAAAGAAGGTAGTATCGTTTATACGGGAGATTTTAAATTTGATCAAACGGCTATCCCGATGTATCAAACAGATTATGCACGATTGGCAGAAATCGGCAAAGAAGGAGTCTTAGCTTTACTGAGTGAATCGGCAAATGCAGAGAATCCTCAACCAGTAGCTTCTGAAGCTCAGATAGCAGATGAAGTATTTGATACAATCAAATATTGGGAAGGACGCATCATCGTCGCCTGTGTAGCAAGTAATTTGCAACGAGTGCAACAAGTATTGGACGCAGCAGAAAAAGCACAACGAAAAGTTGTCTTGACTGGTCAAGATTTTGAACGAATTATTCGAACAGCGATGCGTTTAGAAAAACTTCAATTACCAAGTGAAGATTTACTTGTTACATTGAAAGACATGAAAAACTATGATCCAGAAGAACTGATCATTTTAGAAACTGGCCGAATGGGTGAACCCATCAAGTCTCTGCAAAAAATGGCAAACGGCACACACCGTAATGTCAAGATCGAAGAAGGCGATTTGGTTTATATCACTACTACGCCAAGCATCGCGATGGAAACAATCGTGGCGAAAACGGAAGATATCATTTATCGAGCTGGTGGAACAGTGAAATTGATCTCTGAGAATATGCGTGTTTCTGGTCATGCCAATCCTAATGATTTGCAATTGATGATCAATTTGATGAAGCCGACATATTTTGTGCCAGTTCAAGGGGAATATCGGGAATTAGCTGCTCACGCAGATTTGGCTCATGCAGTAGGGATGCCTTACAAAAATATCTATATTACTGGACGCGGAGATGTGCTGGAATATAAGAATAAGCGTATGAGTGTTGCAGGAATTACAAGTGCAGAAAATGTAATGATTGATGGTTTAGGCATAGGCGATATCGGAAACATTGTTTTACGTGATCGGAAAATCTTATCAGAAGATGGGATTTTCGTAGCGGTTGTCACTATCAGCCGAAGAGAGAAGAAAATCATCTCAAAACCTCAAATCACTTCACGAGGATTCGTTTACGTAAAAGCTAGCCGTGATCTGATGAAAGAAAGTAGCAATATGATTGAAACAATCGTTGAGAAACACTTAGAAAGCAATGATTTTGAGTGGAGCAAATTAAAGCAAGACATTCGTGATCAATTAGGTCGTTACTTATTTGAACAAACAAAACGACGTCCTGTGATCTTGCCAGTCATTATGGAAGCTACTCAACGTCGAAATAAGAAATAAACAAAGAGTAAGATGGCTCTCCCTATAGAGTGCTCGTCTTGCTCTTTTTTTGAGGGAAACAAATGATTTTTGAATACAGTATCCTTCGCTTTATAATAAACGATAGAATAAAGGGAGTGGATCAATGATGAGTCAAACAAAAGTCGAACGTTATTTAGAAGAACAAAAAATCAGCTATCAACCACTTGATTTTAGTCATATAGTAGAGGGATCTTTCACAGAAGAACTACAAAAAAGAGGGATTGATCCAGCTTTGATATGTAAAACTCTCGTAGTAAAAGGGAACAAAACTGGGGTGATCATCGCATTGATTCCTTTGAATGATCATTTAGATTATAAAAAAACGAGACAAGTGACGAACGATCGTAAAGTCGGTTTTCCTGGGATGGATTTTGTCTTAACACATACCGGATATCCTCACGGAGCGAATACCCCTATTGGAATAAAACTCGCACATCCTGATTATTGTTTTTTAGCAGACAGTTCTTTAAAAGAAAAAGAAGAAGTGATTGTGTCGAGCGGTGAAATCGGGAGAAGCCTCCAAATAAAAGTAACTGATTTAGAAAAAATCGTCCATCCTATTTACGCTGATTTAATTAGTTAAGTGACGAGAAGGGGAGCCAAGCAGAGAGCTCAAACTTGAGATTATATCTGCTTGGTACTTGGTGCATCCTGTATTATCTGTTACAATTGCTTTGTGCATACTGTACTATCAATCCAATGAAAATATATTTATTAACTATATTTTTTCATTGATGTGCAAGTAATGAAATCGGTTTTAATAAAAAAGATACAGAGAAAACGTGAGGTGTAGAATATGAAAATTACGTATCATGGACATTCTTGTTTAACGATTGAAATGGAAAATGGCCAACGTGTGATGATTGACCCGTTTATTACAGGAAACCCGTTGTCAGATTTAACTGCAGAAGAAGTAAAGACAGATTGGTTGCTGATTACTCATGGACATAGTGACCATATAGGAGATATGATTCCTATTGCAAAAGAAAATCAAGCCACGATTATTAGTATTGTTGAGATTGCTGATTATGCAAATAGCAGAGGAGTAGATTCTTTCGGTATGAATATCGGCGGAAAACATGCATTTCCATTCGGCACAGTAAAATTCGTACATGCACAGCATAGTTCAAGCTATGAAGTAGACGGTATCGTTCAGTATATGGGTGAGCCTAGCGGAATCATTATCCAAGCAGAAGGCAAAACGATTTATCATGCAGGAGATACAGCTTATTTCAGTGATTTAGGATTGCTTGCAGAAGAGTTCGATATTGATGTTGCTTTCTTGCCGATTGGTGATAACTATACGATGGGACCAGAGGATGCGGCTCGGGCTGCACAAACAATTCGTGCCAAGAAAGTCGTTCCAATCCATTTCAATACGTTCCCTGTCATTGAACAAGATCCTGAATCTTTTGTAGCATTACTGGAAGATAGCGAAGGAAAAATAATGAGCGTCTCGGAAACGCTGGAAGTGTAGGCAGAAAATGGCGACAAAACATGATTTAATTTTAGAATATATTGAAAGTTTACCTGTGGGCAATCGAATTTCTGTAAGAAGCATCGCAAAAGAATTGAATGTCAGTGAAGGAACAGCGTACCGTGCAATCAAAGATGCGGAAAATGTCGGACTAGTTTCAACGATTCAACGAGTAGGTACGATCCGTATCGAACGTAAATTAAAAAAACATATTGAACGTTTGACATTTGGCGAAGTCGTCAGGATTATTGAGGGGGACGTTTTAGGTGGCTCGGCAGGATTAGACAAGGTCTTGAATAAATTTGTCATTGGTGCGATGACTAAACATGCCATGGAACGCTATATTACACCAGGATCACTGATGATCGTTGGCAATCGGGCGGAAGTCCAAAAATTAGCATTGGAAGATGGCGCTGCAGTATTGATCACAGGAGGATTCAATACGACTACTGAGATTGCAAAGCTAGCCGATGAACTTGAAATGCCAATCTTGCGCACTTCTTATGATACATTTACAGTCGCTACCATGATCAACCGAGCGTTAAGTGACCAATTGATCAAAAAAGATATCATGCTTGTTAGCGATATCTACATGCCGGCGGAAAAGACACATTATTTGCATCAGATGGATACGATTTCTGATTATCAACGTTTGTCAGAAGAAACGCAACATTCACGTTTTCCAGTCGTTAATCGCCATCACCGTTTGATGGGGATCGTTACGGCAAAAGACGTTTTAGGGAAATCACCAAATCAGATCATTGATCGAGTGATGACGAAAGAACCAATTAGTGTAAAGAAAACAATGAGTATTGCTTCTGTTAGTCATCAAATGATCTGGGATGGGCTGGAGGTCATGCCGGTCGTCTCCGATGACTTGACATTGGAAGGCTTGATTACCCGGCAAGATGTAATGAAAGCGATGCAGCTTGTCCAGCGACAACCGCAGATTGCAGATACGATTTCAGATCAGATATCTGGAAATATCCATACGATTGATACCGATCGTGAAGGGAATCGTTTGGAAAATCCTAAGTTCAAATTTGTAGTGACACCACAAATGGTCAATGGTGTTGGAACCATTTCTTTTGGCGTGCTTAGCGAAATCATTTCTGATGTCGCACAAAAAACAATGGTGATGAACCAAAAACGAAACATCTTGATTGAACAAGTGAACCTACATTATTTGCGGCTGATCCAATTGGAAAGCGAGTTGGACATTCGTCCACGTGTATTGGAAATCGGCAGACGTTCCGCTAAATTGGATATCGAAGTATTTATTGAAAATACCATCGTTTCCAAAGCAATCGTTGTTTGTCAAGTAATGGAACGTTCTTAGAAAGCAGGAGTGAAATGACAGTACAGCAAGAAATAGTAGATACAATAAAAAAATACGATAAAATCATTATCCACAGGCATTTGCGCCCTGATCCTGATGCGTTAGGATCACAAGTAGGATTAGCCGAACTATTACGGGAAAGTTTCCCAGAAAAAGAAATACGACAAGTAGGTGAAACGATTGAAGGTCTTCGCTTTTTAGCAGAAATGCAAGAAGTTGAAGATGCCTTTTATCAAGGAGCGCTAGTCATCGTGACCGATACAGCTAATTCACCTAGAATCAGTGATCAAAGATATCAGTTAGCAGAAAAGCTGATCAAAATTGATCATCATCCCAATGATGACCCTTATGGAGATCTTGTGTGGGTAAATACAAAAGCAAGCAGTTGTAGTGAGATGATTGCAGAATTTGCTTTGATGTTTCCTGAATTATTTAAGATGAACGTGGAAGCTGCACGGTTGCTTTATGCGGGAATCGTCGGAGATACAGGGCGCTTTTTGTATCCCTCCACGACGTCCCGTACATTAGAGATTGCATCGATATTGAGAAATTATCCATTTGATGCAAGTGCTTTGAATAGAGAGATTGAGCAAATGCCGATGAAAGTCGCTAAACTTTCCGGTTATCTTTATCAAAATATCCAGGTGGATGAAAATGGTGCAGGAAGAATAATCCTTCCGCAAGAAATTCTTGATAAATATGGCATCGATGATTCAGAGACGGCTTCAATCGTTTCTCTTCCTGGAGTGATCGACGAAGTACTAGCTTGGGGTATTTTTGTTCAGCAACCTTCAGGACATTACCGCGTACGCTTACGTTCTAAGGGACCAGTCATCAATGAGTTAGCGAAACGCCATCATGGGGGAGGCCACCCATTAGCAAGTGGTGCGAATGCAAAAGATTTAGCAGAAGTAGAGGAAATCTATAAAGAGATTCAAGACATTTGCCAATCGTATAAGAGTAGAGAAACGAAGTAACAACTTCATTCGAAAACGTTCCTTTTGTGGTAAAAATCACAAATGTATCTTTTCAACATCTTCTTTTTCCGTTACAATAGTGCTCACTAAAGATTTTAAAGGAGAAAGAAGATGACATTACCAAATTGCCCAGAATGCGGCTCAGAGTACACATATGAAGATCGAGGTTTGTTGATTTGCCCAGAATGTGGGAACGAATGGAGCAAAGAAGAGCAAAAAACTGTCATAGAAGACGGATTAGTGGTATTAGATGCAAATGGAAACCGTCTGTCAGAAGGTGATAGCGTGACAGTGATCAAAGATTTGAAAGTAAAAGGTGCATCAGGTGCCATTAAACAAGGAACGAAAGTCAAGAACATCCGCTTAGTAGAAGGCGACCATAATATCGATTGCAAGGTAGAAGGATTTGGACCGATGAAACTGAAATCGGAATTTGTGAAAAAGAATTAAAGAATATTCAAGGTCTTTTCACATTCTTTTCTTGCTACTAATGATAAAATAAAGGAAACAAAAAGGAGTGAAACGACAATGTATGGTTATGGAATGTATGGTTTTTTAGATCCGACATTTCTTTTGGTCATTCTTGGATTAGTCATTTCCGGAATTGCGTCAGCTTATGTCAATAGTACTTTCCGCAAATATGATCAAGTGAGAAGCAAAAACAACGTGACTGGTACACAAGCAGCACAATATATATTGCAAAGCCAACAAATAAATGATGTTGGCGTTCAACAAATTGCCGGAGATCTCACAGATAACTACAATTCAGGTAATAAGATGCTGAGCCTGTCTCAAGCGACTGCACAATCTACTTCAGTTGCTGCGATAGGTGTAGCAGCTCATGAATGCGGACATGCGGTTCAAGATGCTTCGGGGTATGTCCCATTGAAGATCCGTGCGGCACTTGTTCCCGCAGCTAACTTTGGTTCGATGATTTCGTTCCCATTGATTATGGTAGGTGTATTGCTTAGTTGGAACTCTACGTTGATCAATATCGGGATTTTTGCTTTTTCTTTAGCGTTACTCTTTCAATTGGTGACATTACCAGTTGAATTCAATGCATCTCGTCGAGCAATCCAAATTTTGAGTGAGGGCGGACTGCTGACGGAAGAAGAAGTACCGATGGCAAGACACGTATTGTTTGCAGCGGCATTGACTTACGTTGCAGCAGCGCTTTCGACATTCCTTCAGCTGTTGCGCTTGATTTTATTGTTCGGCGGCAACCGAAGAGATTAACATAAAGAGGCTGGGACAGAAGCGTTTAACTCCAAGAAATAAGAAGGAATTCACGAAAATTACTTTTCAAATTTTTGTGAATTTCAGCTTATTTCCGAAGGAGTTGCTTCTGCTTCCGCCGTTTATACGTGTTTAGAGCGTGAGACAAAAGTGTTCTTTACTTTTGTCCCACGCTCTTTGTTTTATTCTCATATCTTTTTTTCATATACAGTTCTTGAATCGCTTTTATCAACTCACCGAATAATACTGTATCGTGGTTTGTATCTAGATAGAAAGTTTCCGTTTCAGCTGATATTTTCTCATGTTGATCTGTAATAATCAAATCAGCATGTTTAGGACATTCGATAATCTTGATTGCTTCATTGCGAAATAGTTTCTGTAAATGATCTTGCAGATGGTAATTCCCTGTGAATGGTTTGGTTATCTGCAAGTGGATGAGTAATTGTTCTTTCATTTCTGTGTGTAATAAGTGTTGGATCAATTGAATAAGGTATTGACTTAATTGAACTTTTTTTCTAGAGTTTGAAAAAATTGTGTCGATTTTTTCTCTTAATTTTTTTTCCTGTATAAAAGAAGCCGTTTGATTGGAGGTAGTTTCTGGAAAACAGAGTGTAGAAAAGCTACTGCTAGATTCACCTAACAGTTCCAAAAGAATAACTGCTAGTACGAGAAAATAAAAATAGATCGGTTTTTTGTCTTCCAAATGATTGATAGGAAACTGTTGAGTTAAGTAAGTCATCAATTGATCGACTTGTTGGCAAATAAGGTTTTTGCTTGTGGAAAATAAGAAACCAATCACCTGTTTTTGTTGGAATGAAATTTGATTTGGAAAAAAACAATAGAAAAAATAATTGAAGTAGGCTCTTTCCGTTTCTACCTCTTCACAGGGATAAATCGCTGAAAAAGAAGTAAAGCATTCTGAATAATCATGTGTACGCTGCAACAAATCCATTAATTCAGTAATTTCAGGAGAAATTTTCGAAAAACGTGCCTGTTGTCTGTTACGACATATGAATAAAGCAAGTAATAAATAGATGTTTTTTTCTTGTTTTGGATTTTTTTCTCTGTGCTCATCCTTACTTTTCTTTTTTAGTGTATTTAATTCAAGAG
Source organism: Enterococcus sp. C46 (assembly GCF_040887565.1). Classification (NCBI taxonomy): domain Bacteria; kingdom Bacillati; phylum Bacillota; class Bacilli; order Lactobacillales; family Enterococcaceae; genus Enterococcus; species Enterococcus sp. C46. The sequence continues at coordinate 185,531 of NZ_JBFOGA010000005.1, forward strand.
AGGAAAACGGCCAATCGTCTCCTTCGAATGTATCTGAAAGAAAAAAATAAAGATAAAGGCGGATAGATAATTCGTTTCCTTCAAGAACACAGCAGTTTTGTACAGATACGATCCTTAAATGGAATTTATTTAATGAATGATTGAGTTGTTTTGTCAGCTTTTCGAGATAGGAGGGCGATATATAAAGTTGTTCAAGTAAATACTTTTTTGGTACAGCAGATTGTGGATAATTAATCAGCAACATTAAATAATTAAAACGATTGGATTCTTGTAGGTAGCGTAATCTTAACTTATAAAATACAGCTAGCTTTTTAGACTGATCGGTTTCTTTGGTGTAGATCTCTCCTTTATGGTTAGAATAAATAAATTCCTCCATCAATAAAAATTGCTTGAGCGAAAAATTTACTTTCCGAATCAACTCTTTGATTGTTCGTTTTGGAATATGCAATTCATTGGCTAATTCCTGTAAAGAACAATTTTTTTTTTGAATGACCCTGTGCAGAACAAGCAACTCTTTTTTTCTTGCTTCAATTAACATAATAGCCTCCTTTTATTCTGTTTTTGTATATAGTTAGACAAAAACTGTGAGTGGAAAGTCATTTCAGTGTGTGTTATTCTTACAGAGTATCGCCTTTTGTTTGTATATATTGTTATTTAAATCTTGTTATCACCTTGTTTATTCTATTGTTTATTTCATAGGGCTTTTTGTCAAGGTTTTCTTGTATCATAAGTAAATATACTTGATTTTTAATGGATATATCTAAAGTGATTATGAAGATTATCAGTGATTATTTCACTTTTTTTTTAATTTTGTACGTTATTTATTAGAGGGTAGATGAAGAGGGACGGAGGTAAGAATGATGGGGAGAGTAACAAATTATAGTAAAGAATATTTGCTGTTCAAAAGTATGGTATATGTGGAAGAATATGGAATGAAATCAATTACTGCAAGAGATTTGGCGGATTTCTGCGGGTGCTCTACATATCCGATTTATACACATTTCAAATCGATCAGCGGGTTAAAGGAGAAAATATTAGAAGAAATCACTGTTTGCTTTGAACGATACTTAGCTGAATGCAATTCCAATGATGTTCTAAGCACAGTCTACTTGCTGAAAGATTTTTTTTCTATCCATGAAAGTATCCGTGGAATCATTGCAAAATCTGAATTAGACATGAATTCGCTATTTAAACGGCCATTTTTCTCATACATCAAAGGCCACACGAAAATCAAAGAGGAAAAGTTGCTTGAATTGCTTTGGCTTAATGCATTGGGAAGTTTGAGCTCAGATAATTTTTCTCAAGATTTTTTTGAAACGATGAACGCTGTTTGGGATAAAAATGAGGTGACGGATGAATACTTGGAAAGTATCTTAAAGGAACAGTTATCTTAGGAAGCAACATGAAAAAGTAGATCAGCCACCTTTATTTTTCGTAAAAAAGATTGTAAAATGTCTAACGAAACATTTGAATGAAGGAGGAAGCTACAACGTTACCACAGCAATTTATCAAAAAATATCGTCTTCTTTTAGGAGAAGAATCAACTGAATTTTTTTGCGCACTTGAGCAAGGAAGCGCAAAAAAAGGATTTCGGTGGAACCCACTAAAACCGGCAGGATTGGCTATGGTTCAAACTTACCATAGCGAAGAATTGCAACCCGCTCCCTACAGCAATGAGGGATTTCTTGGCACTGTGAATGGAAAGTCTTTCCTCCATCAAGCTGGGTACGAATATAGCCAAGAACCAAGTGCAATGATCGTTGGAACAGCTGCTGCAGCAAAACCAGGAGAAAAAGTGTTGGATTTGTGTGCGGCTCCCGGCGGTAAATCGACCCAATTAGCTGCTCAAATGAGAGGCAAAGGGTTGTTAGTGTCAAATGAGATATTTCCGAAACGCGCGAAGATCCTATCAGAAAATATAGAACGATGGGGAGTTTCGAACGCAATAGTGACAAATCATGCACCTGCAGAGCTTGTTCCTCATTTTTCCGGTTTTTTTGATCGGATCGTGGTTGATGCGCCTTGTTCAGGGGAAGGGATGTTCAGAAAAGATCCGAATGCAGTAAAAGAGTGGACAGAAGAATCTCCGCTACACTGTCAAAAACGTCAGCAAGAGATTTTGTCTTCAGCAATAAAGATGCTAAAACATGAAGGGCAGCTGATCTACTCTACCTGTACGTTTGCACCAGAAGAAAATGAAGAGATTATTAGCTGGCTTGTAGAAAATTATCCAGTAACAATTGAAGAAATCCCTTTGTCTCAAACCGTTAGTTCAGGACGTCCTGAATGGGGAAGCGTAGATGGTTTGGACAAAACAGTACGTATATGGCCTCATGAAAATCAAGGAGAAGGGCATTTTGTCGCAAAGTTGACTTTTCATGGACAAAACCCAACACGTAAAGAAAAGAAAGTACGTAAGAAACGGAAAGAAGAATTGACAAAAGAACAGGAAAAACTTTGGACGGAATTTTCAATGGATTTCCATTATGAAATCACTGGGAGACTTTTAGTGTTCAACGATCATCTTTGGGAAGTTCCTGAGTTGCTCCCTTCTCTTGATGGTTTGAAAGTCATGCGTACAGGTTTGCATTTAGGAGATTTCAAAAAGAATCGATTTGAACCTAGCTATGCCTTAGCACTTGCTATGAAAAAGACAGAAAACATCCCTTGTTTGTCGATCACTCAAAAGGAATGGCAATCTTACACAGCAGGAGAAACATTTCAACGTGATGGGGATCAAGGATGGGTTTTATTAGTATTGGATAAGATACCTGTCGGTTTTGGTAAACAAGTAAAAGGAACAGTAAAGAACTTTTTTCCTAAAGGATTAAGATTTCGCTGATTTCGATGAGTGGATTAGTTCGTTTATTTTTTTGTCTATGCTATGATTGAAGTAGATAAAAAGGAGCTGATACTTATGAAAACATCAACAAAAGTAACAATTGGATTAAGCGTAGCAGCCGCTGCCAGTGTAGCGACAGCAGTCGTCGTATCGGGAAAAGTAATGGAAAAGATCCATCATATGACTACTCGGACAAAAGTAAAAAAATTCGTCCACGACAAATTCGATGGAAATGAAAAATTGATGGAAATCGTAGATGATCTGTCAGATAGTGACTTGGATTCTTTGATGGGGATGTTAGCAAAAATAAAATCAGGAAAAAAGAAAATCTCTGTTTACGGTGATTCCATCAAAGACTCAACCGAAGACGTAAAAGATCGGCTTATGCATTTTGTTGAAAAAATGATGTAAGAGAAACTAGCTTTTGAACACTATTCATTTGAAATAAGGGGTTGTGACAAAATTTATTGTCATAACCCCTTTAACTTATCTTTAATCATGCTCATGAATCAATAAAAGGTAGCAAAACAGTAAATCATTGGCTTTTTTTAGATTGAAACCTGATTGTTCTTGAAATTTTTCGATTCGATATTTTAGCGTATTCCGATGAAGAAACAGCGTTTTTGCAGCAGAGCTGACATTACCTAATTCATTCCATAATTCTTGAATGATCTCTTCCATTTCATTTTGTTTGATCAGTTCTATGTAACTTTTGATCAACGCACTATCTTTCATGACATCTTTTGTATAGTAATGTAAAGCAACATCTTGCATAGAAAAAGTACGGCTGTGAGTATAGAGATTGTTTTGCTCTGTTAAAAAAATTCTTCTTTCTTCAGCAAACAAAGGGACAAGGTCGCTACCTGGTGAATGAAAAGAACCAACGAATACAGATGTTGTCGTATCAAAATCAGCATCTAAAGATAGAAAAATACCATTGATCTCAGCAGCATCAAGATAATCACAATTTTTTTGTTCGATCAAGAGAGCATCAGTGTCTGTATAAAAGAAGAAATCAGCAGAATAGCGAAATAATTCCAAAATAGTATCTTGCCATTCTTTTTTTAAGAATTCTCCTTTCGATTCGACGTGAAGCTGGATCAAACGAAAGCTTTTTTCTTGGATGCAAGAAGCATCTTTAAAAAGATAGTGATACCACGGATGTTTTTTTTGATCGCTGACTATAGGGAATAACGCTTTCAAAAGACTAGTTTCTTGTTGGGATAGTGAATCGCTTTTAATCCAAATAAAAGCATCATCAACTGCAAAAGAAAGGATATCAGCTTCTGACGCTGGACAGTTTTTTTTCTGTGCTTGTGGGTAAAGAGCAAGTAATTTATTCATTTTCATCTTGTTCACCTCTTGTATTTATTTTACCATAGAAAAAAAAGTTAGTTACAGCCTTTTTGTCATATGCTAAAGTAAAACAAGAAAAAACAAAGGCAGGGAAGGTTAATTGGTTAATACAAATCTTGATGCAGTAGATAAAGAAAAATGGATGCGCCTTGCATTGGCAGAAGCAAAAAAAGCAGAAGTGCTCCATGAAGTTCCGATTGGAGCAGTGGTTGTATTAGAGGGAGAAGTGATTGGAAAAGGATATAACCTTAGAGAAACGACACAAGATGCTACTACACATGCAGAAATGTTTGCAATCAAGGAAGCCTGTGAAAAAGTTGGAAGTTGGCGCTTAGAAAATGCGTCGCTTTTTGTTACCTTGGAACCTTGCCCTATGTGCAGTGGCGCGATGATTTTGTCTCGTGTAGCAGAAGTTTATTTCGGTGCATATGACCCGAAAGGCGGAACAGCCGGCACTTTGATGAATCTTTTGGAAGACGAACGATTCAACCATCAAGCGTATGTAGAAGGTGGCATTTTAGAAGACGAATGCGGAAGGGTTTTGACTGACTTTTTCCGAAAGCTACGTCAGCGAAAAAAGAAATTAAAAAAAGACTGGTCAACGAATGAAAAATAAGGTATACTATTCTTTGCCGAAAGGCTAGGACAATGGTGGGCTTGTGAAGCGTGTCAGGTCTGGAAGGAAGCAGCACTAAGCAGGTTCCGCCATGTGTCTGATTATAATGAAACGACGACAGACTTTCGGGTCTGTTTTTTTTTTATTTCTAGAAATAATTAGGCTGTAAAACTGAATAGTTTTTCGTTCTTTTAGCCAGACTATTTTATCGAATATTATACTTATGTAATTTGCTTCGAGACAGGAAAAGCTCTGAAATGGAGCTTGTTTCAATGGAAGAAAAAGCTGCCTGTGGTATGATGAAGATAAAGAGAGGCGAGAGGACACATGGAAAAAATAGTGATTTTACATACGAATGATCTGCATTCACATTTAGAAAATTGGCCAAGGATCAGAAGATTCTTAGATCAGCGTAAACGAGAAAACGAAAAGAAAGAAAATACGACAACGATTGCAGTCGATCTAGGTGATTTTGTGGATCGTTGGCATCCATTATCAGAGGCAACGAATGGACAGGCGAATATCTTGCTGATGAATGAAGTTGGTTATGATGCAGCGACGATAGGAAACAATGAAGGCGTAGGAAATTCCAAAGAAGATCTAAACCACTTATATGATCATGCTGAGTTTGATATCATCCTTGATAACTTGTTCGATAAAAATACGTTGCAGCCACCGATATGGACGAAACCATATAAAATCATTACAACGAAACACCAGACAAAAATTGGCTTGATTGCATTTACTGCCCCGTTCCCGCTTACGTATAATCCAAATGGCTGGGACATACGCAATCCATATGATATTTTGCCGGAATTAGTCGAAGATTTACGTCCACAAGTGGATGTTTTAGTTTTGATGAGTCATCTCGGGATTCAAGATGATTTACAAATTGCAAAAGAAATACCAGCAATTGATGTTATTTTAGGTTCGCACACCCATCATTTATTCAGAGAAGGTCATGTAGTCAACGATGTCCAAATAGCAGCAGCTGGCAAATACGGTCAATATGTAGGAGAAGTCCATTTAACCATCGATGAAGAAAAAAAAATCCTTAAGCATTCGGCCAAAGCCATCCCTACAGAAACAATGACAGCTTTTACAGAAGATGAACAAGAGGTAAACGGTTACTTAGAACAAGGGCATGAGCTGCTAAAAGAAAAAGAAGTAGCGGATTTGCCGTTTTCTTTAAGCCTAGATATCTTCAGTGAGCATTCGTTTATCCAAGTAGCCCTTGAGGCGGTAAAAGAACGAGGAAAGACGGACGCCGCAATATTAAACAGTGGTCTGTTTTTAACTGAAATTCCAAAAGGTCGGGTCAACCAGGATCAGCTTCACACGGCATTGCCACATCCAATGCACTTGCTGAATGTCACATTGGGTGGAAATGATCTGATTCGTTTAGTTTTAGAAATAGAAAAAAATCGTCAGTTTTTACGTAACTATCCGATGAAGGGAATGGGATTTCGCGGCAAGATTTTTGGACAGATGGTCTATAATGGAATCATGTATGACTCCGTTAACCATCAAGTTTTTTGGAAGAATAAGCCAGTCGATCCGACTAAAAATTATACTTTTACTACCGTCGATCATCTAATGTTTGTCCCATTTTTTCCAACGATCGAAATTGTTGGAAAAAATGAATTTTTGTTTCCTGAATTTATCCGAAGCGTGGTAGGAGATTACTTGAAAGCTCACTACCCAATCAAATAAAAACAAGGTATAATAAAAAAGATAGGTGGTGAACGCATGTCTGCAAAACAAAATGAACAGCAGAACGTTGAGCATAAAACAGAAATTGCTAAGAAAAAATCATCAGCTGAACAGGAAACAACAGTCACAGAAGAACTGACAGCTGCTTTGGAAGAAATCGTCGAGGAGCCGAAAGCAGAAAAAGTCAAAGGTGAAGTAGTGACGCTGTTAGATGACAGTAATTTTTTGGTAGGCGAAAGACATTATCGGCTTGTGTCCGATTATCGTGAAGGATTTAATGCAGAAAAACTGGGAGAACGATACAGTGATGTACTAGCCCGATATGATTATATCGTAGGAGATTGGGGTTATGAACAACTACGTTTAAAAGGATTCTTCCGAGCGGATAATCGACGGGCGCATCCGGATCAGCGAATTGATTCATTGGAAGACTATCTTTACGAATATTGCAATTTTGGTTGTGCGTATTTTGTCATCGAAAGAATCGGCGGTAAAAAAGAAAAGACAACTCAGCGCCGAAAAAAGAAAAAAAACCATAATCGTGCGTATATCGATGAGAAAAAAGGACCAGTCACATCTAATCGTAAAAAACCGGTTATTAAAAATCGAAAAACAGAGTCAGCAAAAACCTCTGAAAAAGTAAAAAAACAAGAACAATCTAATCAAGTGGAAAAAACAAAAACAGCATTTACGATAAGAAAAAGGGAAGAGTAGTGGATGAATGGACTATAAAGGATATTTAATTGATTTAGACGGGACGATTTATCGCGGGACGGAACCTATACCGGCAGGGAAACGGTTTGTGGAAGAATTACAAAAAAGGAAATTGCCTTTCTTATTTGTTACGAATAACACGACTAAGTCGCCAGAAACAGTGGCTAATCGTCTAGCAGATGAGTTTGACATTCATGTAGCACCAGAAACAGTTTATACAGCTACTTTGGCTACAATTGATTTCATGAAAGCAGATGGAAAAGGAAAAAAAGTGTATGTTATCGGAGAAGCCGGATTAATTGACTTGATTTTAGCTGCCGGATTTACATGGGAAGAAGAGGTTCCTGACTATGTAGTAGTAGGGCTAGATAATTATTTGACCTATGAAAAGGTCGTCAAAGCAACTCTTGCTATTCAAAAAGGGGCTACTTTCATTGGTACGAATCCGGATAAGAATATCCCTACAGAACGTGGTCTTCTTCCTGGAGCTGGGTCAGTCATCTCTTTCGTCGAGACAGCAACCCAAACTCCACCAATTTATATCGGAAAACCAGAAGCAATCATTATGGATAAAGCCGTTGAAGTATTAGGTCTGCAAAAAGAAGAAGTAATCATGGTTGGAGATAACTATGAAACAGATATCCAAGCAGGGATACGTAATAATATCGATACTTTGCTCGTTTTATCAGGTTTCACAAAAGAAGAAGATGTACCTGGGCTGCCTATCCCAGCTACCTTTGTGAAACGATCATTGGATGAATGGAGCTTCTAATATGAAAAATTCGAGATGGCGGTGGTTGGAATATGCCGGATTATTCAGCCTGTTTCTGACGCTGATCAGTTTGGCAGTTGGAGTGACGATCAATTTTCGACCGCTGTATGTATTTGATATCGGACATTTGCATATTTTGGATTATACTTCTTTAGACCAAGAGACATTACTGAAAAATTTTGATCACCTGATGAATTATCTTAATAATCCCTTCCAAACAGTCCTCAGTTTGCCGGACTTTCCAGTTTCTGCTAGCGGAGCTCATCATTTTTATGAAGTGAAAATTTTGTTTTTAGTGGATTATGCTGTATTTTTCATCACTCTGATCCCAAGTATTTTGTTTATCAGATATTTGCAAAAGAATGATCGTCTTTGGCGATTGATTCGTCCGTTTCAGATTGGCATGTTGCTGCCAGTCATTTTCGGTTTTTTCATGATGATTGGATTTGATCGCTTTTTTATCCTTTTTCATGAAACGTTTTTCAACAACGATGACTGGTTATTCGATCCTGTAACTGATCCAATCATCAATGTACTTCCAGAAGAATTTTTCATGCATAGCTTTATCTTGTTCTTTGTAGTATTAGAAGTATTTTTTGCTATTTTTCTTTTCTTAGGGAAAAATAGTTTGAAACAAACAAAAAAGAAAGAACTCGTCTAAATAGACGTTTTCTTTCTTTTTTTGATTTATTGAGTAAGTCGACTTCTTTTTTCTGGTTCTTTGTGTGCTAATCGACTGGCAGCAGCAGCAGCGATTGCTCCGACGATATCATCTAAGAAGGTATGGACATGAACGCCATCGTGGCTGTTTAGTTCTTTTAAAATACCCGGTTTCACTTTATCGATATAGCCATAGTTCGTAAAGCCAATCGTACCGTAAACATTCACGATTGATAAAGCTAAGATCTCATCGATACCGTAAAGACCTTCGTCATCTTCGATAATGTGTTGCAACGGATCCATCAATCTTTTCTTTTCTGCTAATATATCTAATTGGATTCCGGTGATAATGGCGTTATGTACTTCACGTTTTGTTAATACGCTGTTGACACTTTCAGTACAATCTGCCAAAGTCAAATCAGAAATATAGTCTTTTTGTAAAAACATGACAAGTTGTGCGATATCTTCTACAGTTACGCCACGTTCTTTCAATAGTTCTCTTGCCTTTTCTTCTAAAGTCTCAGTTTTGACGACCATATTATTGCTCCCCCTTTATTTTTCTTTCTCTATTTCATGTTAACGGAACATGAAAAAAATGCAAGAAACTGCTTTTGGATCTCGCTTGAAATGCAGAGGAATCTAAAAAATCAACTAGGCCGAAGATTTTTATCATATAAGCTTGTGCTGTGACCAGGCTGAGTCCGTTCTTTTGGATTAATGTAGTGTAAAGCATTGTTCACTGCGGTAGGTGCTTCACCGAGCCCAGTAGCAATCAGTTTCACTTTTCCTTCATAGGTACAGATATCACCAGCTGCATAAACACCTGGAATAGAAGTAGACATATCTGATTTTACAGTGATGGCATTTCTAGTACTATCAAGTCCCCAAGAAGAGAGATGTTCTAAATTAGAAGTGAATCCATAATTGACGATCAGAGCATCAATCATCAAATCAATTGTTTCATCGCTCTTCACTTTTTTTAAGCGGATGTCTGACAGTTCTCCAGCGTTGCCAGACAATCCATCGATTAGATATGGAGTAAGCAAGGTGACAGTTGAAGACTTCAAACGCGATACGCTATGTTCATGCGCACGGAATTCCGGACGACGATGGATCAGGTAAACTTCGCTTGCAATAGGCTCCAACATCAATGCCCAATCGATAGCAGAATCGCCGCCTCCAGCAATAGCAACTTTTTTTCCGGCATATTTCATCAAATCATTTACGAAATAATCCAATCCGTGGTTTTCGAATGCTTCAGCATTATCTAAATTCAATTTTCTCGGCTGGAATGAACCATTCCCTAAAGTTAAAATGACTGCTTTAGAATAATGTATGCCTTTATTTGTAGTGATCTCGATAACTTCGTCTTCACGAGTAAGCGAGAGAACTTCTTCTTTTAAATGAAATGTATGATTAAAAGTAGTTAACTGTTTTTCTAATTGATCGATTAATTCACTTGCTTTGATTGCTGGATAACCTGGGATATCGTAAATATATTTTTCAGGATATAATGTTGCTAATTGACCACCAAGTTGAGGTAGACTGTCAATGATTTTTGTTTTAGCTTGGCGCATTCCTGCATAAAAAGCGGCAAACATCCCTACAGGACCTGCACCGATAATTGTAATGTCATAGATTTCCATAAAAAATTCCTCCCTTTTCACACTATAGCAGAATTTAATTGAGAATGCTTCTCAAAAATATTTGAAGTTGAAATGGTCAGTCATAGAATTTATTCATGGAATGCAGGCAGTGATGAAAAAATAAAGAAAAACAAATCTAGTATTTTTACGGAAGGTTAGGTATTATGTTATTATTATTTATGAAGTATGCAAATAATAGGAGGAAACAATATGGGATTCCCACAACTAGATTTAAAAAATGAAAAAGGACCAAAAGCTGTTATCAAAACAAACCGTGGTGACATTACTGTCCAATTATTCCCTGAACTAGCACCGAAGACGGTTCAAAATTTCATTGAACTTTCCAAAAAAGGTTATTATGATGGCGTGATTTTTCACCGTGTTATTCCTGATTTCATGATTCAAGGCGGCGATCCAACTGGAACAGGAATGGGTGGAGAAAGTATTTATGGAGAAAGTTTTGAAGATGAATTCAGTCGTGAACTGTTCAACCTTCGCGGAGCTTTATCTATGGCAAATTCAGGTCCAAACACAAACGGAAGCCAATTCTTTATTGTAAATAACACAAATGTGCCAGCTAATATGCTTGGACAATTGGAAGGTGCTGGATTCCCATCAGAAATCATTGAAGCGTATAAAGGTGGCGGAACCCCTTGGTTAGATTTCCGACATACAGTCTTTGGACATGTACTGGAAGGAATGGATACAGTAGATGAAATTGCAAATGTGCAACGTGGTCCGCAAGACCGCCCTGTACATGACATAGTGATTGAAACAATCGAAATTTCAGAATAGTTTGGTATGATACGGAGTATTTATAGAAAAGGACGAAACCTAGTAAGGTCTCGTCCTTTTACTTTGATAACTGATTTATTCGGTTGTTTCTAAAGCGTGCTTGATTCGATGAAGTCCTTCTAGTAAAGTTTCTTCTGGACAAGCAATATTCAAGCGCATATGTCCATGACCGGAAGGACCAAATGTGATACCAGGATTTAATACGACTTTTCCTTTTCTCACTAGAGTATTCTCTAATTTCTGGTCGTCTGAAATATAAGCGGTAAAATCCAACCACATTAAATAAGTTCCTTCAGGGCTCATTATTCTCACTTTCGGAAGATGCTGTTCAAAAAACTGATTAACTGTTTGAACATTTTTTTCTAGATAAGGAATCAATTGGTTTAACCATTCTCCACCGGTCTCATAAGCCGCTTGAGTCCCAATCAAACCAAAAGTGTTGATTTCGTGCTGTTGATTCATCACTAGATGTTTTTCAAATTTAGCTTTCAGCTCTGGATTTTTGATAAATACCATTGAATTTTTGATTGCAGCTAAATTGAAAGTCTTTGTTGCAGAAGTAAAGGCAATGAGCAAATCGTCCAAATCGGGATTAATCGTCAGCATGGAAGTAAATGTATGATCGAATAAAGTCAAATCTTGATGGATTTCGTCACTAAACAGAAACACTCGATGTTTTAAACACAATTCGCTTAACTGTTTCAATTCTTCTTTGCTCCAAACGCGACCTCCTGGATTATGAGGGTTGCACAAGATCATTGCTTTTACATTGTTTTCTTCTATTTTTTTCTCCATGTTAGAAAAGTCCATGACAAAATGATTATTTTTTTCTAGCAAAGAGCTTCGAACAATGTGACGTTGATTTGTTTCTATAATAGAGGAAAATGGAGGATAAACTGGGTCATGAATCAAAATAGAATCGCCTGGTTTTGTAAAAGTTTGTACTGCTGCAGCTAAACTAGTCAACACACCACTTGTAAAAACAATATTTTCTTTCGTCAACTCAACAGCATGGCGTTGACGTTCCCAATGAATGATAGCCTGATAGAGTTTATCAGATAGAGTGGCATAACCAAAGATTCCGTGTTTGATGTATTCACTAAACGCATTAGCTACCCCCTCGGGAGATAAGAAATCCATATCTGCTACCCACAAAGGAAGTAAATCATCCATTTGATATGTCTCGGCAATCGCGTCCCATTTTACACTTTCTGTATCTTTTCTTGAAATCTTTTTATCAAATTCGATCATCTCAATACCTCCAGTCATTTTCGTCGCTTCTTTTTTTGCGCTATTTACAGTATAATGATAAATGCGAAGAGAGGGAAGTAGATGACTTATAAAATTGGACAAATAATTGAAGGAAAAGTAACAGGGATACAGCCTTATGGGGCATTCGTCTCTCTTGATAATGAGACGCAAGGACTTATTCATGTTTCGGAAGTACAATCCGGTTATACGAAAAATATCCATTCATTGTTAAAAGTCGGGCAGCCAGTAACCGTTCAGATCATCGACATTGATGAATATTCCAAAAAAATCAGTTTATCTTTAAGAACATTAGAAAAAACAAATCCAGCTGTTCCTTATCGTAGAAAAAGATATTTCACGAATAAAAATCGTAAAATCGGTTTTGCCACTATTGCGGAGCAGTTACCTATTTGGATAGAAGAAGCGTTATCTGAATTAGAACGGAAAGAAAATAAGAAATAAAAAGTGTGTATTTTTTCTGAAAATGTGCTAGAATTTTTATGTAAGCCATAGAACAAGGTGATCGAGGTGGAAATTTTGGCAAGCAAAAGAGTTGCTGGTACAATTATGTTGCATTTGGAGGATGGTTCTAAAAAATTTTTGGTCCATTCAATTGATGACAAGTTGGAATTTGCGTTAGCGGAACTTTCTGAAGGGAAGACTGGTTTAGCGAATATACTTAATTTCTTAAAAGAAATAGTTCATATCGATGTTAGCAAGATTAGTTTGATGGAATTGACAAATACACATATTAATCAGGAAAATGTTCCGTTGTTTGTCTTTGAGACTGAACAAAAGAATCAAAGAGAAGAATTAGGCGAAGGATACATTTGGGAAGAACCAGGTCAAATGCGCTCTGTTCTTGGAACTTACGAAGTAGAGGGAGTGCCTTTCTTCTAAAATACAGATTAAGCGAGCAAAGAAGTTTGAATTTTTTTCAAACTTCTTTTTTTTTATTGTTTGATCCAAAAAAGACAATGAAATGTTCTGCTATAGATAATTTTTTAGTGCATTTTGTTTTCAAAATATGTAGAAAACGGTTGTATAACGAATAATAATAATTGATCGAAAAATCATTTCACAAAGTAATGCTTAATTTATAGTTGACCAAGGAAGAAATACATGATAAATTTAACAGCGTTGATTCCGAAGTGGACGTTATATCACGTTTCTGAAAAAACTTAAAAAATAGTTATTGACATGTTTATGATGACATGATAAGATAACTAAGTCGTTAAAAAAGAACAGCTTGCGAAAGTTGTGATTCTATCGAAAAAAACTTCAAAAAAGTTCTTGACAAATAACAAACGACAAGTTATGATGAATGAGTTGCTGAAAGATTTCGAAAAACGAAATCGAAAAAACTTTTAAAAAAGAGTTGACAATCAATTGTCACTCTGATATGATATAAAAGTTGCTACGGCAGCCAAAACAAATCGGAAAAACATTTCCGTTGAAG
>NZ_JBFOGA010000006.1:0-152046 GCF_040887565.1 Enterococcus sp. C46
TTTTATTAAGTTAAAGAACGGATTCAATTGCAGTGGTCATTTTCAATGGAGAAGTTTGTGGTGCAAATCGTTCAATTACTTTTCCATTTCGATCAATCAAAAATTTAGTGAAATTCCATTTTATGGCTTTAGTGACAGTACCAGGAGCTTCATTTTTAAGATAAGTAAAAAGAGGATCTGTATTTTCTCCATTTACATCAATCAATTGATGCATAGGGAAGGTAACGCCATAAGTGGCTTTACAAGCTTCTGCTGCTTCAGTCACTGAAGCTAGTTCTTGTTTAAATTGATTCGAAGGAAAGCCTAATATAACCAAACCTTGTGACTGATAAGCTTGATAAAGTTCTTCTAATTGCTCGAATTGCGGTGCTAGGCCGCATTTTGTTGCAGTATTGACGATGATTATTGGTTTGCCGGCATATTTTTCCAATGAATAAACTGTGCCGTCTTCTAAAGCAACTTCAAAATTATAGATAGACATAAATTTTTCTCCTTTCTATTATATGATAAAAAGAGTGCTAAACTGAAAACTAGCTATTTGTTTTCTCGTTTAGTACTCTTTTCAGACAATAAATAGTTAATAAAACGACTACGAAGATAAGATAGCTTTATTGCTTCTCACCTTTACGTTCTTTTAGAAACTATGCTTCTACTTCAGACCATTCATCGCGTTTTGCTAAAAATTCACGAGCTAAGGCTTGCGCACCTTCTAATGTATGGCTAGCAGCCCAGCCGCATTGTGTTTCATTGCTTGCTGGTACTTCAGTAGCTTCAAGGACATCTTTCATCGTTGCTTCCAGAACATCTAAAATATCTTCGTAACTTTCATGATTCAACACAGTCAAGTAAAAGCCTGTTTGGCATCCCATTGGTGACCAGTCTACGATATAATCCGCATGATTACGGATTAGTTCAGCAGTCAAGTGTTCCAATGAATGCAGACTTGGCATATCCATGTGTTCTTTATTTGGTTGTTTAAAGCGGACGTCGTATTTAATGATGACATCGCCATGTGCACCTGTTTTTCTATCGGCTACACGTACATAAGGTGCTTTGACTTTTGTATGGTCAAGATTAAAACTTTCGACATTCATTCTCATTTGTAAGACTCCTATCTATTTGTTCATTTGTTTTGATGTTTTCCACTAAAGAATTATTTAGTGAAATTTACAAAAACGTCTTTCTACTTGATTCTAACACTTATCGTTTCCAAGGTGTAGCAATCTGAAATATTTTTTAGATTTTTCTGCTAAACCATTTATGTGGACTTTCTAGTTCTTGATTGTGTCAAATGCCTGAGCTAAATCGTTTATGAGATCCTGACCATACTCAATTCCTACAGAAAGACGAATTAATCCGTCCTTTATGCCAGCCTCTTCACGTTTTTCTTTTGGAATAGACGCATGAGTCATGACAGAGGGAACTTCTACTAAACTTTCTACGCCACCTAAACTTTCTGCTAGAGTAAATAGTTGGAGAGATTCAATAAAAGGAATAGCAGTTGCTTCATTTTTTAAAGTAAAAGAAACCATTCCGCTAAAGCCGCTCATTTGTTGCTTAGCAATTCCATAAAGTTCATGGTCGGGTAATCCTGGATAGTAGACCTTTTCTACTGCTGGATGAGAAAAGAGAAAATCAGCTACTGCAAAAGCATTTTTTTGATGTTCCTCCATACGAACACTTAGAGTCTTGATTCCACGCTGAAGTAACCAGCTATCTTGAGGACCAAGAACGGCACCGATAGCATTTTGATAAAATCCAATCTGCTCAGCCAGCTCTTTATGTCTAGTAGTCACTAAACCAGCTATTACATCGCTGTGTCCGCCTAGATATTTGGTGCCGCTGTGGACAACGATATCAGAACCAAGATCTAATGGTTTTTGAAAATAAGGAGTAGCAAATGTATTGTCAGCAATAACTATCAATCCATGTCGATGAGCCAGAGTGGCACTTTTTTCTAAATCAGTAATCTTTAGAAGCGGATTGCTAGGTGTTTCAAGATAAAGTGCTTTTGTATTGGGGTGGATGGATTGTTCTATTTTATCAAGATTGCTCGTATCTATGATCGTGTACTCGAGACCATTTTTAGTAAGAACCTTGTCAAATAGACGGAATGTTCCCCCATAGACATCATCTCCTAATAAGATATGATCGCCAGCTTCAAAAAGAGAAAAAACGGCATGAATCCCAGAAAGTCCAGAAGAAAAAGCGAATCCTCGAACACCCCCTTCCAAATCAGCAATCAGTTCTTCCAGTGCAAAACGAGTAGGATTACCAGATCTTGAATATTCATATTGCTTAGGATGTCCGACTCCATCTTGTCGATAAGTGGATGTTTGATAAATAGGTACACTGACAGCTCCTGTTGTGGGATCTTCACTGATGCCTCCGTGGATCAATTTTGTTTGAATATGCATGTTTCTTTCCTCCTATAAGTAAATGTTTTTTGATAAATAGCGGTCTGCTGCGTCTGGAAAAATCGTAACGACACGATGACCAGGTGGTAAACGACGAATTTCTCTTAATGCTGCTGCAAAAGCCGCACCACTCGAACTTCCAACTAATAGTCCTTGTTCTCGTGCTAATTGCCTAGTATAGTTAAACCCTTCTCCATCAGAGATTGTTTCGATCTGATTGATTGAAAGGGGAGAAAGAAACGGCGGAATGAATTCTACACCGATACCCTCAATTTCATGAGGGGCTGGATCTCCGCCATTTAACACAGAGCCCTCTGGTTCTACACCGATTATTCGAATATCGGGATATTTTTCTTTCAAAAAGGTAGAAGTTCCAGCAAAGGTTCCACCGCTACCGATCCCCGCCACAAAACTATGAATATCTTCTTTGATTTCATGAAAGATTTCCGGTCCTAACGTATAATAGTAAGCAGCGGGATTATCTTTATTTTCAAATTGAAGAGGCAGATAGCTATTCGATATCTCTTCTGCAAGTTTTTTACTTTTGCTGATGGCACCGACGATTCCTTTCTCACTAGGAGAATGGATGATCTTTGCTCCCAATGCTTTCATCAATTGTTGTTTTTCCAAGCTGAACTTCTCTGGAACAACAAAAATCGTTCTTAACTGATGCGTGAGTGCGGCCAGAGCAATCCCAATCCCTGTGTTTCCGGCAGTCGGTTCGATGATCGTCGTTTTTTCATTGATTTTTCCTTGGGCAAGTCCTTCTTTGATCAAATAACTACCCAATCGATCTTTGATACTTCCTCCTGGATTTAAATATTCCAGTTTTGCATAAATAGCAGAACCTTTAGGCATAGAATAGTGCTGATTGTCAAAGCGATAAAGCGGTGTGGAACCAATAGCTTCTGTAATTGTCGAGATAATCATATGGACCTCCTAAAAAAGATAATAAAAAAAGGAGCTGACTATTAAATCAGCTCCTTGAAAGACATAGAGAAAAATTGAGTAGACAAAAGGTAAATTACCTGGTACTCATTCTATGAAGGGCAATTAATAGACATGACAAATAGTATGCTGCTTTTACGCACCATACAACAGCAACGATTCAATTGTTTTTGGTTGCTGACTGTCATGTGTATCCCTCCAATTAAAATTTTTATTAACGATAGCATGAAAAAAAATAAAAGTCAAAGGCTTGAAAGAAAAAAATTTCGATAGTATCGTTTACCCGTGTTTATTTTTTTTTGACAAATAGGCATGAAACCTTAAAAGATAGAGAATACTCTAGTTTTCTGTCCGGTTGTCTGATACAATAAAGTTGATTATGATAAAGAAAAGAAGGAGCAAAAATAATGATCTCAGCAAGTGATTTAAGAGCCGGTATGACGTTCGTTCAAGACGGTAAATTGATTAAAGTTCTGGATGCAAGCCACCATAAACCTGGTAAAGGAAATACAGTTATGCGTATGAAACTGAAAGATGTCCGTTCAGGCGCAACATACGACACAACTTTCAGACCAGAAGAAAAATTTGAAAAAGCACATATCGACACAAAACCTGTGCAATATTTGTACACGATGGACGATACAGCTTTCTTCATGGATTTGGAAACATATGAACAATATGAAATTCCTGTAGAAACAGTAGAAGAAGAAATGAAATATATCCTAGAAAACATGGAAGTAAAAATCCAATTCTTCGGTAGCGAAGTTATTGGTGTTCAATTACCGACAACTGTCGTGTTGCGTGTCGTGGAAACACAACCTTCAATCAAAGGTGCAACAGTTACTGGTTCAGGTAAACCAGCGACAATGGAAACTGGCTTAGTGGTCAATGTTCCTGACTTCATCGAAACAGATGAATTATTGGAAATCAATACAGCAGAAGGTTCTTATGTAAAACGTGCGTCAAAATAATAAGCTAACGAATTGATAAGAAGTTGAAAAACATAGTTTGACCTCTTGAAAAGTGGATCATCCGATCTGCCTTTCAAGAGGTTTTTTGTAGAATCAGCCGATTGAAAAATAAAAAAGTATTTGTTTTATTTACACTTTGAAATACAATTTAATTGAAAGACGTGATCTGTCGAATATTTTGAAAGAGAGGAATCTTTATGGGATTCATCCTATTACTGTTTTTTTATCTTTTGATTTTTTTGTTATGGGTAATAATTGTAACGCTTGCATTCCCAGAAGTAGCTTTGTACATAATTGTTGTTTTGTTTTCGATGTTCCTTCCGAATGAAATAGGTGGGCGATATATTGAATTATTAGAATTTTTTCAGCCTATCATCCATTATTTTCAACGATTTACAGAAGCGCATCTATCTGTAAAATTATTTATTCTTTTAAGCATTCCACTGAGTTACCTGCTGTTGTCTAGTCTATTACAATTTTATGGTATTTATCCATTGCAGATCATAGGATCATGTATGACGATAGTTACTGTTTTTTATTTATTAAATGTTATTTTTCAATTAGCTTTGATTTGGAATATTTTGCTGACAGTTCCGATCTCTCTCGTAGCAATTGGTATCCGTTTAGTTGTTTATCATTCTTTGAATAAGTATTTTCGTAAGTGTACGTATTTATTCACTTTTTTACTCAAAGAAAAAAATGAAAAGAAAGATACTTCTGAGCATACGCAACAATCATCTAATCAAAATAAGAACAACAAAAAAACTTCTTTAGTAATCAACGAGCCTTTTGAACTGGAAGCTTATTTTAGGCTGATCTTAGGTGTAGATGAACAGGCAACAAAAGAAGAGATCAAACATGCCTATCGACAAAAAGTCATGAAGTATCATCCAGATAAATCCGTAGAAGAAAATGCGAAAGAAAAGTACGAAGAGATTATCGAAGCCTATAAATATTTGAAATAGTTTCAAATTGCCATGTTTCCTTTTATTTTCCTACTGCTTGTATAATCAAGATATCGTTTTCTTTCTCTTTATATTAAAATAATATTATAATTAAATTAGTTTAAAAAGAGAAAACGGAGGCTGAATAATGGAGAAGCATACGACGAAAGAGACACAGAAAGAAAATAACAACGTAAAAAAACAATTAAACTTTGCGGATAATCATGAATTTATGTTAGCTAGCCAGAATTGTGTTGCTCCCTTTAACCATTTAGAGATTATTCAAGAAGGAAAAGTTATATGGAGCCAGAAAGCTTATGCATTTTTAGAAGAGGAATGTCCAAACTGTGCGAATCCAAGTCTTTGGGAAAATGCGCGATGTAACCATCAAACGGGTCTCTTTCGTGTCACTGAGCAAATCTTTCAGTTACGGGGATTTGATATGGCCAACCTCACACTGGTTCTTACCCCAAACAATAAATGGATTGTCTTTGATACATTGATGAGTATCGAATGTTCAAGAGCAGCGATTGAGTTTGCGGATCGCTGGTTTAATGAAAACGGGTATCCAGAAGTGGAGGGGAATCTTGCAGGAATCATTATCAGTCATTCCCATGTCGATCATTTTGGTGGCATACGCGGTTTGTTTAAAGACTTCAAAGTAGATCCTTCTGTTCCGATTTATGTACCTGAAGGATTTACGGAAGCTGCTATTTCTGAGAACCTTATGGTAGGGAAGGCCATGGGAAGAAGAGCAGTCTTTCAATATGGCTCTTCCTTAGAAAAAAGTCCATTTGGTTCCTTATCTGTTGGAATTGGACAAGGACAATCTACAGGCACAATCAGTTTTGAGCTTCCTACTTGTGAGATCACTGAAAATAAAATAATCGCTATCGATGGATTAGATCTGGATTTCCAATTGACCCCTGGCACAGAAGCCCCTGCCGAAATGAATACGTATATTCCAGCATATCAAGCGCTTTGGATGGCAGAAAACTGCACTTGTACGATGCATAATCTTTATACTCTGCGAGGGGCACAGATACGAGATGGAAAAAGCTGGTCGAGATACCTTATCGAGGCACAACGGCGCTATGGACCAAAAGCAAAAGTATTGTTCCATGCGCATACTTGGCCGCGGTATGCCACTGAGGAGGAACCAGATGCTATTAACAGGTATTTACTAGACCAAGCACGGTTATATAAAGGAATTCATGATGAATCACTTAAAGCTGTCAATGCCGGGTATACCATAAACGAATTAGCAGAACAAGTCGCTTTGCCAGAAGAGCTGACAAACCAGTGGTATCTAAGACCATATTACGGAACGATTGCTCATAATAGCAAGGCGGTTTATCAAAAGTATATCGGTTGGTATGATTCAAATCCGGTGAATTTGAATCCGCTTCCTCCTGAACGGGAAGCGAAACAAACGGTAAAGTACATGGGTGGAGCAGAAGCTATCTTAGAAAAAGCGCATGAAGATTATGAAAAAGGAAATTATCAATGGGTGGCAAAAGTTACGAATTTGGTCATTTACGCAGATCCTGAAAATAAAGAAACAAGAGCGCTTTGCCGGCGGTCGTTGACACAACTAGGGTATCAAACGGAATCTGGGGCTTGGCGAAATGAGTACTTGACTGGAGCACTGGAATTAAAGGAAGATGTGGACTTGTTTTCAATTGAATCGGCTGATTCGTCAGAGCTATCGGCACAGATGAATGGAGAAATGTTGCTGGATTATTTAAGCATCCATACTATTTCGACCAAAAAACAACAGACGGGCATGGTAAAGTTCACAGATGACTGGCAACTTTCAAATGGTCAAATCCATTCTTGCCAACGACTTATTTCATCGATTACTGGCAAGGAATTTTGACTTATTATCCTATTTCTTCAGACAAAGAGGAGGCCGCGCTTATTTATGAAGGAAAAAGAGTAGCATTCCTCCAGCAAATGCTTGATTCCTCAGGTGAACCAAGAAGCTGGTCCATGCTTTTTAAAGCAGATACAAACAACTATTTCAATATCATGGAACCGTGAAAATAGTTGAAATAACTCAAAAATTTAAGATGTCCGAACGATATGGAAGAAAGAAGGGTTTATCATCGCTAAACAGCGATAAACCTCTGCTTATATGCAGGAATATTCTTCTGATAGTTCGGATATTTTATTTTTTGTCCCCTTTTTTATTTTTGTTTTAAAAAAATGTTTCGAAATATACTAGACAATTCAGAAAATTTTGTATAATATTATTCCAATAAAATTCAAATCTTTATCAAATGAAATTCCAATAAAAACGGAAAAAATGTGAAAAGAGGAATGAAAAAATGACAGAATTGATAATTGGCGGAGTCACAGCAAGCACATTAGCAGAAAAGTATAAGACACCTCTGTATGTGTATGACGAAGAAAAGATGAGACAAACGATGCTGTCATTCAAGCGAGGCTTTGTATCGAAGCATTTTGATACAAAAGTTCTTTACGCCTCTAAAGCATTCCAAACGATTGAGATGCTACGTTTAGTCCATGAATATGGATTTGGGCTGGATGTTGTCAGCGGTGGGGAAATCTATACCGCTTTGCAAGCTGATTTTCCTAGAGATGCTATTTATTTCCATGGTAATAACAAGACCCCAGAAGAACTGAGCTATGCACTTGAAAATGAGTTGTTGCATGTTGTTGCCGATAACTTGATGGAAGTCGAGTTATTAGAAGAATTAAGCCAACGCTATTCTAAAAAAGTCGATGTCATGCTTCGGTTGAATGTCGGTGTAGAAGCCCATACTCATGAATATATAGTCACTGCACATATTGATTCAAAATTCGGCATGAGCTATGAAAGTAAAGAGTGTCAGCAAGCTCTCCAATTGATAAAAGAAAGCAGTTATCTAGAGTTAGAAGGTTTTCATGCCCATATTGGGTCACAAATTTTTGATGTTACTGCTTGGCTAGCTGAAATCGACAAATTGACGAGTTACTTAACCGATTTTGACCAACCACTTTCCTTGAATCTCGGGGGAGGATTCGGGATTCGTTATACACAAAATGATCAGCCAATCCCAATCGAAGAGGCACTAAAAAAGCTGATTGAATATACGGAAGAATCTTTGGACAAACGAAAACTGACGATTCGTCAACTACTGATCGAACCAGGAAGAAGTATTGTTGGGGAAGCTGGTACAACACTATACACGATTGGCTTCATCAAAAAGACACCACATAAAAAATATTACTTTGTAGATGGCGGGATGACAGATAATATCCGCCCAGCTCTGTATCAGGCAGCATACGATTGTGATTTAGCAGAAAAACTGTCGGAAGAAAAAACAGAAAAAGTGACGATTGCAGGGAAAATGTGTGAATCAGGTGATGTGGTAATCAAAGAAACTTATTTGCCGAAAGCAAAATCGGGTGATCTTTTAGCTGTTTATTCCACGGGGGCTTACGGATATTCGATGAGCAGCAACTACAATCGAGCGACACGACCAGCAGTTGTTTTTGTCAATAATGGTCAATCGAGACTGGTTGTTCGCAGACAAGTATTTTCTGATCTACTAAGGGGGGAAGTTTCTTATGATCCTTCATAAATATAATGGCTGTGGAAATGATTTTATCTTATTAGATTACACAGAGGATACGGATTATAGTCAATTAGCTGCTTCTTTATGTGCAAAAGAAAAATATGACACAGACGGATTGATCGCCGTAAAAACCGATCCGTTGGAAATGATCTATTACAACAAAGATGGTAGCCGTGCCCCTATGTGCGGAAATGGTATTCGCTGTTTTGCTCGATATGTGAATGATCAAAATAGGATGGATGAACAGGAATTCGACGTAGAGACGTTAGCAGGCACAAGAAAAATTACGGTGTTGGCTCCCTCACCTTTTTATTGCAGCGTAGATATGGGAGTGCCAGATGATTCTCCAGAAAAAATCAAAGCTGCGCAATCTTATCCAATAAAAAACCAGGAAATAGAGATTGGTGGCGAAAAAGTAACAATCACTAGTTTATTTTTAGGGACGATCCATACCGTTGTTTTTGTTGAAAATTCGCGTGAGGAAGTCTGGAAAAAAAGAGGCGAACTGATCTGTCATCATCCTTTGTTCAAAGAAAAAACCAATGTCAACTTTGTAGAAGTAGTCAATGAACAGGAATTGACCGTCCGTACCTATGAAAGAGGAGTAGGTTGGACACTTGCTTGCGGTACAGGTTGCTGTGCCTCTTATGCGGTTGCGAAGGAAACTGGGAAGATTTCAGCAGATCAGGTAGTCGTTCACTTGGAACAAGGAGACTTGATGATCTCTGGTGAGGATACGATACAAATGGCTGGTCCAGCAGTTCATGAATGGACAAGAATATTGGAGGAATGAAGATGATAAAAGGTTCGATCGTGGCGCTGATCACGCCGATGAATGAAGAGGGATCAGTAGATTACGCTGGTTTGGAAAAATTGATCCAATTCCATTTAGATGAACAAACAGACGGATTATTAGTTTTGGGTACAACAGGAGAATCTTCTACACTCACACAATCTGAGGAGGAGAAGATCCTTCAACTGACAGTAAAGAAAGTGGCTGGCCGTGTGCCGGTGATTGCAGGAGCTGGAACGAATAATACGAAAGAAACGATTGAAAAAGCGAAGCATTTTGCTTCTTTGGGCGCAGATGCAATTTTGGTCATCACTCCTTACTACAACAAAACAAGTGATGCAGGATTAGCTGCTCATTTCACAGCAATTGCAGAATCATCACCAATCCCGCTTATTTTATATAATGTCCCTTCTAGAACAGGCATGTCGATTCCAATCCATGTACTAGTAAATTTAGCAGAACATCCTAATATCATTGGTTTGAAAGAAGCCTCAGGAGATATGGCTTATGTGATGGAAGCCGCTCGATTGATTAGCGAAAAATTCAGCCTTTACAGCGGAAATGATGATTTGATCCTGCCAGTAATGAGTGTAGGAGGGAGCGGTGTAATCAGTGTATGGGCAAATATCCAGCCTAAAATAGTCCATGAGTTAGTAAAAGATACGATGGACGGAAGATGGCAGCAAGCAAAAGAAAAACAATTAAATGCACTTGAGCTGATCCATGCCTTGTTCAGTGAGACCAATCCTATTCCTGTCAAAGCAGCTATGTCATTATTAAATTTACCTTCAGGACCTCTACGCCTGCCTTTAGTGTCCCTTTCGGAAGAGAAAAAGAAACAATTAGCTCAGCTTTTGCTAAGGGAAAGGACGGTTGAAAAATGAAAATCGGACTGATCGGCAGTGGACAGATGGGGAATAGAGTCGAAGAAGTTGCACAAGAAAGAGGAGACACGGTCCTTCTTTTACGGACGGCATCTAAAGAAGCAACTACACTTGCTTTTACAGAACTGCCAGAACTGCTTATTGATTTTTCTCATCCAGATAATTTAGAAATGATCCTTTCGTATAGCTTGTCTTATCAACTTCCGTTAGTCATTGGCACGACAGGTTATACACAATCACAGTTCCAAGAAATGGAAGAACATGCCAAGCAGGTACCTGTGATGTATAGTGCTAATTTTTCGTTAGGCATCATGGTGATGAACCAACTGATCAAGCAAGCAGCTGCAATGTTGCAAGACTGGCAAATCGAACTGATTGAAAAACATCATAGTCGTAAAAAAGATGCACCATCTGGTACCGCGAATATGCTGCTTCAAACAATCCAAGAAGTACAAAAGCTTCAGCCTGTATATAACTGGCAAGGACAAAAAAGAGAAGAAAATCAAATTGGTGTACACAGTATTCGTGCAGGTTCTTTACCTGGTGAACATGAGGTAATGTTTGCAGCTCCCGATGAAGTATTTACGGTCAAACATGAATCTTTTTCTAATCGAATCTTTGCTGCAGGTGCAGTAGAAGCAGCGGACTGGTTGAAAAATCAGCCACCAGGTTATTACAAATTAGAAGATTTATTAATGGATAAAGGGGTGTAAGAAACGTGGAAGCTCAAGAAATCATCCGCTACATTCAAACGGCATCTAAAAAGACGCCTGTGAAAGTCTATCTGAATGTAACCGAGCCAATCAAATTTAAAGACAGCAAAGTTTTTGGTGAAGGAAACAGCTTCGTTGTTTTTGGTGACTACGAGTCGATTGCTCCGGTTTTAGAAGCTGAAGCGGAAAAAATCATTGAAATCGAAATCGAAACTGCTGCAAGATACAGTGCAGTTCCTTTGCTGGATATCAAAAAAATCAATGCCCGTATCGAACCAGGTGCTATTATCAGAGATCAAGTGTCCATCGGCAACAATGCCGTGATCATGATGGGAGCGATTATCAATATCGGTGCAGTAATCGGTGAAAACACGATGATTGATATGGGTGCTGTCTTAGGTGGACGAGCGACAGTGGGCAAAAACTGCCATATTGGTGCAGGAGCTGTCTTAGCGGGTGTAATCGAACCCGCATCGGCTAAACCGGTTATCGTAGAAGACGGCGTACTGATAGGTGCGAATGCAGTGATTGTTGAAGGTGTCCATATCGGAAAAGATGCAGTCGTGGCAGCAGGAGCAGTGGTTTTAGAAGATGTGTCAGCAGGTACTGTTGTCGGTGGGATACCTGCACGAGTCTTGAAAATAAGTGATGATCAGACAAAAGAAAATACAGCATTGATTGCTGCGTTACGCGAATTATAGAGGAGATGGAGAAAAATGCGCGAAATAGATACCTGTATTGTGGGGGCAACCGGATTAGTCGGACAAACGATGCTCAAAGTGTTAGAAGAATATGATTTTCCAGTAGGACGATTGAAATTATTAGCGTCAAAACGTTCAGCTGGCAAAGTTTGTGTATTCAAGGGGAAGAAACACACTGTACAGGAATTGACAGAAACTTCATTTGAAGGATATGATTTAGCGCTATTTTCTGCAGGTGCTTCTGTATCCAAAGAGTTTGCGCCAATCGCAAGAAGTCAAGGATTATTTGTTATAGATAATTCCTCGGCATGGCGAGAAGATTCGGATATTCCATTGATCGTTCCAGAGGTCAATCCGGAAGACTATACATTGAATCGGCTGATTGCGAATCCAAATTGTTCAACCATTCAAGCGGTACTACCGCTTAAAGCTTTACAAGAAGCTTTTGGAATCCAACGAGTCAATTATTCGACCTATCAAGCAGTTTCTGGTTCTGGACAGAAAGGTATCCAAGATCTTTATCGCACGCAAAATGACGAGGAACCAGCTTTATATCCTTATAATATTAGTCAAACGGTGATTCCAGAAATCGATCAGCCTTTGGAAAATGGCTATACCAAAGAAGAACAGAAAATGATAAATGAGACCCGTAAGATTCTGCATCAGCCTGATTTGCCAGTATCAGCAACCTGTGTACGTGTGCCAATCGAGAATGGACACGGAGTCTCGGTGGCCGTTCAGTTGCAAAAAGAGTTTACGATTGAAGAAGTTAAAGAGTGTCTCAGTCAGTTTCCAGGGATCCAATTAGAAGATGATCTAGCAGCACATAAATATCCAACGAGCATTCTTGCTAAAGGAACAGATACGGTTTATGCTGGGAGGATCAGAAAAGACACCTCTTTAGAGAACGGACTGTTGTTCTATACAACTGCCGATAACATACGCAAAGGAGCCGCTGCAAATGCCGTACAGATTGCTGCAGCTTTAATGCAGAAAATAGCGGAGGTGGCAAGATGAGTAATACGCTGAAAATAGCAAAATTCGGCGGAACATCGATGTCTCATGAAGAACAATTCAAAAAAGTCCATACAATTGTTCTTTCAGATCCCAATCGTCAAGTGATCGTTGTTTCTGCTTTAGGCAAACGTACATCAGATGATGACAAAGTAACAGACTTACTTTATTTGATTTATGCCTACCTTCAGCATCATGTTGATTGGACACCTCTTTGGGAAAGAATCTGTGAACGTTTCGTTCAAGTAAGAGACCTTCTTGACCTGCAGTTACCTGTGGAAGAGGAACTGGCACGCATACAAAAACAACTGGAAGATGAAAAGATAACTGAAGATTATTTAGTAAGCAGAGGTGAATATCTGACTGCTCGACTGATGGCTGAGTATCTTGGTTACCAGTTCATTGATGCAAAGGACCTGCTGTTCTTTGACTATGATGGAAAAATCGATGAGGAAAAAACAGCACAGGAAATCACAAAAGCATTTAAAAGATATCCGAAAATGGTTGTTCCAGGATTTTACGGGGCAAACCCTGCAGGTAAAGAAAAATTATTGGGACGTGGGGGAAGCGACATTACTGGCGCGTTACTGGCGAAGATGCTACAAGCGGCGAGTTATGAGAATTGGACAGATGTTTCAGGAATCATGATGGCTGATCCGCGAATCATCGATCATCCTAAAATCATCGAGGAAATCTCTTTTAGAGAACTGAGAGAGATGGCTTATATGGGGGCTAATGTTCTTCATGAAGCAGCTGTTTTCCCAGTTCAAGAGGCGGATATCCCCATCCAAATAAAAAATACCAATGATCCTTTCGCTCAAGGAACAAAAATATCGAATCACGAAGTGGAAAAGGAAAATGGACTGACAGGAATAGCTGGACGCAAGGATTTTCTTTCGATCACTTTATTCAAACGTCATATGTCTGATGAAATCGGGTTTATCTGGAAAGCAATGAGCATTTTTGCTAAACATGAGATATCAATCGAACATATTCCTTCAGGGATCGACAATATCGGAGTGATCGTTTCAGCAGAAGCGATTGCCGATAAATTATTTCTCATCACAAAAGAATTAAAAGAAACACTTGGCGTGGAAGAAATCGTCGTGATTGAAGACTTAGCTTTGATCTCTGTCGTTGGCGGACCGCATAAAGAATTGATCGGTTTATCTGGGAAAGTGTTATCGATATTGAACAAATTAGAAATTCGCACATCGATCTTATCACAAGGAGCACAGGAGTTGAATCTAATCATCGGTGTACCGAATGATCAGTATGAAACCGTAGTGAAGGGTATCTATGAAGGGATGGTGAATACGGATGCTGAAAGAATATCGAATGGCACTCCATCAAATTCCTGAAATCGGATTTCATGAATTTAAAACAAAAAAATATTTATATGAACAAGTAAAAAATAGTGGAGCCGTTATCCATGAAATCGGCGAAACAGGACTGCTTCTTTATTTTGATAATCAACAAGAAGAAACGATTGCTTTTCGAACAGATATCGATGCACTGCCAGTCAAAGAAGAAACAAATCTCTTTTTTGCTTCTAAGCATGAAGGGTATATGCATGCATGTGGTCATGACGGACATATGGCGATGCTTTTAGGGTTGACCGACTTTATAACTGAACACATCGAGGAGCTTATTTATAATGTAGTACTGATTTATCAGCCATCAGAAGAAATTTCCGGCGGCGCACAAAGTGTTATTCAGTCAGGATTGTTAGATAAATATGAAGTACAAGCAATATTTGGCTTTCATCTATGGCCTGGACTAGCTAAAGGAGAAGTTTTTTCTCGACCAGGACCTTTGATGGCACAAAGCAGTGAAACAGACATTATCATCAAGGGCCAGTCCGCGCATATTGCTTCTAGTGAAAAAGGAATCGATAGTCTGGAGGCAGCTGTACGATTTTTGAAGAATGTTTATGATTTTGATCGGCAATTACCGGCAGAGTGGAATCATCTAATGAAATTTGGTCAAATCCAAGGTGGAACGATCCGGAATGTTTTAGCTGGAGAAGTTATTGTATCCGGAAGTATCCGTTCTTACAGTTCAGATATGCAAAATTATTTGAAGAGGGGATTAGCTCATTTAGCAGAACAGTTTCACTCTGCAGCAACTATTTCTTTCCGCTATAATGACGGCTATCCAGCTGTGATCAATCATGGAGGCTTATATGCAGCGTTGTCGGATTCAAACAAATTACATGAATTAGAGGATCCAGTTCTTCAAGCCGAAGATTTTGGCATATATACGCAACAATATCCTTGTGTATTTTTCTTTTTAGGTGTCGGTGATACCCCTGCTTTACATGATCCGACGTTCGATTTTGATATGGATGTTTTAGAAAATGGTGTAGAATGGTACAAAACGATTCTTTTTACAGAAAATCTTCTTGAAAAAATCGATAGCAGTTCAAAAGAGGAGCGAGTAAATAATGATGAATTTATCCAATCGATTTAATCCCAGACTTTCTAGAATAGAAGTATCTAAAATACGGCAATTCGATCAGCAAATATCGTCGATACCAGATGTGATCAAGCTCACCTTGGGAGAACCGGATTTTCCGACTCCCGAACATGTCAAACAAGCCGGAATAGCAGCGATTGAAGAAGACTTTTCTCACTATACCGGAATGAGAGGACTGGAGGAACTGCGGGAAGCTGCTTGTATGTTTCAGCAACAGCGTTATGGATTAACTTATGATCCGCAAACGGAAGTTTTGACGACGGTTGGTGCAACGGAAGCGATTGCCTCTGCATTGTTATCTGTTTTAGAAGAAGGAGACAAGGTTCTTATTCCAGCGCCTGCTTATTCAGGATATCAGCCATTAGTGGAACTAGCTGGTGCTGAATTGATTCCGATAAATACTTCTGACACAGGGTTTGTTTGTCAGCCGGAACAATTTGAACGAGCATTTGAACAATATGGATCAGCTATCAAAGCAGTCATTTTAAATTATCCTAACAATCCCACTGGAACGACATTGTCTGCAAGCCAGTTGGAAGCAATCGCTGAAGTTTTAAAAAAATATCCGGTATTTGTTATAAGTGATGAAGTATATGCTGAATTGACTTACACTGGAACGCATATATCCATAGCTTCTTATCTTCCGGAACAAACAATCGTGATAAGCGGGTTATCCAAGTCACATGCGATGACTGGTTGGCGAGTAGGCTTTATTTTTGCTCAAAAAGCCCTTATTGACGAACTAATTAAAGTCCATCAATATCTGGTGACTGCGGCTACAACGATGTCGCAAAAAGCTGCGACTGAAGCGCTAATAAATGGAGTAAAAGATAGCGAGAATATGAAAGAACAATATCAAACACGGAGAGACTATCTGGTCCAGCAATTGGCGCCTTTAGGATTTGAAGTGACTCAGCCAAATGGTGCATTTTACTTATTTTGCAAACTCCCAGCTGTCATTCAAACCGACTCTTGGCAGTTTTGTGTAGACTTAGCGGAACAGGCAAAAGTTGCGTGTATCCCTGGCATTGCATTTGGCCCAGAAGGAGAAGGCTATATACGGATTTCTTATGCTAGCAGTATGGAAAACTTACATGAAGCGTGCAAACGGATCAAAGACTTTTTAACAGAACAGTAATTCATGAATTTTCTCAAAAAACAATCGACATCTTTGCGGTATATTCTGCAAGCTGCCGATTGTTTTTTAAATTTGGTTCAAATGAGCGCGTTTCTTTTGATTCATAACTGATGTAATGTTAAGTTTAAATTGTTTAGAATGATTTTAAAAGAATATTCAAGGAGGTTTCATCAATGGAAAAAATCAAAGTTGTCATTGTAGGTGCATCTCATGGAGGGCATCAATCGATCTTGGAACTATTGACACGATACGGTGAAAATGTAGATATCACGCTATTTGAAGCAGGAGACTATGTTTCCTTCATGTCATGCGGTATGGAGTTGTATCTAGAAGATAAGGTAACAGATGTAAATGATGTACGTAATTTCAGACCAGAAAACTTTCCGCAATCCAATGTTCATATTTTAAATAATCACGAAGTAAAAACGATCAATGCAGATAAAAAAACAGTAACGGTTACTAGCACATCAGATAACGAAACAAAAGAATATCCTTATGATAAATTGATCTTGAGTTCTGGTGTCAAACCAAACAATTTGCCAGTACCAGGGGCAGATTTAGAAAATGTCTATTTGATGCGTGGATACAATTGGGCAACCAAAATCAAAGAAAAATTAAATGATCCTGCTATTAAAAAAATCGCTGTCGTAGGTGCTGGTTACATTGGGATCGAAGCAGCAGAAGCAAGCCGAAAAGCTGGAAAAGAAGTCGTCTTGCTTGATGTGATCGACAGACCCTTAGGCACATATTTAGATGCTGAGATGACAGACATTTTAGAACAACACCTAAATGAAAACGGTATTGAAGTTTTGACAAACGCCAAAATCGAAGCCTTTACCGGAAACGGAAAAGTGGAAGCGATCAAAACAAGTGAAAAAGAAATCCCAGCAGACCTAGTCATCCAAGCTGCTGGAGTGAAGGCAAATACTGAATGGTTAAAAGGGATCGTCGACTTAGATGAACGTGGCTGGATCCAAACGAATGAATACTTGCAAACAAATCTTCCAGATGTGTATGCAGTAGGAGATGCTACACTTGCTTATTCTATCCCAGCACGCAAAAAAATGCCGATCGCTTTAGCGACTGTTGCACGTAGAGAAGCACGTTATGTAGTAAAACATCTTTTTGAAGAAGTACCAAATAAACCGTTCGGCGGAGTCGTAGGTTCCTCCGCATTAAGTGTCTTCGACTACCATTTTGCAGCAAGTGGATTAAATAGCTTCACTGCAGCAAAAGCAGGAGTAGATGTACGAGTGTCTTATTATGAAGATACGTTACGACCAAAATATGTACCAGAAGAACAAGGAAATCCAAAAGTGTCCATCCAATTATTCTCAGATCCAATGACCCATCAATTGCTAGGAGGAGCAGTATTATCTACCTATGATGTTACAGGTCAAGGAAATGTGTTGGCACTAGCGATACAAAATAAACTGACTTTAGAAGAACTGGCAGAAGCCGACTTCTTCTTCCAACCAGGTTTTGACCGACAATGGAGCATGTTGAATCTAGCCGCTCAACAAGCACTAGGAGAAGAACCATTTGTAGAATAAGGAAACGAAATATTTGAAAAGAGGTTGTGACAGAAGTGGTCAGCTTCAAGAAATAAGAAGGAATTTACGGAAATTGTTTCTCAAATTTTTGTGAAATTTCGGCTTATTTTTCGAAGAAGCTACTTCTGGAACACCTTTTGTTCGGAATAAGGACTGTGACACGACTCGTGTCACAGTCCTTATTTTAGTGAAAGGATACATTTCTTCCTTGTATATTCCATGCGTGTTTGAGAGAAAGCATATATAATTTAATTAACAGATAGTTAGGGGGAGAAAGAATGGTTTTTTCAATCACAATGAAACTGGTATTCGGGTTGATCGGCTTGTTATTAGTGGTGCGTTTGCTTGGGAAGAAATCCATGTCGGAAATCACACCATTTGATTTAGTCTATACGCTTGTTTTAGGGGGGATCTTAGAAGAATCAACCTATGATGACAATGTCCATGTAGGCCATGTCCTATTTGCCATTGCGCTTTGGGCAGTAATGATTTATGGTATCGAACGTATCGTCCAAAAAAATGAAAAAGTCAATCGCTGGGTTAAAGGCGAGCCCTCTGTTTTAATCAAAGACGGCGTCATCAACATGACAGAGTTGGCAAATAACCATATCGAGATGGAGCAGTTGCGAGCAATCTTAAGACAGCAGGAATGCTTTTCTCTTGAAAATGCCAAACATGTTATCCTAGAGAATGCCGGTCAAATGAGTGTATTGAAAAAATCAGATGATGACAAAGCTTTGTCGATCCTGCTAGTGGACGAAGGACAAATCCAGCATAAAGTACTTCAATCCAATCAACTAGATGAATCGTGGCTTCTGGAGAATTTGAAGAAAGAAGGCTATGCAGACGTAAAACAGCTGATTTATGTCGAATGGTCAGAAGAAAAAGGGTTCTACGTACTAAACAAAGAAGACGTGATGCATGAATCTTACCGGATAGATGGATAGAGAGAGGTTGTGAAATCAGCTCTTTGACTTGATACTCAAAACTAAGCGACTTTTTCGCAACCTCCACTAAACGATGTTCAATCAGCTAATAATAAGATCAAAATGCTGATTGAACAGCCTCTCATGTCACAAACCATTTTTTTGTTTCTTTTAACTCAATATGCCGTACGTCTTCCCAAACTATCGGCTGATGGTCGATCATAAAATAATCTTCATAGGCTTCACCAATGAAATGACCTTCAACCTCATCTAAGAGTCTTCCAAATTCATCTGTTAAATTGAGCTGGATGTTTACTGCTTTACGAGATAAAAAAGCTTCTGTCAGTATACTATCGATTTCTTGTAATGTCATTTGTTGTTTAGGGAGAGGTTGTTTGCGTGCTTCTTCTTCATTTTTTTTGACACCGTTGACTAGTTCTTCCATCGCAAAAGCGGTCCCCCATTTTAATCCAAATGGACGATCTCGATACTCGTTATAGTCAATGAATTTTTTTGCTGTCCGTCTCATCTTTTCCACCTTCTAATCCACTCATACCACCTGCATGCCCACCAACGAGAGAGCTACGTGCAATGGCGCGTCCTCCTTGCAAGAGACTATGCGCATGGATGATTGATTTAAAGCCGTATTTTTTTCTGATCGTATCGACTACAAAATCAACTTTTGCTTCATTTATCTGCTTTTCAGGATCTTCAAAAAGGTTAAGCTGTAAACCTGTCGCGTATACGAGGTTGGAACAGTTCACGCCTATACGTCGAATATCCTGACAGCGGTAATGCTGGTGGAAAATGGTCAATAAAGCATCTGCTAGATTTCTGCTAGCATTTGTCGCTTCGATTTTTGTTTGCTGGTGAAAACCGGTCTTACCATTTGGGTCAAGATAACCTAAGGAGTATCCTACCCATAAGCTGACTACTTGTGCTTTTGCTGCAGATCGTCTCAAGCGAGTGCCGACTTGATCGGCCATTTCTTTGATAACGATCTCGATTTCTTCTTGCCTCGTATAATCTCTATCTAGAATTTGACTATTTCCGATACTTCTTGATTTTGGTATATATTCTTGTCCTAAAAAACTTCGATCGATTCCCCAAGCATGGGCATAAAGCTGAGTACCGATGATCCCTAACGTGCTTTTCAAGTGATAATAATCCGCGTGAGCTAAATCATAAACCGAATGTATACCCATTTGTTTCAGTCGTTTTGCTGTTCGTTTGCCGATTCCCCAAAAGTCAGTGATATCTGAGATTGTCCATAACTTTTCTGGGACATCTTCATAACGCCATTCAGCAATCATTTGTTTTCCGTCTTTTGAGCCATTATCTAAGGCTAGTTTAGCAAGTAGTGGGTTATCGCCGATTCCTATAGTCGTGTAGATTCCGGTCTGTTCAAATACATCTTTATGGATCAGCTTAGCCATGTCGTACGCATTCGTTTTACCAAAGAGTGCCATGCTATTTGTTACATCAAGGAAGCTTTCATCAACGGAATAGACATGATGGTTCGCTTCATCTGCATATTTTTTATAGATAGTATTGATTTCTCTGTTTTTTTCCATATAATAAGCCATCCTTGGAGCAACAATATATAAATCACTTGGATAGGGAAAGGGTAAATCTCTGGCACGGCTGATATTGGTGATGCCGTATGCTTTTTTTGCTGCAGGACTGGAAGCCAAGATTAATCCGCTACCCCGTGTTTCTGTCGAATCAGACGGATAGGACATTACTACTAATTTAGTTGTAAGGGGATCAAGATCCTTTTCCACGCACTCTACGGAGGCGTAAAAAGATTTGCAGTCAATACATAAAATATCTCGTGAAGGTTCTTTTTCATAAACAAATACTGGATTTTGATTCGCCCACATAACAATCACCTCTTCTACACAATTAGAACACATGTTCCCTTTTTGTGTCAATAAAAAACAGCAATTTTCAAATGTGAGCCTTTTGCTCATGTTTGAAAATTGCTGAGAGGTTATTTGTATTTGTTTATTTAGCTGTGTTCATTGATTTTTCTATCAAACATGAACGGCTTCTGGATCAATCTTTGTTGTCCCATTTCCAATGTGTGCAACATAAAATTCTGGAGCATAGCCGACAACTTTCATATATTCATCATAGACATTGTTTTTGAAGGCAGGTATATTTTCTTCTTTGACAAGAGCAATCGCACAGCCACCAAATCCAGCTCCTGTCATTCGTGCACCTAGGACACCTTCTTGTTTTTGAGCAGCGTCCACTAGCGTATCTAACTCGATCCCAGTCACTTCATAATCATAGCGAAGAGAGTGGTGAGAATCATTTAGCAGTTGTCCAAATGCTTCCAAGTTTCCAGCTTCTAATTCAGCTTTTGCTTTCAAAGTACGTTGATTTTCAGAAACAGCATGACGAGCTCTGCGTGTCAATGTATCATCACCGATTTGGTCAATAGTTGATTCAAATTCTTCTTCATCTAAGTCTCCTAAAGAAGAGATAGGCAAAGTTTTTTGCAGACGTGCCAAGGCTTCTTCGCATTCGCTGCGGCGCTCATTGTATTTTGAATCTGCCAATTCCCGACGTTTATTCGTATTCATGATGACGATTGCATAACCATCTAGTTTCACTGGGACCATTTCATATTTCAGCGTATTTGTATCTAACAAAATCGCATGATCTAGCTCACCGAAGCCGATGGCAAACTGATCCATGATACCTGAATTGACACCGATGAATTCATTTTCTACTTTTTTACCCGTTTGAACTAGTTCCAAACGATCCGTTTTTAAATCAAATAGATCTTCTAATACAACACCTACCAATAATTCTAATGAAGCACTACTGGAAAGTCCTGCACCGTTAGGAATTGTTCCTTCCACCAACAACTCAAATCCATGATCAATTGGGTGTCCAGCTTCTTTTAATTTAAGGATCATTCCTTTTACGTAGTTTGCCCAATTTGCTTTTTTATCATATTCTAGCTCGTCTAAAGTAAAACTGATGACACCGATATCATCAAAGTTTGTGGAATAAACTAATATTTTATTATCGTCTCTAGGTGCGGCGACACCTTGTGTTCCATAAGTGATAGAAGCAGGGAAGACATGACCGCCATTGTAATCGGTGTGTTCACCAATCAAATTGATGCGACCTGGCGAGAAGTATTGTGTCGTTTTTTTAGGGCCGAATGTTTCGGCAAATTTTGTGTTTAAGCTTCTTTTGATTTCCATGATGAGTTATTCCTCTCTTGTTTTG
Organism: Enterococcus sp. C46; assembly: GCF_040887565.1. NCBI lineage: Bacteria > Bacillati > Bacillota > Bacilli > Lactobacillales > Enterococcaceae > Enterococcus > Enterococcus sp. C46. The sequence continues at coordinate 22,314 of NZ_JBFOGA010000006.1, forward strand.
ATTTTGAATTCTGTCACTGTTTCAAATGCTGTTCCGGCTTTTAAATGAATCGAACCAAATGCTGAGAAACGCTCTGCCCCTGGAGCTGTTTGAGTCTCAAATGTGATGCCGCCGTGATGTGCCAGTTTTCGACCACGCATTTCTGGTGTTTCTGGACCGAAATTTGCAGTGAAAATAACCATACTAGAAGCATCTGTAGCGATATCTACTTGGATTTTTTTATCCGGACTAGTCAAGCGAGCAGCTTCTTTATCCAAGCCAGATTCTTTTAAGAAAAATGGATGATCGATTCCGTCAACGAGTTCTTTTTGATCCAAATCACTAGCAAAAACGGTCGCTAGTTTTTTAGGCGTTTGAAAATCGAAAGCATTCCCTGCAGTATTTTCTTTTACTCCTATAGGAATACTGTCTGCTCGTAAAGGAGCGTAAGCTTCACTATTGAGCCAAAGCTCATGTTGATCGATCGTTTGAGAAGCATCTCCCGTCAAGTTGAAGTAGACATGATTTGTCGGATTGAATAAAGTATCTTGATCACTGATGCCGCGAGTGGTCACTCGCCAGATATTATCTTGTGTCAAAGTATAACGGACTTCCACATACAATGTACCTGGAAAACCATGTTCTCCGTCGGGACTTGTAGTAGTAAAAATGACAGCAGCTTCATTTTCGCCATTCAAAATGGCATAAGACCATTTTTTTAATTCAAATCCAGGAGAACCACCATGCAGATTATGCCCAGTATTTGGATTTGTAGCTAATTGGTAAGTTTTTCCATTGAGAGAAAAGCGGCCATTTTCGATCCTCCCTGCGGTGCGACCGATAGACGCGCCGATATACGGATCTTTTTCGATATATTCTTCAGCGGTGTCAAATCCCAAAACTAATTCTTGATCATTTGTTTTTAAACAAACGATCCTAGCACCTAAATCAGAGACAGAAAGTACTAGCTTGTTTTTATTCTCCAAGGTTATCAAATGATAACCTTGACCGAAATCTTTTTCTGTAATCTTCATTTTCAAGATCCTTTCTTAATGTGAAGGAACTACTGCATCGTGAAGTTCATCTTCCATTGTATCAGCTGGAGCCAATTTGTTTTCTAATTCCTCAACGATTTGTGCATGTTTTTTCTCTGTCAATGTAATCTTCCAAGCAAAAATAATAGCGGAGAAAATCATCAAAGCAGCAGGAGCATAGAATGCATAAGCTTTGAAAGTCGTTACGCCATGAGCAGTGATATCAGCAGCAGTAGCATTACCAGTCATCCCAGAAGCGATAGCGACAAAACCTACGATTCCGTTAGACAAAGCACCAGCGATTTTATCTAGTAAAGGACGAATAGAGAGAGTAACAGCTTCATTACGGATACCATTTTTCCATTGACCATATTCAACAGAGTCTGTGATTGTCATCAAAGCGGATAAGAAAATCAATTGTTGAGGGAAGTAGAACAATACTAACCCGATGATAACGATTGGCAAACTTGAACCTGCGATCGTAAAGAAAAAGTAGGAAGAAATCATCATTGCAATCCCGCCAAGGTAAACGTAGCGACGAGAGATGACACGTGTAAGCATTGGGAATAGTGGAACAGCTACTAAACCAAGTAAGGCAGCAACTAGACCAACGATCCAAAATTCAGTTGGTTGGCCAAGTACATATTTGAAGAAGTAGAACAATACAGCAGTCGTTGCTACATTAGCAATCGCATAAGCGATATAAGCAAGGGCAAGCCACATCAATTGATCATTTTGAGCAACTGCTTTGAACACATCTTTGATTCCGGCTTTTTCATTTTGTTGACGGATCGCAGTATCGACTTCTTTTGTTCCCAAGGCAGTGATAATTGCAGTACCGCCTGAAATAACAGCAGCAATCACACCGAACCAGAACCAACCTGAAGCGCCTTCAATATGTTTATGAGTAACAAGATAAGTAAAGAAAGTAACGATAGGGACAACGACTAGTGTAGTACCATTTGCACCTAGAGAAGAGCCGAAACGAGCAAACGTAGCAAATTTTTCACGTTCCTTTGTTTCCGTACTCAAAGCAGGAATCATTGACCAAAAAGCGATATCCTTGAATGAATAAAAACTATCCAGCAATATGAAAACGATTGCAAACAATATGATAAATAAAGTCGTATTATGAGTAGCTAAGCCAAAGAAATTGGTAAAGATTGCTACTAAGAGTACAGAACTAACAATACCACCGATAACTAACCATGGTTTGAATTTACCATATTTTGTACGGGTATTATCAATAACGCCACCAATCAAAGGATCAAAAATAATTTCAACTAAGCGGATACCTACAACTAAGCTTGTAACTGTAGCAATCATTTTTGCATTCGTTGCCTTATCTGTTCCTGCAAACATCTGGCTTGTCACGAATACCATAAAATAAGTGCTTAATGTAACATAGAATGTGTCGTGTCCAAAAGCGCCTAAAGCGTAGGACATACGTTGGATCATTTTGCTTTTCATAATCTGTATTCCTCTCCTGTTCAATATATAATACTAAGTAAATCGGTTACAACGAATAACAAAGATCTTTTAATGACTTAAACTTAACAAGAAATCGCTTCCTTTTTAATATATTTCTGTGACTTTTATTTAACTTTTTGTTGCATTATACTAAAGAAGTAAGGAGAGGGAGAAATGGAGCAATCGATTTTTTTAAAAAAGGAACATCAACAAGTAGAAAAAGAATTGTATTTTGATTTTTGCGGCTTCTCTAAAACGATGCCGTTTCATTCTTTTGGTCCTGCTATTCGCAATGATTACATCTTACACGTCGTGATGGAAGGCAAAGGATCTTATCATGTGAAAAATCAACAGTTTCAATTGAAAAAAGGAGATCTATTCTTGATTCGTCCAGGAGACTCGACATTTTACTTATCAGATGGAGAAGATCCATGGATGTATTGCTGGCTTTCTTTCGGTGGACATGCGGCAGAAGAAATCATCCGGCAGTCGCTTTTCAAAGAAGACCAGTACACGATGGTCTCTTCCGATATACAAAAATATATCGACATTATTTTAGAGTGTATGAAAGATACGGAAGAAACCTTGGAAAATGAATTACAGTTAACAGCACTAACCTACCGTTTTTTATCAGTCCTTTTAAAAGACGGCGGAAAGATCAGCGGTGGCGTACAAAAAGTTCATTCCTCCTTAGCTGTTGAGACAGTCAAATACATCGAGGCACATTATGCGGAAAATTTATCTGTTGAGGAAATCGCCCAGCATTTAGCTGTCAACCGGAGTCACTTGTCACGAGTATTCAAAAATCATATGGGTACCAGTATCAAGGAATATTTGATTGGGGTACGGATTAATCGAGGGGCATTTCTTCTTTCCCTGACGGATGAATCCGTGGAAAGCATTGCCTATCAAGTAGGATTCAATAGTCTAGTCGTATTTAGCCGAATGTTCAAAAAAAGTACCGGAGAAACGGCTACGAACTATCGTAAACGGATGAAAAACGAAAATTTCAAGAATATTGCTTTGGATACTTTGAAAAAACAGTTGGAAAAACAAACTGCAGTCTCTTGGACGACCTAATTTGCTTGGACAAAAGGACAAGCATCTGCAAAAGAAACTTGTGGCGGTTATGCTACACTGTAAAACGAAGACTAAAAAAGGAGGAGAAGGGATGCGTACACTTATCATCATCAGCCATCCAACGATGGAGGAATCTCTGAATCAGCAATTTTTCAAAGAAGCTTCTTCCGGTTTATCCGTTACTTGGCATCATTTAGAATCAAGTTATCCAGATGGAAAGATAGATGTAAAGGCTGAGCTACAGCTCCTGGCACAGCATGATCGAATCATTTTTCAGTTTCCGTTTTACTGGTATAGTTCCCCTGCTCATTTAAAAATTTGGCAAGATAATGTGTTGGAACAAGCAACACGTGTATTAGAAGGAAAAGAATTAGGGATCGTATTGACAACAGGTGTGGCGGAAAAGGAATATCAAGCTGGAGGGAAAGAAGAATATACGATCTCCGAATTTTTGAGACCATATCAGCGAATCGCAAACAAATTCCATATGACTTATCTTTCGCCATTCGTTTTAGCACAATTTATGTATTTATCCCAAGAAAAACGTTGGGAGAAGCTAATTGCTTATCAGCAGTATCTCTCATTGGAAGGGAAGCCATCGCTTACTCAACGGATTGACTGGTTTATTCAAAGAGTACAGGAAAATCAGAAAATGCAGGAAGAAGATTCGGAAAAACAAACATATATCATAGAAGCACTGACTGACGCAAAAGAGCAGATCGAAGACTTGAGCTTTACACTGCAAGAAATGAAAGGAACTTCATTATGACAAATGAATGGTTGATCCAACAATTAGATGAATTAAGTGAAAAATCAGAATATCAAGACCGTGCACTCTTATATGAGATAAAGAAACTGATGGCTGAGATAGATGAACGAACAACGCAGTTGCAAGGAGAAATCGACGGACGATCTTGGAATCATCTCAACTGGTGAAATTTTCTTATAAATAACAAGGATAAAAATGTGCACAATGACAATTATTTGCTACAATAAGAATATGAAGCGTTTGATAACGCTGTTATACATAAAAATTGGTGGTGAAAAAAATGTATGATGAAAATGAGTGGGGAGAAAACGTTCGGATGACCCGAAGAAGACAGCAAAAACAGGCAGCACGTAAGCGGATGATCATGATTGGGGCAGCAGTTGCCGTTTTTTTGATCATAGCAGGAGGAGTAGCAGGGCTGTATTTTCACGGGAAAAATTCGTCAGATGCAAAAAGCACGACCGTAACGGAAACAACGACAAAGAAAACAGATGCGAAACAAACAAGTGAGGCATCAACTGAAACAAAAGAAACACAAACTTCTGAAGAAAAAACAGCAGATGATTTGCCAGAGCAACTCCAAGCAATCGTCAATGATTATTCGAAAAAGATGGAAGAAAAGACACCTGTGTTGATTGAAGAATACCAAACAGAAATCCAAGGAAATCAAGAGGGCATAGCTGGTTTATCCGCAGTTGCTAACCAAAAAGCACGTGAGCTCCAAGCAATCTCCGATGAAGGAATCGGAAAATTACGTGCAGCGTATCAGTCAGCAGATAATAAAGACGGTGTAGCCTTAGATACCTTGATCAATCAGCTATCGGCTAACTATACGAATCATGTCGCTAAGATTTCCGACATATATTTGCAGACGAGCGCTTCTCTTCAAGCAGAGTCAACAAGCACACAAGAAACAGCATCTTCTGAGTCTGAGACGATAGAATCAACAGAATCTTCTGGAATGCAAGCTCGAACAACGCAAGACACAACAGAAAACACTGAAACGACTACTAGCAGTACGACGTCACAGGCTGCGACAACTGTTGTTTTAGAAGGAGAAGGTCCAAATCAAATAGCTGAGCGAACTGGCGTACCAGTAGAAACGATTTTGTCACTGAATGGGATGAGTATGGATGACTATTTCCTGACTCCCGGTGAGACACTAAAATTGAATTGATAAAAGCAATAAAAAGAACGAAGACTCCCTTGATGGAAGCTTCGTTCTTTTTATTTGGCGGTTCTTTTTTCGCGTATAAAGTAATGGATCGTCATGTAAAGCAAGAAAACGAGACCAATGATTAAAGAAATCCTTGTTTCAGGATTGATAAACATGAAAATCAACACGATAGCTAAAAAAGCAAGTGTCGCATAATTCGTGTAAGGAGACAGCGGCATTTTAAAAGGATGATCATGCATTTTATCTGCGTGAGTCTTTTTGAAGCGAATCTCACTAATCAAAATCACCACCCAAGGAACCATACCAGGTAAAATACTTGAGCTGTATACGAAAACAAAGATATTTTCGGACTGGTTGATGAACATTGGCAGAAGATAGTTTAAGATCAAACCAATCAAGATTCCGCCTGAGATGGCTACGACAGGGTAAAAAGGCGCACCATGACGAGATAATTTCAGAAACTTTTTAGACATCTTTCCATTTATCGCAAGTGTATAGACCATACGGCTTGCACTGAAAATGCCTGAATTGCAACCTGATAATGCCGCTGTAATCACGACAAAATTGATCAACCCTGCAGCAAATGTAATGCCGATTTTAGAAAAAGTTTGGACAAAAGGCGAACCAATCTCACTCAATTGATTCCACGGATAAATACTCACGATGATAAAAATGGCACCAATATAAAAAATCAAGATTCGACCGATAGTGGATTGAACAGCTTCAATGATCGTCTTTTTAGGATTCTCTGCTTCGCCAGCAGTCATTCCGATCAGTTCGATCCCTTGATAGGAAGCAACGACGATCGATAATGCAAAGAAAAAGCCTTTGACACCGCCAGTGAAGAATCCACCGTTTTTCCAAAGATTTGAAATTCCTACCGCTTGGCCATGATTACCAAATCCAAATAAAATCACCCCAAGACCTGCAATGATCATCAAAATGATTGTTATGACTTTGATGATCGAAAACCAAAATTCTAATTCGCCAAACGCCTTGACAGAAATAAGATTTGCCAGCATAAGAAATAAGACGACAATGATGCCGGGAATAATTGCTGGCAGATTGGGCCACCAATAATTCATATAAGATCCTACAGCGATTACTTCACTTATCCCTACGACAATATATTGAAAAATATTACTCCAAGCGGTCAAGTAGCCAGCCACAGGATGGATGTACTCGCTCGCGTAATTTGCAAAAGAACCAGTCGAAGGATCGACGTAAAGCATTTCGCCTAAAGCACGCATAATCAAATACAAAAAGAATCCTGCAATCGCATAAGCTCCCATCACTGAGGGCCCTGTCCAGCGTATGGTTGAGGAGGCACCCATAAACAGACCGACACCGATCGTTCCACCTAGTGCGATCATTTGGATATGACGGGCACTAAGACTCCGAGTTAACTTTTCTTCTTCCATACAAAAACTCCTTTCGTTGTTGAGTCAACAGGAAAAATAATTAAACGTTTCAATAGATAGTTGTATTATTTTTAGGTTAGCCTTATTGAACTCTTGATGTGATTCTACAGAAAATTTTCATAAAATGCGAGGAAAATTCGAAAAAAACTTTTTCATCTTTCTACTTGTAAATGCTTTCCTTTTTAGTTAAACTATATTTAAATAAAAAGTTAGGGAAACCTAAAAAGGAGTGTAGGATTTGGAACGAACGGCCATTGAAATTCAAGACCTTTCAGCCGCTTATCAAGGGAAAACTGTTTTGAAAACCATCAATTTAACAATAAAGTCACAAAAAATCACTGGTATCATCGGACCAAATGGCGCAGGAAAATCAACATTCATGAAAGCATTGCTAGAGTTGATACCAGCTTCTACTGGTAAAGTCACTTTTTCAGGACAGCCAGTAAAATCAGTCCGTAAAAAGATAGCCTATGTGGAGCAGCGAAGCGAATTGGATCTTTCTTTTCCAATCGATGTGTTAGGCGTTGTACTTTTAGGGACGTATCCATCTTTACGAATCGGACAGCGGCCCGGGAAAAAAGAAAAAGAACGAGCAAGACAAGCATTAAAAAAAGTAGGGATGGAAGACTATGCCAAAAGACAGATCAGCGAACTATCGGGTGGTCAGCTTCAGAGAGTTTTTATTGCACGAGCTCTAGCTCAAGGCGCAGAGTGGATCTTTTTAGATGAACCATTCGTAGGAATCGATGCATTGAGTGAACGAAAAATCTTTGACATCTTGCAAGAGTTGAAGAATTCAGGAAAAACGATTCTGATCGTCCATCATGATCTTCATAAAGTAGAAGAATATTTCGATGAAGTTGTTCTTTTAAATAAACAGCTGATCGCTTCTGGTCCAGTACAAGAAGTCTTTACATCAAAGAATCTTCAACTGGCCTATGGTGAGATCATCGGACATTTAGTAAAAGGAGGAGAGAAAAAATGATCCAATCTTTTATTGATGGATTGATGAATTATCAATTTCTACAATATGCTTTGGTCACTTCTATGCTTGTAGGACTTGCTTCTGGAGTCATCGGTTCCTTTATTATTTTACGTGGGATGTCTTTGATGGGAGATGCTATCTCTCACGCAGTTCTTCCAGGTGTAGCCATTTCTTATATGTTTGGTTTTAGTTACATTTTTGGAGCCACTGCTTTTGGGATGTTGACAGCAGCGGTGATTGGTTTCGTGACACAGCGAAGCCGATTGAAAAATGATACAGCGATTGGGATTGTCTTTAGTTCGTTTTTTGCATTAGGGATCATCTTGATTTCATATGCTCAAAGTGCGACAGACCTGTATCATATTTTATTTGGGAATGTCTTAGCTGTTAGGGAGAGCGATCTGCTGCTGACAGCACTAGTCAGCGGAATCGTCTTGATATTTGTCTTTTTCTTTTATAAAGAATTGAAGATCACATCATTCGATCCAACAATGGCAAAAGCTTATGGGCTGAACACATCGCTGATCCATTATCTTTTGATGTTCTTTTTGACATTAGTGGCTGTAGTCAGTTTGCAGACGGTAGGAACGATCTTGGTGATTGCCATGTTGATCACACCAGCCGCCACGGCTTACTTGCTAACGAACCATTTACTGAAAATGATCATTACAGCTGCAGGAATCGGTATGTTCAGTGCCGTTGTCGGCGTATTTTTCAGTTATAGTTACAATTGGCCATCAGGAGCTACGATCGTGTTAGCATGTACCGCATTTTTTATCCTTGCTTTTTTATTTTCTCCAACAAAAGTAATTTTATTTCAGAAAGGAAGCAGATAGATGAAAACAAAGAAATCACTCTTTTTTATCCTGGCAATTAGTTTATTAGCATTAGTTGGCTGCGGAAAGCAAACTTCAAATCAAGCAGACGAAGTAAGTAAAGAAAAGCTGTCAGTCGTGGCAACCAATTCGATTTTGGCGGATATGGCAAAAGAGGTCGGAACAGATAAAATAGATATCCACAGTATCGTACCAGTCGGAACAGATCCGCATGAATATGAAGTACTACCAGAAGACATCAAAAAGGCAAGCGACGCAGATGTCATTTTGTACAACGGATTGAATCTTGAAACAGGTAACAGTTGGTTCGATAACTTGATGGAAACGGCTAAAAAAGAAGAAGGAAAAGATTATTTTGCAGTTAGCAAAAATGTAGAACCTCTTTATTTAACTAGCGGTGAAGAACATACAAAAGCGGATCCTCATGCTTGGCTAGACCTGTCTAACGGAATAAAATATGTGCAGGAAATCGCACGTATATTCTCTGAAAAAGATGCAGAAAATGCGACACATTATAAGCGAAATGCAGAAACATACGTGGAAAAACTAAAAAAATTAGATACACAAGCGAAGGAAAGTTTTGCTTCTATCGAAGAGAACAAAAAATTATTAGTAACAAGTGAAGGAGCATTCAAATATTTTTCAAGGGCTTATGATTTGCCAGCAGCATATATATGGGAAATCAATACAGAAAGCCAAGGCACGCCTGACCAAATGAAAGCAATTATTGATCAGGTAAGAGCAAAAGAAGTGCCAGTTTTATTCGTGGAAACTAGTGTAGATCCAAGAAGTATGGAACGAGTAGCAAAAGAAACGGGTTTGGAAATTTATGATAAATTGTTCACTGATTCTATAGCCAAAGAAGGGGAACAAGGAGATTCTTACTATCAGATGATGAAATGGAACATCGAAACAATCCATGAAGGTTTATCCCAAACAAAAGAGAGCTGAAAAACGCAAGGTCTGGCTTAAGGAGCGGACCTTGCGTTTTTTTTACAAGAAACCGGAAAAAATTATGATGTTTTTCGGCGTACAGATACCCTTTTTGAGAAAATTCCGTTATAGTTAGAGTAAGGAAGGAAGGTGTGGCTATGAATTTTACACGTAAAGATAAATATACGATTAAAGAAGAAGTATTTCGATTGATCAACCAGCAAGAAAATACTGACAAGGATCAAGACCTTCAATTTCTTGAAGCAGAATTAGCTAAATTATTCATAGCAAATCAAAATGAGACAACAGAACCAGATGAAGAGCTGTACATAGGCAAATGGTTGTTTGATGAATTTCAGCCTTTAGATGAAAATACCGGTATCGGTTATTTTGTGTTCCTTTCTCCAGTCGGCTTCACACCTGGCGTATTAGTTAAACAAAACGACGAAATCACCGTCAAAGCATGGCCTGCTTTGTTTTCAGTAATCAAAGCAGAAGGAGTAATCAAAAAGATCCAGTCGGCCTATTATAAAAGTCAATTTATTGCCAACAGCAAATTAATGAATATGTTTTATAACCGCCTAGTAGAAATTGCCAGACCCGGGAAGATCCCGCAAACATTCACGTATACGCAGCAAAAAAATCTCTATGAAGAAGTACTGTATTCCCGCGATCTGTCTGAGTTTTCACCATGGGAAGAGGTAAGACTCCATGAATTGTTAAGTACAAAACCAGTTTCTTTGAATTTTTTCAACGCATTGGATAACAAAAGAAAATTGATTTCGACAAATTATTGGGAAGTATTTGCTGCAAGAAAAAAATGGATGGAAGAAAAGAAGATTGCTGATCAGCAAATCCAGTTTGTCCAACTGAAAAAAGAAAAACTATATTATGGATTATACAGCCGTTAACAGCAAGCGAGGAAGACCATGACATTAAAAGAAGAAATTATACAAGAAAGCAAACGATTAGGAATTGACAAGATCGGGTTTACGACGGCGGAGCCTTTTGATTCATTAAAAGAGTCGTTGGAAGAGCAAAAAGCAGCCGGACATACTTCTGGTTTCGAACACCCAAATATCGATGAGCGACTTTACCCAGAAATGACATTTGATCAGCCAAAATCAATCATTTCCATTGCTCTTGCGTATCCTACTAGGATCCATGAAGAAGTACCTAGGGATGAAAAACGGGGGCAATTCGCTCGTGCCTCATGGGGGATCGACTATCATGATATACTGAGAGACCGATTGAATCGATTGATCGAATTCATCCAAACAAGAGCAGAAAAATGGCAAAAAGAAGAGGAATGGCGTCTAGCTCCGCAAGTAGACACTGGGGAACTGATTGATGTCGCTGTAGCACAGCGAGCTGGATTAGGATTTATCGGTCGAAACGGATTGCTGATCACCGAAGAGTTCGGTTCATTTGTCTATCTTGGTGAAATCGTCACTAATATCGTATTTGAGCCGGATAAACCAGGAGAGTTTGGTTGCGGTGACTGTATGCGCTGTGTGACTGCTTGTCCGACGAAAGCATTGCTTGGTGATGGCAGAATGAATGCACAGCGATGTTTATCTTATCAAACGCAGACAAAAGGGATGATGCCCGAAGAATATCGGAAAAAAATGCGAAATGTCATTTATGGATGCGATATCTGCCAGTTAGTCTGCCCTTACAATCAAGGAAAAGATTTTCATTTTCATGAAGAGATGGAACCAAAAATAGATGAAGTATATCCAAAATTAAAGCCGATGCTGTCGATGTCGAATAAAAATTTCAAGCAGCAATTTGGGCATTTAGCCGGTTCGTGGCGTGGAAAAAAACCTTTGCAGAGAAACGCATTGATTGCTTTAGCTAATCTAGGAGATCGAACGGCATTGCCTGAGATTTCAGAATGTTTAACGGATGTCCGCCCTGTCATCAGAGGAACAGCAGCTTGGGCTATTGGACGTCTCGGAACAAAAGAGCCAGAAAAATGGCTTGATGTATTAGATGAAACATTAGCTAAAGAATCGGAAGAAGTCGTCATAAATGAACTAGAACATGCACAAAAATTGTTGCGGAGAAAGTTAAAATAAAAAAATAGTAAGCATTATTCATTGTTTTTGTCCAGTAATTGTTGTAACAATTACTGGTTTTTTTGTATTTTTTACGTTTTTTTAATAGAATTTGATAAAAATCAAACATTTTTTTCCTTTTTTTTATGGATTATTGCAGTAAATATTACAGAAAACGTGTTTTTTATTCAAAAATAAAAAAACACAGAAAAACGATTACTTTGCTTATATAACAACGATATAATGGTTTTACATCAAAAAAATTTTTGTTCAAATGTTACAAATATTAAATAATCCGTCATTTTGTCATTAAATGTCATGATTCTTTTACCTATGAAATATTTCTAAATGATAAAGTTAATAGCGTCGAAAGAATAAAAAACGGAGAAAAAAAGGAGTTTAATATGAATTCATTTAAGAAAATTGTTTTAGGTACAACTTTTGCTGCTGGTGCTACTGCAATGTTTGTAGGAACTACAAATGCTCACGCTGATGAAGTTTACACAGTAAAATCAGGTGATTCATTATCTAAGATTTCACAAAAATTTGCAGGAGACAACTCAATGATCGATGCAATTGCTGAAAAGAATTCAATTGCAGACATCAACCGCATTTATGTTGGTGAACAATTAACAATCCCAACTTCAAATGATTCTTCAGCAACAACAGAAAGCAACACAACAGAAAATACAGCATCTACAACTGAAACAGCAACGCAAGAACATACATACGTTGCACCTGTTGAAACAGTTGAAGTAGCTCCTGCTGCCCCAGCTGTTGCAACGGCGCCAACTTCAAGCTCTGCAAAAGAATGGATCGCACAAAAAGAATCAGGCGGTTCATACACAGCTACTAACGGACGTTACATCGGCCGTTACCAATTAGATGCTTCATACTTAAACGGCGACTATTCAGCTGCCAATCAAGAACGTGTAGCAGAACAATACGTAACATCTCGTTATGGTTCATGGGATGCTGCTAAAACATTCTGGTTAGCAAACGGTTGGTACTAAGCCGATAAAAGAAAAATGATGAAACCGAGAGTCTTGTTTATTCAAGTTCTCGGTTTTTTTTATGAAAAATAAATGATTTGTTTCCCTCTGCACAGCAGTACAAATAAAAACTCGGATAATGTATAATAAAGAAAACGCTTTTTTGTTTAGGGGATGAGGAGGAGCGATGAGTACAAAAGAGAGTCTCGAACTAGAGAAAATCACAAGTGAAAATCCACTGTTATCCAGTATTCGTTCCATTGTTGAAACGGCATTCTACGGTAATAATGTGCAAAAAGTTTTTGACAGGGAAACAGCTTATCAACTAGCAAAAGGGAGTCCAGGAACGATCATCACAGATTTAACGGTCTCACATGCTGAAGAACTAGATTTACCAGCTGACGCTAGGACACTAGTATTCAATGATGGGAGTATTGTAGGAAGAACAGCAAGTGCTCGGCGTATCTTTGAGGACTTGGACAAGGAGCAAAGTAAATATGAGAAGATCTTGAGAGAAGCCGTGTATCAAAGTCGAAAGCGACAATTTTATCATACAAAAGTAATCGTTGGTCTATCTGAAGAATTTTCTGTACAAAGTCATTTGTTGATTCCAGAAGGATTTGAGAACAATCTGTATTCTTATATACTGAATTTTCAGCCAGCGAATGCGAAGATTTTGGCTACTTATCAAAAATCTGTGTCCTTTGACGAGGGAGATCTTTATATCTTTTGTGATCCCGAATGGACGCATGAAGCCTTTCCCAATGGACTCGTTTTATTTGATTCTCTCCATAATACAGCTGCTGTGCTAGGATTACGTTACTTTGGGGAATTAAAAAAAGCGACTTTGACGCTTGCTTGGGCATTGGGGAGTCGCAATGGTTTTATTGCCTGTCATGGCGGGATGAAACAATATACTAGTAATGATCAGACTTATACGATGGCTGTATTTGGGTTGTCCGGTTCTGGAAAATCAACGATCACCTTAGCACAACATTCGGAAGGGCACTCTGTTACGATCCTACATGACGATGCTTTTGTTATTTCTAGAAAAAATGGTTTTGCTACTGCCTTGGAACCTTCTTACTTTGATAAAACACAAGACTATCCGTCTGATGACCCGGCCATTTCTTTTTTCCTTACTTGTCAGAATGTGGGCGTGACATGTACAAGTAAAGGAGAAAAAGTTCTAGTGACAGGAGATATACGAAACGGAAATGGACGGACAGTCAAATCACGTTATGCGACACCAGACCGAGTCAATCATCTTAGCGAAAAGATCGATGCTGTTTTTTGGATCATGAAAGATGATTCACTTCCGCCAATTATCAAGATCAATGACCCGGTTTTAGCAGCGTCTTTTGGTGCAACATTAGCAACAAAACGATCAGATGCGGAAAATATCACTACAAAAAGACAGCTAGATGAGTTAGTCATTGAACCATTTGCTAATCCTTTCCGTGTCTATCCTCTTAGGGAAGACTATCAAGCTTTTCGAGAGTTGTTTTTGAAACAGCAAACAGCCTGCTATGTCTTGAATACTGGATACTTCGATGATAAAAAAATTAAACCTGAAACGACATTGTCAATCGTTGAAAGAATCGTGCAAGAAACGGCAGAATTCAAGTCGTTTGGTCCGTTTGAAGATATCCACTATTTACCTATACCAGATTTTCCTGTTTCTTTTGAGGATACATCCTATAAAAATCTGGTGAAACAACGACTTGATATTCGTTTACGATTCATTGAAGCTCAGATAGGAAAAAATCTCTTGCCAGATGAAGCAAAAGAAAGTTTGGAGAATTTGATTCAGAAATTGAACTAAAATAACAGCTTTTTCAAGAAGTAATCTATGCGCAATATCGCTCGGGATTCTTACTTGAAAAAGCTGTTTTTCTATGATGGATTTTTCGTAATATAGGTGGAGATGTCCTTTTGATAATCTTCCGTAGGCCAATGACCAGTATTTAAGAAGTTGGCTAATAGATAGCCGATATAAGGACCTGTCGTCAAACCAGAAGAGCCTAGACCGCTAGCAGCCAGTAGACTTGGGTCATCTGGCAATACGCCGAAGAATGGGGAAAAATCTGACGTATAGGCACGGGTGCCTACACGGAACTCGTATGGCCAGTTTTTTATCTGATCTGAATCAGCCAAGAACTGTTCTGTACTCTTAGTCAATCCCTTATAAGCTTCGCTAGTAGGAGCCAAATCCCAGCCTTGATCGTTCTCATGGGTAGCACCTAAAAGGATCTTTCCGTCCATGAAAGGAATGAAATCAGCTTCTCCGTCAAGCATAGCAACAGGCCAGTCTTGACTCATCTTATAAGATGTCTGAAATGCTAAAAGCTGCCCTTTTTGCGGACGTATATCTGCAGAATAGCCTAAATTTTTTAATAGAGGCTTAAGTGCAGGACCAGGTGTCAAGATTACGCGGTCAGCTGTGTATTCTCCAAATGGTCCCTTGATGAGCCAAGAATCGTTCTTCTTATGCAAGGTGACTTTTGCCTGGATCTGCTCGATTTGTTTTTGTACTAAACGCTGACCAAGATGTTCTAAATATGCTTTTCCATCCAGACGACCGCCACCACTGATACGCAGTGAAACTGCTGGCTTCAATAACGGAAGAGCTTGGGATGTCTGTTCAGGTGAAAGCCATTCGATGTTTCCAATTTCTGGTGCTTCTTCTTTTCGTTTCTCCGCAAGAACAGCTAATTCAGCTAAATCTTTTTCAGGTCGAAGCAAAAGTGTCCCTGATTGTGCATAAATCGTTTGATCAAGTTGGAAATCTTTTATGAGTTTAGGGAAAAAAGCAGCGCCGTCTTTAGCCAGACGATACCATTGTTTGTTTCTGCGTTTTGACAACCAAGGGGAGATGATCCCAGCGCTTGCTTTCGTTGCCTGTCCTGTCCCTTCATCAAACAAAGCAACATCGAATGTTGATGTGTCCAAGTAATTGGCTAGGGTCATACCAATGATCCCGCCACCGATAATGGCAATTTTTTCCATAAAAAAGCCTCCTTTTACAAACAACCATTTTCACACAAAAAAACGGCAGATGCAACACCTGCCGTATATGGAAACTACGCTTTTTTAGCAAAAAACAGAGAATAGACGAATCGAGCAAAGCTGATAAGAAGCAACAGCAATAAGACGCCCAATGCCGCTTTTGATCCTAATGTAGTAGACACTTCGTAACTATGGGAAGTATGATGCTGAACATAATTGATAATAACCGCTACTAATGAAGTAGCCACAGCACCAGAAAACTGTTGCAAGGTATTGAACATTGCATTCCCGTCTCCTTGCAGTTCTTCATTCAGTGCATTCATTCCAGTCGTCATCATATTGCTGTAAGACAATCCTATACCGACCATATAAAAAACATGACAGGCAATCAATACACCCAATGAAGCGTGTCCGATAAGCAGGAATAATGCTAGCCAACCAATCAAAGAAAGGATCAGTCCAGCAAAAATTGGCTTCTTCGGACCATATTGATCCAGCATTTTACCAGAAAAAGGAGAAAGCAAAGCACCAACCGCTGCACCGGGAAGCATGGCTAATCCAGCGACAAAAGGACTGCTTCCTTGAACGATCTGAAGGAAATTCGGTAAGACAAAAGACACACCAAGTAATAAAAACTGATAAACCAAGAAACCAATCAAAAACAAACGGAATGTTTTATTTGAAAGAATGGACAGTCGGATCAGCGGATGTTCCACTTTTTTACTTCGATAGTAAAATAGGAACCAGCCAATCCCGCCGATGATCAAAGCAATCCAACTAGAAAGTGTTCCCAACGTACTCAAAAATGTCAGACTTCCACTAAACAAAAGAAAGATTCCTAAAACGCTCCACCAATCCAAATAACCATTTTTTTGTACTGCCATCTCGGGAATAGCAAACCAGCCGATAATCAAAGAAAGGATCAAAATGGGCACAAGAAACAGGAAAATATGATTCCATGTAAAATGGGAAGTCATAATGCCTCCGTAAGTGGGGCCAATCGCTGGAGCAATGGCCGTTGTCAAAGTACCGACACCCATCATCGCGCCTCGTCGATTGAGGGGGGCAAATGTCAAGATAATATGGAACATCAACGGAAGAGCGATACCTGTCGCTGCCCCTTGGAGCAATCGACCAAACAATAGGACCATGAAGGTAGGAGAGAAGAAGTCGATCATTATACCTGCCAAGAAAAGCAGATTTGAAGCTAAAAAGAGTTTTTTGAGACTAAAATTGCGATTCAAATAAGTAGATAGCGGAACAATGATCGAAATCATCAAAAGATAAATCGTTGTTACCCATTGGACTTGTGCGGTCGTTAAATCAAACTGTCTAATAAGAGTGGGGAAAGTTACATTCATGGCCGTCTCGATCAATACGCCCGCAAAAGACATCATCCCTGTTGCAATTACTGCAGGTACTAAAAGCAGCTGTTTTTGTTTCGTCATTTACATCACCTCTAAAAAATTTCGTAAAAAAAGAGAGTGATTTCTATTATAAAAATAGAAACCGCCTCTCTCTCGACACGCCGAAACGTGTTATCTGTACGATTTATTTACTTAACTTATTCTAGCACAAACTGAAAAATAGTGTCAACACGATTAGCCAAGTCACTCAAAAAGAGGTATGATAATAAATAACTAAATGGAATTTCTCGGAGGAAGAAAAATGGAAAAAATCGAATGGCGTAAAGACAAGAGCTATAGTATGAAAAAAAGCCCGCAAATACTAGAGGTTCCTAAAAAACCATTCTTTAGCATCAGAGGGTTCGGGGATCCGAATCAGGAAGACTTTAAACGAAGAGTAGCCTGTCTATATGCAGTCAGCTATGCAATACGCATGTCGCCTAAAAAAAATTGGCTGATTCCTGATTATCAGCTGTATACTGTCTATCCATTGGAAGGACAATGGGGACTGCAAGAAAAGTATTTGCATGAACCAGTGATGAAAAAAGAACATTTTTCTTATCAATTGATGATCCGACAGCCTGACTTTGTTACAGAAGCGATAGTACAAGAAGCCATTCAGCGTTCTCTGAGCAAACTTCCGGAAGACTTGAGAGAACAAGTAGCATTCGGAAAGATGGAAGAAGGTCTTTGTGCCCAAATCTTACACATCGGTTCCTATGATGAAGAACCAGAATCCTTTGAGAAATTAGAAGCATTCATTGCAGAAGAAGGCTATCAAAGAACTTCTAAAGAACATAAAGAAATCTATATCAGCGATCCACGAAAATCTGCACCTGAAAAAATGAAGACGATTTTGCGTGTCAAAATAGAAAAAGGATAGCAACCTGAATAAAACCGAAAAAATAAAAGTAAAAAATACCAAAATGAGAAGAAATATTACTTGTCTTTTGCTATAATCAATATTGAGAGGTGTCTAATATGAAAAAAAAACAGCGACAAGCATTGATCCGCCAAATGATTACAGAACAACCGATTGGGACACAGGAAGAGCTGCTTACACGGTTGCATGAAGCAGGTGCCGATGTGACTCAAGCTACGATTTCTCGAGACATCAGAGAAATGAAGTTAGTAAAAAGCCAAAATGAAAATAAAATAGTATGCTATACATTATTTAACCAACCATCTGTTTCTTTAAATGAAGAACGTTTGCGTACGGCAATTAGGCGTGAGGTTTTACGTATACAGTCTGTTCAATTCATGGTCATCGTATTGACTGAACGAAATGGCGCTGATGTGGTAACGAATTGGTTAGACGAAGTTGCTTATCCCGAAGTTGTTGGAACGATGGCAGGTGTAGATACATTCATTATTATTTGCCGCTCAGAAGAAGAAGCACAGCGGTTTGCGGAAAAATTAGAAAAAATGAGGGAATAAATGAGGAGGACTTTTATATGCAAGATATGAAAGCGCTACAAAACGGATCGGATATTCGAGGGATTGCATTACCAGTTGAAGGTCATGAAGTCAATTTGACGACAGACAGGGTAGAAAAGATCGGCTGGGGACTAGCAAACTGGCTAAAGAAAAAGAAGAAATCAACTAATCCGACTAAAAAATGGACGATTGGGATTGGTCATGACAGCAGGATCAGCGGACCAGCACTAAAAGAGGCGTTGATCCAAAGTCTGAAAGAACAAGGGATACATGTCATTGATTTCGAATTAGCTACTACGCCAGCTATGTTTATGTCCACTCAATTTGAACAATTCTCATGCGACGCTGCGGTCATGCTGACTGCTAGCCATCTTCCTTATTATTACAACGGAATAAAATTTTTTACCTCAGAAGGAGGAGCAGAAAAAGAAGATATTGCTTATATCCTGTCACAACAGCAAAAAATAAACAGTGAACAAGTAGGAAGTGTGGAAAAAGCAGACCTTTTGATACCTTATGCGCAAGATTTAGTCACAAAAATCAAAAAAGGGATGGGAACACAAGATGACAAACCACTAAAAGGTTGGAAAATCATCGTGGATGCTGGAAATGGTGCTGGAGGATTCTTTGTTGAAAAAGTATTGAATAGCTTAGGCGCTGATACAACAGGATCTCAATTTTTGGAACCAGATGGTCGATTTCCTAATCACATCCCCAACCCTGATAACAAAGAAGCGATGGAAAGTATCAAGCAGGCTGTTTTAGCAAATGAAGCAGATCTTGGGATCATTTTTGACACAGATGTGGATCGTTCAGCTGTGGTCAGTGCTTCTGGAACAGTCATCAATCGAAATAATTTGATCGCAGTATTAAGTACGATCGTATTAAAAGAGCATCCAGAAACAAGGATCGTAACGAATTCGCCTACTTCTTCTCATCTACAAAAATTCATTGAAGAAAAAGGAGGTACCCAAATTCGTTATATTTCCGGCTATCGAAATGTAATCAATAAAGCATTAGAACTTAATCGTCTTGGGAAAGATACACAGCTAGCCATCGAAACAAGCGGACACGCTGCATTCAAGGAAAATTATTTTCTGGATGATGGTGCATATGTCATCGCGAAGATCCTGATGCTTTTGCCAGAATTAAAAAGAAAAGGTATCACATTAGATGAACAAATCAAAGAGTTGAAACAGCCCGTAGAAGTACAAGAAATCCGACTAAAATTGTTCAGCGATGAACCACGCGAACAAGGAAACAAGATATTAGAAGAAATGAAGCGACTGCTGGAAGAAGAAAAAGGGATGAACTTCGACCCGGCAAATGAAGAAGGTATTCGGTATAATCTGCAAGAACCTTATGGAAGCGGTTGGTTTTTGATTCGTTTAAGCTTACATGAGCCGTTGTTAGTATTGCAGATAGAAAATGACGAAAGCGGAAAGAACCAGCTAGTGTTAGAAAAACTAGCAAACTTATTCGGACATTTTTCTGATCTTGGATCATTACCAGCAGAATAAACCAAACTTCTTGAAAGGTAGTTGCTTGGACAACAAAAAAAGTGGTAAGGTTAAACCGAGTGCTGGTAAGGTGGCCAGCAAAAGGAGGAAAAAAATGGTAACGAATATGGTTATTTTTTTAACAGTATTGGTCTATGGGGTCAACTTTCTGGTATATATGTATCTTAAAATCAATCATATAAAAGATTATTTAGAAAAGATTGCTATTTATTTTGGAACGAATATGACCCTGTTGTTCACGAGTGGCATCTTTTTGTTTTTTGGAAAAATAGTAGAAGACGGTATTCTGGTATTTGAATAAGCAGAATTTTTGTAGAAAGCGCCTTACTTGTCATACACTATAACTATAGCAAGTAGCAAATGGTCAATCGAAAGGAGCAGTACAATGAAAAAAGCATACGAAACAGCAATGATCAACCATGGCGGGCGCAATGGAGAGGTCGAGGCACCCAATGGCTCGATGCATATGAAAATCACTCCTCCGGGAATCCATGCAGAAGGAACAAATCCAGAACAATTATTTGCAGCAGGTTATGCTTCTTGTTTCAATGGGGCAGTACAACATATGATCAAAGAAGCAGGAATGACCGCAGAGTCCACAGTAAAAGCACGTGTCTCTCTTTATAATTTAGATGATGGCGGCTATAAGATCGGTGTAGTATTAGAAGTGCATATCGATGGCATCAGCGAAGAAGAAGCCCAAAAAATTGCAGAAGATGCGCATGAATTCTGCCCTTACTCCAAAGCAACTAGAGGAAATATCGATGTAGAAGTAACGATTGTTTAGAAGAATAAAGGAAATCGAACCAGACTAAAAACGTGAAAGGACCGCTTTTTGTCTGGTTTTTTTGACAAACAAAGCAGATGATTTGGAAAATAGACGATTATCGGTTATCATATTTTTGTACCAATCGGTAGGTAAAGAAGAAGCAAGGGAAAAAGGATGGAAAAATATCAAAATATTGTGATCGGTTTTGGAAAAGGCGGTAAGACTTTAGCGAAGGCGTTAGCTTCAAAAGGCGAATCGGTTTTAGTTGTTGAAAAGTCAACACGTATGTATGGCGGAACATGTATCAACATCGGCTGTATTCCTTCTAAATCATTGATTTTCAATGGAGAAAGAGGAATCGATTTTACAGAGGCTGTTGCTCGGAAAGAAAAATTGACGGGCATGCTTCGTGCCAAAAATTATCATATGATTAGCGATGAGGCGACTGGGACAGTGATGGACGGCACAGCACGTTTTCTTTCTAACCATCAAATCGAAGTAACGAATAATGGTGAAAAAGTGATTGTTGAAGGCGAACGGATTTTCATCAATACTGGTTCTGAACCAATCATTTTACCAATCAAAGGATTGAATACAAGTCGCTACTTGATTGATTCTACGCAAGCAATGGATCAGGAACAATTACCGGAAAAATTAGTGATCATTGGAGCTGGATATATTGGTCTGGAATTTGCATCAATGTTCAATGAATACGGATCTAAAGTTGTCGTTCTTGATGCCCATCCTGAATTTCTTCCACGTGAAGATGAAGACATTGCACAAATGATTTTAGAAGATTTGACGAATGCAGGGATCGAGTTCCACTTAGGTGTGACTGTTGATGAAGTAGCAGACCAAGAATCAACAGCTGCCGTTACCTTTACAGAAGATGGTCAAAAAGTAACGATTGAAGCATCTAAAATTTTAGCAGCAACTGGCCGAAAAGCTAATACAGCTTCTCTTGGATTAGAAAATACAGATGTTAAACTGACTGATCGCGGAGCAATCGCTGTAGATGAATACCTTCGTACAGATGCGGAAAACATTTGGGCGATTGGAGACGTCAAAGGCGGACTGCAGTTCACTTATATCTCTTTAGATGATTATCGAATTATCATGGATCAGTTGAAAGGCGAAAATACACGAACAACGAATAACCGGAAAGCTGTGCCTTACAGTGTATTTATCACTCCGACTTTATCTAATGTAGGATTAACAGAAAAACAAGCCAAAGCACAAGGCGTCAATTACAAATTATTCAAGTATATGACAAGCGGTGTTCCTAAAGCACAAGTATTAGAAGATCCTAAAGGGGTATTCAAAGTTTTAGTTGATCCTGAAACTGACTTGATTCTAGGCGCAAGTATCTATGCGGAAGATTCTCATGAAGTCATCAACTTGATTTCGCTAGCTATGAATGGAAAACTTCCTTATACGTTATTGAGAGATCAAATCTATTCTCATCCAACAATGAGTGAAGCTCTAAATGATGTATTAAAATAAATAACGAATGGAGAATTTAGCATGTTCAACAACAAAAATACAGCAGTAGTTCTAACTGACCCGCAAGTCGAGTTCTTGAAACCAGCAGGCGGTGGCTTTGGTTTGACAAAAGATATCTTAGAAAAATACAATACGATCGATAATATGATCGAAATGGTGAAACAAGCAAAAGAAAAAGGATACAAACTCTTTATTTCTCCTCATTATTTTTATCCACATGACCATAAATGGCAATTTGGCGGTGCAGGAGAACATATGATGCTTGAGCAGCAGATGTTTGCTAGAAAAAGTCAATATGAACCAGTGGAAGAAGGTTCAGGAGCCGATTTTATCGAAGAATTGAAACCATATTTGGATGAAAATACGATCATCAGCTCTCCTCATAAAATCTTTGGACCAGAAAGCAACGACTTAGCGCTTCAATTGAGAAAAAATGGAATCGACACAGTAATTCTCGGTGGAATGAACGGAAACTTGTGTAGCGATTCCCATATGCGTGAATTGGTAGAGAGTGGATTCAATGTTGTGGTAGCGACAGATGCAATTGGTGCTCCTGGCCAAGAAGCAATGGATGCAGCGTTGACGAACTTTGGTTTTATTGCAGATCAAGTGATGACAACAGAGGAAGTATTAGAGCAACTATCATAAGATAGGAACTGCTTTTGTCCTCGCAGTTCTTGAATCAATGAACATCTAGCTACAAGAGAACAGTTTTATAGTGAGGACTGTGTCAGATAATTTGGCATAGCCCTTTTTAAACGATTAGGAAGATAAAATGATGAATTTATTGTATAATATAGGACTATGAGAGATGAAAAAGGAGAATATCATTGAAAACAAAGGAAAAGATCTTGGAAGCGACCAAAGATCTTATTTATAAAAAAGGCTATCACGAAACGTCAATCCGGGATATTCTAGCAGCTTCTGATACGGGGAAAGGGCAATTTTATTATTACTTTTCTTCAAAAAAAGAAGTTTGTCTAGCGGTGATCCATGCGCATATGGACATGTGGCAGACAGAGTTGTTTGAAGACATCTTAAATGCTGGAAAACAGCCAGAAGAAGCACTAGAAGAAATGTTGGATTGGATTTTCGCTGATCATGAGGCACAAATCACTTATCATGGCTGTCCTGTGGGGAATTTGATTATTGAGTTGAGTACAGTGGATGAAGAATTCCGTCTATTGCTACTAGAATTAGTCAATCAATGGGTCAAGTATACGAAACAAAATATCTTGGCACTTTCTGAAGAAAAACTGTCCGATGCAGAGGCAGACCGTCAAGCCAAAGCGTTGATTGCTGAAATCCAGGGCAGTATCTTATTGTTGAAAGTCACACAAGATCTATCACTACTTAGACAGAATTTTCAATTGATCAAAGAAAGATTGTTAACTTCGCAAAAGGTTCTTTAATAATTAGAGGTTGTGACAGAAGTGGTCAGCTTCAAGAAATAAGAAGGAATTGACGAAAATTACTTCTCAAATTTTTGTGAAATTTCGGCTTATTTTTCGAAGAAGCTACTTCTGGAACACCGTTTACCCAGAGGTCGGGAACTTGCCGTTTCACTCTGAGTCACAAGGAGTAATTTCAAAAAACAGCTTCTCATATTTGATGGATATTGTGACTTGTGACCGAGGAGTTGGCAGGAGAAAAAAGTTTACTGGAGAGTTTGTCACAACTTTTTTAATTCTCCATTCATTGAAAACGTTTTGTTCGTGTGAACTTCTTGTTGCAGTGTATGATAGATAAAAAGATGGGGGAGGTATTAGGATGTGTGGTCGTTATTTTTTTAATCTAGAGTCGGAGCTCCTTCAGAATTATTATCGAGAAGCCCAGAAGAAACAACCGGAACAGGCAGCAGAATTAGCAGCTGGAGAAATTTTTCCGTCAAATCTTGTTGTGACATTAAGAAAAAAGGAAGAAAACAATCTCACTCCGGAAATCATGAAGTGGGGATTTACCGGATTTAAAAAAGGACAATTGATGATCAATGCCCGAGCAGAGACAATAGAAGAAAAAAAGACCTTTCATCAACCATTTTTGCAAAATCGTTGTGTTTTCCCAATGAGCGGCTTTTATGAGTGGAATGAAGAAAAAGACAAATTTATGTTTTCAAATAAGGAAAAAATAGTGTATATTGGCGGCTTTTATCGTAGCCATCACGATGAAAAAACAGCAGAATCGATCATAATGACTACTGAACCTAATCGCACAGTTGCACCAATCCATGACCGAATGCCGCTTGTCTTGAATGAAGAACAAATCGAACCTTGGGTAACAGATATTTCTTTTGCGCGAAAAATCATTACTCAGCAGATGCCTGAATTAGTAATGGAGAAGGTATAACAGAATCGATTTTTCAAAGAAAGAGCGGCAAAAAACAAAAAAGACTTCAGCACAGATCCCAAAAATAAAGAGAACAGAAGAAATGCTCATAAGCTGCATATACTGCATCTATAGAGTCACATTCGACCTTATAGCTTCTATTTGTTTTTTACTCGTGCTGCGAGTCTTTTTTTTGTTTATACCTAACGATGTTTATCATTACGACTCTTTGAATTCTTGGAATCTAAAATTCAAACTTAACGACTGGTTGGCAGTTGTATATTCCCTGAATTTATAGATAAGAGGTTGCCATTTATCCACATTGATATGAGTTGGATCATGTAAAATCCCTTCTTCTCATCCTTAGTCGTCATCAGCACGACGGGAAATCCGTAATAGAAACTTTTTTCCATTTTTTTAAACATAATCCTCACCTCTGAATATAGTATACTAAGCTTATTCCTCGATGCTCATCGATGTGTGAAAGGATAGAAAAAATGGCTGGATTTCCTGATCTTCAGCAAACGACTAAACTCTTAGCAGATCATTCGCGACTTGAGATCCTTACTTTATTGATGGATGGAAGGTTCCATACTGTACATGAACTAGCAAAGAAAGCAAAAATAAAAGATCACACGGCATCTTATCGTATAAAAAAACTTCATTCTCTTGATTGGGTGATGTCTTATAAACAGGGAGGAAATGTCTATTATCGATTATCATCTCTGGAAATCGCTGATTTGTTAGAAAATCTTATGGTAGTTAGTCCGGTTAAATCGATCAAATCATTTAATGAAAACAAAGAATATAGTGAATTAAAAGCAGGAAGATCTTGTTATCGGCATTTAGCCGGTGTGATAGGTGTAGTTTTTTTCAACTTTCTCCTTCACAACTGTCACTTTTCTTTTTAAATGGCAAAAATTTCAATCTTTAAATGGCGAAAAACAAAGAGCGTGAAACCCTATCCTTATCTCACGCTCTTTGCCTATTTTTCTAACAAATCAAGTATTTCTTGAGGAGAATCAATAATTATATCTACACTTTGAAATGATTCAATGTTTTTAGCACCCCATTTAGCTAAACCAAAAGTGACTCCACAAGATTTCGCACTTTGCATGTCATATAATGAATCACCAATGTAAATCGTCTCTTCTTTTTTCATGCCCAATTCATCAATTGCCTTTTGTATGGGGTCCGGAAAAGGTTTATGCAACTTAGTATCTGAAGCTGTAATTTGTATATCAAAATACTGATTTAAATTAAATCGATCAAACTCATTTTTCATTTCTTCTTTTGTTTTAGATGTGACAAGTCCTAATTGAATCCCTTTTACATGCAATGTCTGTAATGTTTCTTCTATATGCGGAAAAACTTGAGCATTGTCTGCTAATAAAAGTACGTTTTCACCCCATTTTGATAAGAGAGTTTCCTCTTCTTCTTCAGTATTTACAAACTTTTTAATAGCTTCTCTTCCAGGAATACCTAAAATATAATGTAATTCTTTAATCGGGATTTCCTTCTCTAATTCTTCACGCAATGTTTTTTGCAGAGAATGTGTCATAACATATTCTGTATCAATAATCGTTCCATCAACATCAAATAATATCGTTTTAATCATAGCTATTCTCCTTTGTGTAGATGATTTTGCTCTTTCCTATTCTAACGGCTAATTCTTCAGGAATTTTTTTATCGGTTATCAAATAATCAATTTCTTCAAACGAGTAGACAAGGTAATTATGTGATAAATTGATTTTTGTATGATCACATAGTAATACGATTTTGTTACTTTTCTCTCTAACTACCTGTTTCATTGCGATGTCTTCTTCATGGGCATAATAGATTCCCTGATTATTTATACCCGCACAACTTAAGAAAGAAATATCAAACCGATACTTAGTTAATTCCCAGATTGGGTATCCACCAGTAACTGAACGGCTTTCTTTATTTAATGTTCCTCCAAGAATCGTAGTAGGGATTGAAGTGGTCTTTAAGAATTGATCGGCAATGTCAATCGAGTTTGTCACAGCCAAGTTTATGTTTCTATTCGCTAAATATTGAGGCAAAAGTGAGATTGTGGTCGACACATCTAAATATACGGTTTGCTTTTCAAGTAATAGTTTACTTGCTTCTTTAGCAATTTGCTTTTTCACTTGAAGTTCTTGATCTGTTCTTCCTAAATATCCATCTATTTTATTAAACGAATTTGCTAAACTGATACCTCCGTAAGTTCTAATCACAAGGTTGTTATCCGCTAGTTTTATTGTATCTCTTCTAGCCGTGTCTCTAGAAGCACCTGTAAGTTGCATAATGTCTTGTAAAGTTAACGATTGTTCTTTTTTTAGTCTTTCCATTATTATCAGCAATCTTTTTTGTTGATTCACCTATTGAACTCCCATCAAAAATAAGTAATTTTAAGTATATAAATATAATAGCTTAAAACAACTTAAATGTACACTAGTATGAAGTGTACATAAAATCAGCTTTTTTTCATTAGAAATAAGTTCCTATTAAGTAACATATAGATTTAGGTATTTATCAGCATAAATTGCATTAGGCGTTTTTTTTGACTAATTTACTTTTAGATGATATTATAATCCCACATCGTGACCGATCGGTCACGATATGGGATATTATAGAAAGTAGGTATGAAATGTCAGAAACGATTATGACGAATTATGAACAGTGGCTAAATATGGCTGAAATGCCAGAGAATAAGCGGAAAATATTAGAAGCTACTATTAGACTTTATTCAAAACAAGGAATATCCAACACTTCAACCAGTCAAATCGCGAAAGAAGCCGGTTTTTCAAAAGCGCTAATTTTTAAGTTTTTTACAAATAAGCATGATTTAACGATGAATTTACTTACACCTATTTTAGATCATATATTACCTGCTTTTACTTCCGATTTTTTTGAAGATCTTGAAAAAAAAGCAGAAGTAAAAGAGATTATTCATTACATCGTTTTTAATCGTTATCAATTTCTAATGGAAAATAAAGAGATTGTCTTAATTTTCTTGTCCGAAATACTAATAAACGAAGAGTTACAACAAGATTTTTTCTCATATATTGATTCCAATAATAAGAATAATTGGACAAGAGAACATTCCCTTTTTTCGAAAATAGATGAAAAAATCACGTTAACGAGCTTGTTCTCAGCGATTGCCAGTCAGATTCTTATGTTGTTTGTTCAATGTCTGATTTTTAATAAAAAAATGACTGAACAGCAACAAAATCAACGTTTAGAAGAAATTGTAGACTTAATTTACAATGGAGTTAAAAATAGAAAGGAATAAAAATAATGTATCTTGCAATAAAAGAAATTTTACACAATAAACTTCGTTACAGCCTTGTCCTAGTTACAGTTTTCCTTATATCGTTTATGGTCTTCTTTATGACAAGCCTAGCAATTGGTTTAGTTCGAGATAACCGAACCGCAGCGGATAACTGGGATTCAACAGGAGTAGTACTCTCAAAATATGCAAATAAGAATCTAACAGCCTCCTTTATTACTGAAGATAACTATAAAGATAAGTTGTCAGATGACGCGGTCCCCCTAGGATATATGTTTGCTGTAACAAATCTAAAAAATGATGATACGACAGTGAATATCTCAATTTTTGCTCAAAATTGGAACAGTTTTATTGCCCCTAAACTTATTGAAGGTCATTATCCTGAAAGTAAGAATGAAGTTATCATTGATCAATCGATGGAAAATTATAATATTAAAATAGGCGATCAGATACAGTTAAATGGAAGTACTGACGAATATAAAGTCGTCGGTATAACGAATGACAGTAAATTTTTTACCGTGCCGGTCATTTATACTGATTTGTCTACCTACTGGAAGTTACAGCATACGGATAAAACAACCAAAACCATTTCAGCAATTGTTCTAAACAATGATGTTGATGTCTCTGGGGAGGGCTTAGTACAAGTAACCGAACAAGATATGATCAGTAATATTCCTGGCTACACACCGGAAGTAAATGTGTTTATGGGAATGATTATAGCTCTGGTAGTTATTACTTGTTTAGTAGTCGGTATTTTCATTTACATTATCATGATTCAAAAACTAGGGCTTTATGGCATTATGCGTGCACAAGGTATTCAATCCAAAACAATTATCTGGTCTCTATTTTGTCAAATATTCGTTTTATCAGGTATGGGTGTTTTAATGGCACTTATTGGCGTATGGGCAGTAAAATTTGTTTTACCGGCAACCCTTTTCTTTTATCCTAGCTGGCTAGCCTATTCACTTCTAGGTTTAGCAATCATTATAATGGCTCTTTTGGGAGGGCTAATCTCGTTGCCTAAGATTTTGAAAATTGATCCTATAGAAGCGATTGGAGAATAAACAATGAATTTAGTAGAAATGAAGAATGTCACCAAGACATATGGAAGTGGACATACATTAACACAAGCTCTATTCCCTACCAATTTTGAATTAAAGGAAGGAGAGTTTACTGCTATTGTTGGTCCTTCAGGATCAGGAAAAACAACTTTCTTGACGACACTAGGAAATTTGCAAACACCAACTAGTGGTCAAATAATTATAAAAAATAAAGAAACAACACAAATGACTGAAAAAGAAAAAACAACTTTGCGTTTTAAGGAATTTGGCTTTATCTTACAAGCATCAAATTTGATTCCATTTTTGAATGTTCAAGAACAGTTAGATTTAATAGATCGTTTAGACAAGCCAAATTCAAAAAAAATGAATCGTGAAGAACTATTAGATCTGCTGGATCTAAACAAGGTATTACGATCTTATCCGAAAGATTTATCCGGTGGAGAGCGACAAAGAGCAGCAATTGCTCGCGCATTATATAATAACCCAAGCATCATATTAGCTGATGAACCCACAGCTAGCCTTGATACAGAACGTGCGCATCAAGTTGTTGATCTACTTGCACGAATTGCTCACGAGTATAATCGAGGTGTGGTTATGATTACCCATGACATGCGTTTACTTGATAAAGTCGACCAAGTTTACACCATGCAAGATGGGAAACTGTCACGTGGAAATGCTTTACAATATAATTGATAATAACGTATGATATTCACATAAAAGTAAAATCCCCTCAATGATGCGTTGATAAGATATAAAACTCCCTAACTACTATATAGGGAGTTTTTATTTGTATATAAGTGCATCTTTTTGTCTTCAGGAAGAAAAAAAGTAATCCCAAAATTGTCGTAGGATTTCCTAGTAAAATAGCAGCAGTGAAGAATAAGTAAAACCTATCCTATATTTATTTGCTTTATATTCATTATTTTGTTTCTATACTGAATGAAGCTCATAAATAGAGTGAACAGAAAATCAGGCGTTTCTGAACAGTCTATTTTTTTATCTTATTTCTATAATTTTGATTCTATTATGTGTTCATAAACCCATATCAAAATCTATGTTCATTTATACCATCGGTATAAAGTTATGTTACAATAAAATTAATGAGGGAGTGATTTTTTTGAAAATAGGATACGCCCGGGTATCTACTGGTTTACAAAATTTGGATTTACAAGAAGACAGCCTAAATAAATTTGGTTGTGAAAAAATTTTTACCGATCATATGAGTGGGGCAAAAAGTAATCGACCAGGATTAGAAATGGTGATTGATTTTGTTCGCTCTGGCGATACACTTGTCGTTTGGCGATTGGATCGATTAGGACGGAATATGGAAGATTTGATTTCAATTGTCAATCGATTGAATGAACGCGGCGTAAGTTTTCATAGTCTTCAGGAAAATATTACAATGGATAAATCTAGTTCGACTGGTCAGCTAATGTTTCATTTGTTTGCAGCATTCGCAGAATTTGAACGCAACCTGATTTTAGAAAGATCCGCAGCAGGACGAGCAGCAGCTCGAGCAAGAGGGCGATTTGGAGGACGTCCTGAAAAATTAAAAGCACAAGACTTAGAATTATTAAAGACTCTAGTTGATAGTGGAACACCTATTAAAACTATTGCCGAACGTTGGAATGTTTCTCGAACAACGATTTATCGTTATTTAGATAAAATGGAGGGAAAAGATGGAAAAACAAACGCTCACTAGTTTTTCAGAACAGCAAAGAATAGATGCGATGAAAAAATATAAAATTATTGAGCCTTATCTTAATAAACAAAAAACGATAAAAGAAATAGCTATTAAAAATAAAGTACCTACTCGTACACTCTATCGCTGGGTACAAAAATATGAACATGATGGTCTAGTTGGTTTAATTAGGAAGATACGAACTGATTTTGAGCAAATTAGGGTTTCAGAAGAAGTTAGACAAAAAATAGAAGAATTGGTATTGAGACACAAAAAAATAAGTACAAAGACATTATCTCGAAAAATTGTTTCCTATTGTAAAGAGAACAAATTGGATATGCCAAGTTATTCTCAAATTTATAAATTACGGAAAAGTATTCCCAAAAGTCTCATTCAGTTAACCCATGAGGGAGAGAAAATATATAAAGAGAATTATGATTTAATTGCTATAAGAGAAGCAACAAGACCGAATGAAATTTGGCAAGCAGTCATACCTTATTAGATATCAATTTACTTGATGAAAAAGGGAATATAAATCGTCCCTGGTTGACTATTATATTGGATGATTATAGTCGAGCTGTGGCTAGTTATTATTTGAGTTTTTCTGCCCTAGGAATTCCAAGAGGGCGTGGGAAAATTGAGCGTTTTTTCCAGACAATTAACCAAATGCTTTTAGAAGGATTACCAGATTATATTGAAAATAACTGAAACGAAAATTATTAACTATTCCAGAATTTAAAGAGAAATTACACTGCTTTCTTATCAATGAATATAATCAAACAAATCATTCTTCTATTAAAGTAAGTCCGATAAAAAAATGGAGTGAGCAATTATTTTTACCGAATATGCCTAATAGTTTAGAAGAGTTAGATTTGTTGTTATTAGAAATTCCCAAAACTCGAAAAGTCCACTCTGATGGAATTCATTTCCAAGGATTACGATATACTAATCCTAATTTATCTGCGTTTGTTGGAGAACCTGTTTTAATCCGTTATACGCCAAATGATTTGGCAGAAATTAGAGTATTTTATAAGAATCAGTTTCTTTGTAATGCCATTTCTCCAGATATTTCAAATTATGAAATTAATATGGATGATTTAATTTTTGCTAGAAATAAACGAAAAAAATTATTAAAACAAAAAATACAAGTACCAAGTTCTGTAGAATTATTAATTGAAGAGAAAAAGTATGAAGAAATAACTACCCCACCTAAGAAATCAGCTTTAAAGAGGTACTATAATGAATAAAACCTTTATTGAAACAAAAGAATATAAACGATTTGCTGAATTTTGTGACGCATGTATTAAATATAAGTATATTGGAATTTGCTATGGTGCTCCTGGCGTAGGTAAAACATTATCTTCGAGGTATTACTGTAATTGGGATAATATAGAAAAACAAATTGCCTAGCATCGTGCTGATGATATTGGAAAAAATGCAACAGATGAAATATTAAGTGTAAATAAAGTTTTTTATACTGCACCAACTGAAAAGATGTCTCGTGTCAGTTCTGATATTAACACAATAACTAGTAGAATAGGTCTGACTAAAGCAATGCATATGGTACTAAAATACAATCAAGAAGATCCTTCTGTTCCTAAAACCTATGAAGCAATTGATTTAATTATTGTCGATGAAATTGATCGTTTAAAGCTTCAGCATTTAGAACAGCTAAGAGATATTTATGATAGAAATGATCTGGCAATGGTTCTTAACGGTATGCCTGGTATTGAAAAAAGGTTGTCTCGTTATCCGCAACTTTACTCTCGCATAGGATTTGCTCATGAATTTGATAACCTTAGTAAGGATGAAACACATCATATTTTGAAATACAAGTGGTCAGACTTAGGAATTGATATTAAGTTAGAAGATTTTTCTGATTATGAGGCTATCACAACTATCATTAAAATTACAAAAGGAAATTTTAGGCTTATTCATCGTTTATTTGCATAGATTGATCGTATTTTAAGAATCAATCAAATAGATAAGATTACTGTAGAAGTTGTCGAAGCAGCAAGAGATAGTTTAGTGATAGGTATATAAAAAGCTACCAAAAATTGGTAGCTTTTGTCATTTAATACTAAAAATTTTTGCCATTTAAATAGAAAAGTGACATTCACAACAACTATCTTGTGATGGAAAACCATCATGTGGAACTTACAGAAGAAGGCGTTTGTTATTTCAAAGACTTAGGAATAGATATTGACGCACTGAAAAAACAATCTGGAGCACTTGTGAAACCTTGCTTAGATTGGACAGAACGAACATTTCATTTAGGAGGAAATCTCGGGAACGCGTTTTTCCGATGGTGTAAAGAGAAAGAATATATCACATTGAATCCAGAAAACAGAGGTGTTCGCTTAACTGCTGAAGGAAATTTATTTTTCAAGAAATTTAAAGCGAGCCAATAGGAAAGTCGTTTCTAATACAATAAAAAGGTTGTGACAAAAATCTTGTCACAACCTTTTTTCTTATTTCTTGAATGGAGGTGTCCCATACATTTTTGGTGTTACTGGTTCTAATTTTGGTGCAGCGCCTTCGATCTTAGGTTCTTTCAACCATTGATATTCGCCTTCTCCGTCCAGTGCTTTGCCACTAGCCCAAGAACCTTCACTACTTTGGTCTCCCTCTGAGAAGTTATAGAAGTCATAAGCAATGTCTTTTCGTTCTTTGTCACGTGGGAAAGTACTTGGGACTAAGATCGAACCTTCTTTTTCTTCTAATTCTTTCACTGCACATTCCCATAGATTTTGATGATAACTATCTCTTGCAAGGAGAACAGACAGCATATCTTTTACGCCACGATCATCAATCATTTCGTAAATACGTGCTACTTGAAGTCTTCCTTGTGATTCGGCATTTAAATTAGCTCTAAAATCTGCTAACAAGTTGCCACTCGCAATGATATAGGCACCGCTCCATGGATTGCCCACGCTGTCAGCAGGACGAGGTCCTAAGCCAGCTACGATCGCGTGCTGTGGATTCATTCCAGAGATAATGGCACCAATTGTTGGATCTTTTTGCATTGCTGCTTCTTGATCTTCAACAGGCGCACCCTCTAATAAACGAGCAACCATTGTCGCCAACATTTCCACGTGGCCGATTTCTTCTGTTGCAATGTCCATCAGCATATCTTTATATTTTTCTTCTCCTCGGCAGCTCCAACCTTGGAACAGGTACTGCATAGCTACACTCATCTCGCCATATTGGCCGCCGATCAGCTCCTGCAGATATTTCGCGATTAATGGATTCGGACGATCTGGTTTTGCCTCAAACTGCAATTCTTTCTGGTGTCTAAACATCAAAATTCCTCCTAATCTTTTTTTAATACATTCTCATTCTGCTATGAAAAATTAAAAAATTCAAAGAAAACGCTCGCGAATTATATAAAGTGTTGGTATCATTAATAATTTTTCGATGATCATACCTTATAAATTGTTATTTTCAGAACAAAATGATATCGTTATATTAAAACCGATATCGGTTACATTAAAATTTGGAGGTAAAATATGAAAAAAATATTGTTTACAGGATTGTTGGCAAGTTCAGCATTGTTTTTATTAGGAGGATGCGGATCAAGTAATACAAGCGATGCCAGCTCAAGTGCAGCAAATTCTTCTGAAAAAACAAGTGATGGAAGAAAAAATATTGATTTCTGGTCCTTTTGGGGGTCGGGCGCACGAAAAGAAGCCATCGAAGAAATCATTGAGGATTTCAACCAATCACAAGACGAGATCCATGTAAATTATAAGTATCAGCCATGGGGGGATATTTGGACCAAATCTTTATCTGCAATAACGGCTGGAAATGCACCTGATGTTATTGTACAGGACATAAATTCCGTTGCGCAAAGAGCAGAAGCACAGCAAGCAACCAATCTCTCTGAGTATGTAGATAAAGACACTTCTAAGGATTTTTATCCGCAGCTTTGGGATACAGTAGAATATAAAGGTGATCCTTATGCCATCCCATTCAATACAGATACACAAGTCATTTTTTATAATAAAAAGTTATTTAAAGAAGCTGGAATCAGCGAACAAGATCTACCGACAACTTGGGATGAATTAGAAGAAACAGCACGTAAACTAGATAAAAAAGATGGAAAAGAGTTTACGCGTATCGGTTTTTATCCATTATGGAATTTAGGCGCGGATGTATGGGCGCTAAACGCAGACAACGGGACTAGTTGGTTTGATAAGGACGAAAAAGTCAAGATTGATACTAAAAACAAAGTGGAAGCCTTGGAATGGATTCAAGACTGGCAGGATTATTATGGAAAAAATACAATCAACAAATTAGAAGCAGAATTTGGTTCTGGTGTGTCTGATCCATTTATTTCTGGATTAGTAGCCATGCGCGCCCAAAACATCAATTATTACTCTAGCTTGATGGAAAACGCACCGGATGATTTTGATTTTGGCGTGATGCAGCTTCCAGAAAAAGAGGAAGGTTCAGGTCATTGGTCATGGGGTGGCGGATTCGTCTTGGAAGTACCATACGGAGCAAAAGATCCTGAAGCCTCTTATGAATTCATCAAATATCTTTCTTCTCCAGAAGTACAAGAAAAATTCGGCGAAAAAAGTTTTGACATCATGGCAAGCAAGACAGCCAACGAGAATTTAGTGAATAATGACAACCTAACGGACAAAGGGAAAATGATCTATCAAATGGCGGACGAAAACTTTAAAAATACGGTGATCACACCAGTTCCTTTAGATGCACCGGATTATACGACATTAGTGAATGAACAGATCGACCAGATTCTTTTAGGAACAAAATCAGCAAAAGAAGGATTGGCAGATGCACAAAAAGCAGTAGAGAACTTAGTCAAGCAAAATCAATAATCCGTTTTTGACTGTCTAGGTAAAGAGGAGGCAAGAAAATTTGAAGCGTTTATCTATCCGAAAGAAAAAAGAAGCAAGATGGGCCTATTTATTTATCTCGCCTTTTATTATCGGTTTTTTAATCTTTATGCTAGGGCCTATGCTTTTTTCAGTTATTGGTAGTTTCACCGATTATAATTTGACATCCAAGATGAATTTCATTGGTCTAGCAAATTTCAAAAGAATGTTCGTTCATGACGATTTATTTTGGAAATCGTTATACAACACCGTTTATTTCGTCATCTTCAATGTACCGCTGACGACGATTTTCAGTGTGTTTTTAGCCACAGTACTCAATCAAAAAATCAAAGGAATCAGTGTATTCCGTACAGTTTTCTATTTACCGGCAGTCTTATCAGGAGTAGCAGTCTACATCTTATGGATGCAGCTGCTTTCTCCATCTGCAGGATTGATCAACACATTTCTGGGCTGGTTCCACATCCCTGGACCAGCTTGGTTGTTTGATCCACAATGGACGAAACCAGCGTTGATTTTGATGAAAATATGGAGCTCTGGAGGAGCAATGCTACTTTACTTAGCTACATTACAAAATGTTCCTAGATCTTTATATGAATCAGCAGAAATCGATGGAGCAGGCGTTTGGGGAAAGTTCAAAAGTATTACTTTGCCATTAATCACTCCTATTATTTTTTACGATGTGATCACCTCTACGATCGGTTCTTTCCAAATTTTTCAAGAAGCTTATGTCATGACGAAAAATGGAACAGGTGGGCCTGCAAATTCCTTGCTTTTTTATAATCTGCATATGTGGAACAAGGCGTTCGTCGCTTTTGATATGGGGTATGCGATGGCTATGTCGATGATCCTATTTCTGATCGTTTTGGTTCTGACTTTTGTCAATTTGAAGCTTGCACCTAAATGGGTCTATTATTCTGGAGGTGACGGCAAATGATGGATTATTTTAAAAAGACCAGTGTGAATCGGCAATCAAAAAAAATGCTAAGCTATGTGCTTATGACGGTAATAGGAATTATTTTGCTCATTCCATTGCTTTGGATGGTATTTACTTCATTGAAACCAATGGAAGAAATCGTTCGTTATCCTCCGACCTTTTTCCCAGAAAAAATCGTATGGGAAAACTATCTGGATACGATTGCCGCATTTCCTTTTTGGCGCTATGCAAGAAATACATTATTCATCACTGTGCTAGTAGTGATTGGTAATGTCCTTTCGAATTCTTTTATTGCTTATGGATTTGCGAAGCTTGATTTTCCTGGGAAAAAGCTGATGTTTGCTTTGGTTCTTTCTACGATGATGATCCCAGGTTTTGTAACGATGATTCCTCAATATGTATTATTCTCCAAGATCGGCTGGGTAGGTACTTATTTGCCCCTGATCGTTCCATCGTTCTTCGGCAATGCGTTCAATATATTTCTGATGCGTCAATTTTACTTATCGATCAATAATGAATTGATCGAAGCTGCTGAAATCGACGGAGCGAATCATTTGTATATTTGGAGTCATTTGATGCTTCCATTGACGAAACCTGCTTTGATCACGATTGCAATCAATTCCTTCAATGCGGCTTGGAATGATTTCTTAGGTCCTCTTTTATATATCCAAGATCAAGAAAAATACACGTTGCAGATTGGCTTGCAAGTTTTTCAGAACCAAGCGACGACACAATGGAATTATCTGATGGCAGGAGCAACACTTGTCTTGATCCCGACGATCTTGCTGTTCTTTTTTGCACAACGTTATTTCATTGAAGGAATGGATTTGACAGGAGGATCAAAAGGATGATGAATCGGTCGATTGGTAAAAGAGCCAATGATTATTTCTTAGAAATCATTGAATGGATACCACGTCTTATCCAGTTACAGCTACTGTGGTTCCTGTGCGTCTTGCCTGTTTTCACATTGGGATCTGCAAGTCGAACAGTTCTGTATATGATTTATTATTACAAAAAAAATAAAGAGAAAAAGCTCAGTTCATTATACTGGAAGAAGTTCCGTGAGAATATTTCTCTTTATGGAAAGCAAGATAGTTTAGCAAGTAGTTATTTTTTTCTTTTATTCATCGATTATCGGATTTTCCATTATTGGGGTGGGAGAATTGGCTATACATTGATGTATACTACGTTGTTTTTGCTTCTATTAAGTGCGGTTCTTTTTAGTTACAAAATCTTGCTTCAACTGGAAAATCAAAAAGAAGTCTCTTGGATTGCAGCATTTTTCTTGTTTTTTAATGATTTTAAAAGTGCACTTTTTTATTTAGCAGGCACGTCGATACTTCTGATTGTATTATGGTTTGCAGGACCAATCTACCTTGCTTTATTAGGTTTTAGCTTCTTGTTTTATTTTCAAGTCCTGCTTTTTATCCATCGTACGCAAGAAAAGGGTCTTAAAAAGGAGGAATAACATGCTGCGTTTGATTGCTAAAATCGATGATCGTATTATCAATAAGTTCGCTAAGCAACGAGAAACGGACAATAGGAAAATCAATTTCTTGAAATTTATCAGTAATATCTCTAATGGCGGTTTTATTTGGCTGCTCCTTGCTACGGTTTTAGTTTTGGTACCTGATACAAGAGAATATGGTCTAGCTATTCTTATAGGCAGTCTAATCTATTTTTTTGTTGGTCTACTTCTCATTAAAAAAACGACAAGGCGGAAACGACCCTATGAAAAAAATCGTCGGCTTATCCTTTACACAAGCAAACCGAAGACTTCTTCTTTTCCTTCAGGGCATACGGCACTTGCTTTTTTATCTGTAGCAGCGTTGTTCGAGTTAAGTCGTATTGCAGGAATATTAGCTTTTCTATTTGCTTGTTTGATCGCTTATTCAAGAATTTTTTTACTTTTACATTATCCTACTGATGTTTTAGGAGGAGCTATTTTAGGAAGTGTTATCGGCATCTTGTGTGCTGCCGTTATCTGAATCAATTGTATGAATAAAGCATGAGTGCGTAAATACGCATTTGTGCTTTATTTTTTTGTTTTTCAGGGAAACAGTCGGGGATTATTTACCTGTCTTAATAACTTAAGTTCTGTTAAATGAGAACATTATAAAACTTTATAATCTAATTTTAAT
Source organism: Enterococcus sp. C46 (assembly GCF_040887565.1). Lineage (NCBI taxonomy): Bacteria > Bacillati > Bacillota > Bacilli > Lactobacillales > Enterococcaceae > Enterococcus > Enterococcus sp. C46. The sequence goes on from NZ_JBFOGA010000006.1 coordinate 60,990, forward strand.
AATAAATGTTGTATAATTGGTGTTTTTTAACTAAAATGGATATTATTTGATTTAAAGTTAAAATTAAATTAGATTATAATTAGATAGACGTTGTTTTTGGTGTTTGTTGTGAAAGAAGACACATGTTTTAGAAAGGAGTATAAGAATGTGAAAGGGATAAAATTGAAGCTTTTGCAGTTAGCAGCTGTCAGTCTGCTATTTGGACCGTATTTCCAGTCTGTCTATCATATGACAGCATTGGATGTAGCTGCTGAGTCAACAGAAGTGAAGGAGGATGAGGTATTTCTAGATGAGGATTATGCAAAAATCGAAGGGAGGTATATCGAAAAAGAAGAAACGTTTGAATGGCATCTGGCTTTTGAAAAGAAAGAGAGTGCGAACGAAGGTAGAATACGTTTAGCAATCGATACAGCTGCTGCCGGTATTGGTACCGTAAAAAACGTTCGGGGAACAGGTCTCTCCTCTTACGATGAAGATGGAGAAGACTTAAAAGTCGAGACAATCGATGGTCAAGAATGGTATGTCGGAAAATTTTATTCAAAAGAAGCTGAGACCGGCACATTGGTTTTTGAAACAGAAAAGATTCCAGATGTGAATGAAGGGGAACTACCTCTTCAAGTGGTGGTCGATGAAAGAATAGCTAATCAAGAATTACAAGAAAATGAAACAGATACAGAGGATTCCGCTGAAAATCAACGTAGCGAAGAAAATGAAACGGAAGAGCTGGACACACCAATCGTGCCCAGCGGTCAAGCACTCCAACGCATTCAACGCCGGTTATTCAACGGTATTTTAGAACGTCTTGGACCAACAGCTACGCAAGATCCATATGAATATATCTATCCTAGCGGAATAGCTGAAAACGATCAGCACCGCTATCCACGATTTACAACGAATGACTATACAAAAGTATTAGGAAATTGGTCACAAAGCAATGAACGCTATCAGGGAGAAAAAGGCTCACCATATGATGGAGAGAACTTGATCGATGATAGTGATTACACAATCGGGGGAGCGAACTGGCGAAATTATGACTATGCGGCTGATAATGGATCAACTGCAGGTGAAGAAGATGTAAATGTTCCGGCTCAAACCGTTCAGCTTTGGGGAGATGAACGGAATTTTGAAAACAGTTACTTGGATTATAACGGAGCGTATATCAAAAAATGGGTAGAACCTGTTCTATCAAACAACCCAACATCTGATCTACATCCTGAAGATGCAACGACACTTTATAACGTTTATCTAGATGTGATCGGAAGTGAGAAACAAGAAATCAGCCCGATCGATATCGTTTTTGTTCTAGATAAATCAGCCAGTATGAATGAGGGGACACTAGAAGGCGGAGGTCAGAGTAAAAATGCGGCACTGATAGAAGCAGTAAATGAAATTAGTGAAAATCTGCTATCCGACCCAAATATGGATATTCGGATCGGTATGGTGAATTTTTATCATAATAGTACAGTCATCAATAACCAGGAACAAATCAGTTCGGACATCTTTCCGTTGACAAATGACATCAATCGTTTAACGGGAAGTGAGAATACAGCACTAAATCGTACACCCATCGGAGGAACGCCGCTTACACTAGGACTTAAAAATGGCTATGAAACATTGTACGCGGATAATGGCGGAGAAAATAGAAATCCCGAAAAGATCCTGATCGTCGTAGGAGACGGAACACCCACCTTCAGTTATGCTCCAATTGAAAGAAGTAACAGACCAGATTTTACCAACTGGGCAGTTATGAATAATATGATCGCTCGAGATACAGGCGATTTATTTAAAAACTTTGAAACATATTCTGGAAATACATCAGGGGCAGGTTTTAGTTATCCTGTTGTCTATCCTTCAGAATTTAATCGTCCAGAAGATACGTGGGATTATAATTATCGTTACGGAGAAGTAAAAGAAGGTGATGATAAAGCGTTTCACTGGGTTGGTACTGGTGCTGCTAGCAATGGTACTACAGGAGAACCGGATACCCAAGAAAAATCATCTGCCATCAATACTGTTGCATATCATCATTGGCTGAAAAACAAGTACCAAGAGAACCCACCAAGTATTTTCTCCATTGGGTTAGGCATTGACGGAAGTGTTGCCGGCAGACAGCGGCTCGATGCAATTGGACGAAATGTATTAAAAAACATTGCTGATTTAAACGATGATGGCACAACACCGCGTTATTACGATGCGAACAACAAGAATGACATCATTACAGCCTTGGAGGACATCTCCTCTACTTTCAAGAAAACGATCCAACAAGCCACACTTTATGATGAAACTGGATTTAATGTTTCACCGTTTGGAGCTGGCAGATCGGCGGATATTCAGTTTTACCATCTAGATCCAGGAGAAAATGGCATGAAGTACCAAGAACCAGAAATATGGGATGTCACACGTCATGGGCAAGCACCGCCAGAAGTAGTGGCGACACCGACAACGTATGTCGGACGAGAAAATCAAGCCTATAAATTTTCTCCGATTTCTTTAGGTGAAGGGGAAATGGTCAGGATCAAGTATCAAGTAAAACTGGATGCAGGTGCACAAGACGGGAATTTCTATGCTGTAAATAATCAGGCATATATCCAAAATCTGGAAGATTATGATAACGATATCACATCTGGTCGAATGTATTTCCCAACGTCCTCTATTCGTTATGGACACAAAGACCGTAATTTGCAAGTTAGCAAAACAGGGCAAAATGGGGAACCTTTAGCAGGAGTCGAATTTGCTCTATATGATCAGGACCCGGATAGCGGGGATGTGGAACCGATTGAAACGAGAACAACTACCAACGATGGACTCGCAATCTTTGAAACGAAGATCCCTGTGCTGGGGGATGAAACAGGTGCTGTCAGTGATATTTTCTGGATCAGAGAGATCGCTGGACCGCCACGTTATCAGTTAGTGGATGAGACGTATCAATTCCAAATCAAAAAATATAGTTCCAGCGGAGATACAGCGCTTGGTCACTATGAGTTGGTAGCAGCAAATACTTCAGGAGTAAGAGTTGGTGGAGAAGAAGGTAGCGATCCTGATTCTTATTATGAAGGCGAATACCACAAACTTTCAATTGTTCAAAATGTCAATGAGGACGAAACGGATTATGAAGACTTGTATGTCAAACTGGAAATGCGGAATGAATTCAAGCCAGTCCACATGAACATCAATAAATTAATTGAAGGAAGCACTACGCCAATCAATGGGGCAGAGTTTGAACTTTATCAAACCGATGGAAGCGGACTTGAAATTGGAACGCCGGTAGCTAAAGGAATCTCTGGTGCAAATGAAGCAGACGAAGAGAAAGGAATGCTCACGTTCTATTCAGTAAATGAAAATGGAGAATATTTGCTCGTGGAGGGTGAGAAAGTCATTCATCCTATTGGAGAACCAGATTCATTTATTCATACGGACAGTGAAGAAAATGCCAACTATGCAGAATACAAAATCGTTGAAAGTCAAAGCCCAGAAGGTTTCAAAGAACCTAGCGAAAACGACACATGGATCTTGCGACTTTACGACAATGAAACAGGCATCATCCAGCTTAGACGAACAGGTGAAGAAAATTGGCAATATCTTACCCATTCAACAGACGAAGAGGGCCGATTATGGGTGGCATTCACTGCTTACAATACGTTTGATTACCGGGAGATCCGGGTTAGAAAATTAGATCATGAAGGTAATCCTTTAAATGGTGCAGGTTTTGACATTAGGAAAATAGGAGATTCTTCCTTCCCGCTGTATCGAGCATACACAGGCAACCCATTAGAACCAGAAGAAACGAAACGTTTGTCTGGAATCGGTTACTTCTATCTTTATACGATCGGTGTAGAGAAGTACGTCGATTTAGAATACAGTCAACCACTCCGTTTGTCTATCGGTGAATATGAAGTTTCGGAATCTGTTGCACCAAATGGGTATCAATTGTCTGATCAAGTATTCCAGTTTGCACTGAATGAAGAAGGGAAATTTGTCATTGGAGAGACAGTCATCGAAGACGAAACTGATCCGTTACCGGAGGGTTATGACATCATCGATGGTGTATTACAAGTAACCTTAGAAGATGAACTAGCACCAATCGATCTGGAACTTTTGAAAGTTGACAGTATGAGTAGTCGACGTCTTGAAGGCGCAGAATTTTCAATTGAGAAACAAAATAGTGCAGGAGACTATGAACTCATCGACGGAGGCTTGGCACCAGATCCAAACGATTCTTCCCTATTCAATGCTTTGGATTTGACGGAAGGATTCTATCGGATCAAGGAAGTGAAGTCGCCGGACGGCTACAGGAAACTTCCAGGCTACTTTATTTTAGAAATTAGTTATCGAGAAGAACCAGAAGTGGAAAATGATCGGGTCGTTCCAGGAAAAGAATCCGGGACACTAAAAGTTGAGATTTCTTATTATCCAAACGAAGAAGCAGAGACTCCTGATCTGCAGCAAGAATTAGAGTATGAACTTTTGGATACGAACCGAATCAGGCTACAGCTTAGTGTCGGGAATGATCCTGAAAATCCATTGCCTGCTACAGGGGGATCTGGACGATTATTCTATATCCTGATTGCTGCATTCTTCGTGGCACTTGCCGGTGCAGCCTATGGTTTGTATGTCAGACAATCTAAAAAGGAGGGGGCAAGGTAATGAAAAAGCTGTTGTGTTTGATGCTTCAATTACTTGTTTTACTGCCATTTGTAGCAGTCCTTCTTCCTCAAACGATGTCGGCAGAAGAATTAGGGGAAGACGTTGTGGAATTCGTATTGCATAAACGGATGATTCGAGATATCGATTATAACGACCAATTTGAATTCCATGAAAATGACGGTCTGGCTATCTCTGAGGAAGCGGGAAAAACAGCAGATATCATTTCGCAGACAGTTCCGCTAAATGGAGCGACATTCGCCGTTTACGATATGACCGATTATTATCATGACAAAAAAGCTGCTGAGAACATGACCTCTAGAGAATTCGTCCAGCAAATCGCTGAAACGAGCAGAAACAATATCCGTCAGTTGATCACAGAAGAAAGACTTGCTCAGGTTGGGGAATCGGTAACGACTGGAAAAGATACGGTTGGTGGATTAGGAGATGGGATTGCACGCATCCAAGTACCTAAGAAAAACCAAGATCGAGATGCAGTTTATTTGATTTTTGAAGAATCAATTGATCCGGAAATCGGGTTGAATGTGGATATCGATCAAACAGCGATCCCGATTGCTGCTGTTTTGCCAATCTATCATCCAACAGAACCAACCGAGGAACTGCAAGAAATCCATATCTATCCTAAAAATGTCGGTTATTTAAGAGATCCATACTTTTTCAAGTATGGACGACAAAGAGGAACAACTGAAAAAGGACGCCCATTAGAAGGTGCTGTTTTTGCTCTGTATCAGATAATAGAAGGCGAAAAATATTATTTAGACATGGCTCCTGCGAATGACTTGAAAAATCAATGGATCAAACCAGCAAACAACGATCCTTTGAATGATAAAAATGTAAGCAAATTCATTTCAGATAAAGACGGTCTAGTCACGACAGGTCAACGATTCTTGCCCTCTGGTATCTATTATTTTGAGGAATTGAAAAGTGTAGAAGGGTACGAAATGGACGAAGCAAGTAAGCAAATCGAGGTCATTGTCCCTGAATCTTGGGTGGATGCAGAAGGACAGCCGCAATATGTAATGGTCAATGGGCAGAAGATGGCTGAATTGGAATCCGGAAAAGTTCCAGCCTCTGCCTATGAATCAGCAACACCACGCGTGTATAACGAGACCATAAAAGAAACAACGGACAAACCGAAAGAACCAAGTGGACCAAGCAATCCAAATCAACCTGTGAAAGGGTCCGTATTTCCACAAACCAATGAAGCAAGAACATTGATTTCTTTGTTAGGAATCCTTTTGTTGTTAGGTGCTGTTTTATTAATAAAAAAAGAACGGGGAGAAAAAAATGAATAAAAAAATGATGACCATGGGGATGAGTGCGCTGTTGCTCGCAGCTGTAGGTTTAGGAAGTTTTGGAAATGGAAAATTAGTTCACGCTGAAGAAGTCACGGAAAAACCAAGTGAAGTGACAATCACATTACACAAAAAAGCATTCACGACTGTGCCTGAAGAACGACCGAACAGCGGGTTGATATCAGATGATTTTGGCAATGAAAATCTTCCAGGCGTCGATTTTGAAATGTTTGATGTTACAGATGTCTATTATAATTTGCTGAAAGATGACCCTAGAACAACTGACATAGATGATGATGGGTTAGAACCTGCTGCTGCGATTGCTTTGATCCAATCAGATCACACAGCAGCATGGTTTGTATCTTATGGTATCGAAAGTATAGATAAGCAGACGACTGGCGAAAATGGTGAAGCTGTTTTTGAAAAGGTACAGGTAACTGAAACAACGGGAGAATTAAGAGATAAAGTCTATCTCTTCTTAGAAACATATTCACCAGCTCATATTTCAAGAATCGCGTCTCCAATGGTTGTCATGATGCCAGTTATGATGCCAGATATTATTGGCGGTGTATGGGATGGAACCTCTTGGAAAGATACGTACAACACCGATGTACACTTGTATCCTAAAAATGAAATCCAAGATTCTTCCAAAGAAATGAATGTAGATGAAGCGGACGTTAGAACAGTGACGATTCGCAATGAAAATGGTGAAGAAACGATCCGATATGTTGACTTGGAAAAAGGAAAAACAGTTTCTTATACAATAACTGCACCGATTCCTTACTTTATTGATGAAATCAATGAGGACAATAGAACAGTCATCACGCATTTCACGATCACAGATACGCCAACAGAAGGTTTGAGTTATTTTGATCAGGATATCCTTGTACAAGCAGGAGATACAACACTGATAAAAGATACTGATTATACAGTAACAAAAGCGGGTAACGGTTTTGTCGTGGAGATCATTCTTGAAACAGGAGGTATACCGAACAGAGCAACGCTTGAAAAATTAGGGAATCATCGCGGCGGGGAATTAACTGTTACCTATGACTTACAAGTCAATGCAGTCATCAATGCAGACGAATTCCATAACAATACAGCGTTGATCGAAATCGGTAGAGGTGACGAGTATGACTACAACGAACGTCGCGTACCATCAGAAGAAGTAACGACTGGCGGGAGAAGATTTGAAAAGTTTGATGCTTCAAGTAATGCTTTACTAGACGGTGCAAGATTTGAATTGTGGAACGAAGAGAAAACTGCTTATGCTGTTTTCTATAAAGATGGCGTACGATTACCTATTTATGAGTCAGGTGCTGATGCAGAAGAAATCACAATCGATTGGATAAGTGATAATAGTGTAGAGGCAACAGAATTTGTCTCAAATGACCAAGGATACTTCGAAGTTGTTGGATTAGATTACGGAACATATTTCATGAAAGAAACAGTAGCACCAGAAGGATATGTTTTACCAACAGGTGAAGCAGCTTTCACAGAATTCAATGTAGAACTTGGTAGCTATGATGATGAACTTGTGATTGTGGGCTATGAGTATCCAGGAGCAGCACGCGTACCAAACGTAAGACAAGGATTTCTTCCTTCTACTGGAGGAAACGGGATCTTAGCATTCTTGCTGATCGGTCTAAGTTTGATGATTGGGGCCTACAGCTGGTACCGTAAATCTAAAATGAAGTCTGAAGTATAAGCAACAAAAATAAGCTGCAGCAATCGGTTTTTATAAAGGTTGCTGCGGTTTTTTTAAATAAGAAGGTGAAGAAAATGAAAAAGAAAACAGAGAAAAGACCTCAAACAAAAATCAGTATATTATTACAATTATTCATGGCAGTGATGTTTTTTACAGGAGCTGCAGTTTTTACATATCCATTTTTAGCTGATGCTCTCAGCAATTATTTGGACCAAAGAAGGATCGAGAATTATCAAAAACAGCTTGCACGAGAGAAAGAAGAAAAAAATGAGCAACGATTAGCGGTACAAGAAAAGAAAAATCAGGTGCTTGCTCGTACGGCAGCCATCCCAGGAATGGGTCAAGTCAAAGATCCTTTTGAACAAGCGGTTAGAGATGTCCGAAATCCAGGAAAAGAATACTACGAACAACATATGATCGGAGCAATCTATATTCCGAAAATCAATGTTAGCTTGCCTTTATTCGATGAAACAAATGATCTTTTATTAGATAGAGGAGCGACAGTTCTACAAGGTACCTCTTTTCCAATTGGAGGAGAAAGTACACATTCCGTCATTACCGCCCATAGCGGTGTTGCTGAGAAAAAATTGTTTACAGATCTTGAAAAAATGGAGAAAAATGACCGTTTCTATCTTGAAGTATATGGTCGTATGCTCGCTTATGAAGTCGTTGAGAAAATCGTTGTCCTTCCAACAAAAACAGATACATTAGCAATCAGAGAAAAACAGGATCTGGTCACACTTATTACTTGCACACCTTATACTGTGAACACCCACAGGTTACTGGTGACAGGAAAGCGAGTCCCTTTTACAGAAGAAGCCTCTTCGAAGATGGAAAAGACAAAAAGATACCATCTTTATCGATTACTTGCGCTCTTACTAGGGGTATTGTTAATACTAACTCTTTTCGGTTATTGGGGTTATCGAAAATTTAAAAGACAAAAACAACCAAAGAAAAATAACAGATGATAGACCAATTATTAAGAATAACATAATAAATTTCAGCTGCTTGGAAGAGACAAAAGCGATTAAATCGCCTATTTTCAGTTTTTTTTTAACGTTTTCTAAAATGGCATTTTACAGGTAAGCCAACTTGTTTCACAAAGGCTTCTTTGATATTGTAGAAGCAAGAAGAAAGATGGAGGGATTTTTTATGGCAAAAATCATGGTAGTCGAGGATGAAGAAATCATTCGACAATTGATTATGGAAGAACTTGAGAAATGGCAATTCGAAACCTTTGGAACGACCGACTTCAACCAAGTATTTTCAGACTTTGAAAGAGAAGAACCACAGCTTGTATTGCTAGACATCAATCTTCCTGTTTTGGATGGGTATTATTGGTGTCAAAAAATACGTGAAGTATCGAAAGTACCGATCATTTTTATCTCCAGTAGGAATACGAATATGGACATGATCATGGCCATGAACATGGGAGCAGATGATTTTGTGACAAAGCCTTTCCAAATCGATGTACTGATTGCCAAAATCAATGCGTTGCTTCGCCGTTCTTATAATTACACAGAATTATCCAGTGAAATGATGAGCCATAATGGTATTACGTTGAATGTCGACAACGGAAATATGGAGATCAATGGAGAGATCATTGATTTGAGCAAAAATGAATACCGCCTGCTATTTATTTTGATGAAACACAACGGAAAGATCTTAAGCCGTGAAAAATTGCTGCGAGCACTTTGGGATGACGAGCGGTTTGTAGATGACAATACATTGACAGTGAACATCAATCGGTTACGCCGAAAAATCGAACAGGCAGGTATCCAAGGCTATATCGAAACAAAAGTAGGACAGGGATATATCGTTCCCTGAAAGGATGATCGGTTAAGATGAATTTCTTTAAATATTTGAAAGATCAGTGGACATTAATCTTGGGATGGCTGTTTTTTATTGCCTTAACGATCTTTGTGATGTGGCTAGCCCCAAATATCAAAGTGGATTTGAGCACGATTGCTTATTTAGCTTTGATCGAGGGCGTCTTTCTGATTTTTTATCTGCTAGGTGGCTACTTGAGCAAAAGAAGATGGTGGGGGAAGTTAGCTGACATACAAAAAACATCTCCTTTGCAAAATTATTTGAGTGGCGGGCGGACAGAAGAAGAAAAACTGGTGGAAGAATATATCAATCAGTTGATTCGCGAACATCAAGAAGTGATGCAATCAGCAATCAGCAATCAACAAGACCAAAAAGATTATATTGACTCATGGGTCCATGAGATCAAAGTACCACTTTCCGCTTCCAAGTTACTGGTTCGTTCGATCGAGTTCGATATTGACGATCAAAAGTATACCTTACTCGAAAATGAATTATCAAAAATCGACGAATACGTAGAGCAAGTCTTGTATTATGCAAGACTCGACAGTTTCTCGCGGGACTATCTCATCCAAGAGTATGGATTGAAAGGAATCATCCAGCCTGTGATACGCAGTCAGGCCAATTATTTTATCCAAAAAAATCTTCGCTACGAAATCATTGGTGAGGATCATACTGTTCTGACTGATGCTAAATGGGTCGCTTTTATCTTCAACCAACTGCTTAGCAATGCCATCAAATATACGCCGGATCACGGAAATATCATGGTGAGCATAAAAAAGGAAGCGCAAGGAGTCAGCCTTTCTGTTAAAGATTCAGGAATCGGTATCCCGGAGGAAGATTTGAAACGAATCTTTGATAAGGGATTTACTGGAAGAAATGGACGACTTAGTAAAACGCATTCAACAGGATTAGGCCTGTATTTGGCAAAAAATCTGGCAGAAAAATTAGGTATCCAATTGACGGCTGAATCAACTGAAGGAAAAGGGACGACAATGACTTTATTTTTCCCAATCTTAAATTTTTATAATGAAAAACGTTAGAAAATCGTTAGAAACGAAAAAAAACGCTTGTGTTGTTAACGTTTTCGCTGATAAGTTTCTTATCATGTGAAATAAAAGGAGATTGGTTATGGAAATTTTAATAGCATTAGTCCCTATGTTGGCATGGGGTAGTATTGGTTTAGTAAGTGGTAAAATTGGTGGCGATGCCAATCAACAAACACTAGGAATGACGATTGGTGCATTTCTGTTTTCTTTAGTTGTCTTTTTCGTTGTTAGTCCTGTAATCACCCCTTGGATTTTCTTGATCGGATTTTTATCTGGCTTAGCTTGGAGTGTTGGACAAAATGGACAATTCCATGGAATGAAGTACATGGGTGTTTCTGTAGGGTTACCATTGTCTACTGGTTTTCAATTAATTTTGAATACGATTGCGGGAGCCGTTTTCTTCCAAGAATGGACACAAACGAAAGATTATGTATACGGTATTATTGCTTTAGCTCTTCTTGTAAGCGGTGCGTATTTGACGGCACGACAAGATGACGAAGGAAAAATAGATACAGATAATAAAATGCTTGATTTTGGTAAGGGCTTTAGAGCATTGATCTTCTCTACGATTGGTTATGGCGTATATACGATCATTGTCAACTGGGCGAATTTGGATGCGATGTCAATTATCTTACCTCAAAGTATCGGAATGATCTTAGGCGCAAGCTTCTTTGCCTTCCGTAAAGTTAAAGTAGATCAATTTGTATGGAAAAACATGATCTGTGGATTATTATGGGGCTTAGGTAATATCTGTATGCTTCTTACAGTCAAATCCCTTGGTTTAGCTGTTGGATTCTCACTTTCACAAATGGGGATCATTATTTCTACTTTAGGTGGGATTTTCATCCTTGGCGAAAGAAAAACGAAAAAAGAGCTCATTTATGTTATTGTTGGTTGCCTTTTAGTCATTTTAGGTGGTATCCTTTTAGGGTACATGAAAACAGTTTAATCACTGTTTTCCAACCTAAAATGGGGAGGAACTTCAATGGATTTGTTTCGTAAGAAAGAGATCAATCTCAATCATACGAGTGAGATGAAAAAAGAACTAAAAACGTCTGATTTGATCATGCTTGGAATTGGCGCGATCATCGGTACGGGAATATTTGTGGTGACAGGGGTTGCGGCCAATCAAAATGCTGGTCCAGCACTGTCACTTTCATTTGTCTTAGCTGCAATCGTTGTCATTTTGTCTGGACTGAGTTTCGCAGAGTTTGCTTCGCGAGTGCCAGTGATCGGTGGACCATATGCCTATCTGTATGTTGTCTTTGGTGAATTTGCTGCCTGGTTGACAGGGTGGTTGTTGATCGGGGAATTTTTGCTAGCAGTTTCTTCTGTGGCTTCCGGCTGGTCTGGCTATATGCAAGGTTTCTTGAAAAGCTTAGGGGCCGAACTTCCACAAGCATTAACTGGTGGGTACAATCCGGAAAATGGTACATACATTGACTTGATTGCGGTGCTCGTAGTGATATTCGTCACTTACATCGTGTCGCTTGAAGCCAAGAAAGCATTACGTTTGAATAATGTCATGGTATATGTCAAATTTGGTATCATCGCGTTGTTTATCATTGTAGGGATATTTTTCGTTAAGCCTGATAATTGGCAGCCATTCATGCCTTTTGGTTTTTCCGGTGTGCTAGATGGTGCAGCTCTTGTTTTTTTTGCTTTCTTGGGATTTGATGCTGTTGCAATGGCATCTGAGGAAGTCAAAAATCCACAAAAAGACGTACCAAGAGGGATTATTGGTTCGATACTGATCGCTACGGTCCTTTACATTATCGTGACGCTGATTTTGACAGGAATCGTTCCTTATACTGAACTAGGCGTTAATGATCCAGTGGCCTTTGCCATGAGGTATGTAGGACATGGGACAGTTGGCGCAGTGATCGCTGTAGGGGCAATCTTGACGTTGCTGACGGTGACGATCTCGATGATGTATTCACTCGCTCGTTTGTTGTTTGCTGTCAGCAAGGATGGTTTGCTGCCTAAATTTATGACAGAAATCGATCAAAAGCATCGTACACCGAAAAAAGCGACTTATGCCGCTGGTGTGGCAGCCATATTCTTTGCCGGATTTTTCCCATTGAATGTATTAGCGGAACTAACGAATATCATGGCGCTTGCCTATTTGATGCTAGTTAGTCTAGGCTTACTGAAGTTAAGAAAAATGTTTGGCAAACCAAAAGCAGGAGAATTCAAAGTGCCATTCGTTCCTATCTTGCCAATCGTCTCGATCTTGACTTGTATCGTCTTGATGCTTCGTCTGCAAACGGTGACTTGGATCGTGTTCGGTATCGTAATGGTTATTGGACTGATCATTTATTTTGGCTATGGCTATGGACACAGCAAGATGAACGAGAAATAGACTCCAATGGAGAAGTTAGAAGAAAGATAAGAAAAACGCCCACCAACAGTGCAATAAACTGTTGATGGGCGTTTGTTTTAGTAACGAACGAAAAATGGTCTATTGGGTTAAATCCAAAAGTTTTTGTTTCAGATCTTCTTCCATGTGTCCAAGTTCTACTTCTGCATGACGACGTTTTTCTTTTCCTTCTTTTTGGATACGCAAAGTTTCTTGGATCGTTTCGATCAAATCGTTTTGTGTAGTTTGCAGGGTCTCAATATCCACGATTCCGCGTTCGTTTTCTTTCGCTGTTTCGATGGCTGAGATTTTCAGCATCTCTGAATTTTTCTTCAATAAGTCGTTTGTTGTTTCAGAGACTTGGCGTTGAGCGGTCACTGCATCTTTTTGACGAAGCAAAGTCAATGCGATCACGACTTGGTTTTTCCACAGCGGAATGGCTGTAGCGATAGATGCTTGGATCTTTTCAGCTAAGGCTTGATTCGTGTTTTGAATCAAGCGGATTTGTGGGGCTTGCTGAATCGTGATCTGTCTAGCTAGGCGAAGGTCATGTGTACGTTTATCCAGACGATCTAGGAATTGTGTATAATCGTTGGCAATCTGGACATCCATCTGGTCACCAGTTTCTTCTGCTTTTTTCATTGCTTCTGGAATGATCGTTGATTGAAGTTCTTCCATTTTCAATTCTCCAGCAGCAATATAAATATTCAATGCATCAAAGTAGTCTTTGTTTTTTTGGTAAAGCTGTTCTAACATCAGATTATCTTTTAATAGTCCGTCTTTTTCTTTATCTAATTTCACTGAGATCTTGTCGATTTGTGCACCAATTTTTTGATATTTTGCTGTCACTTCATAAATCGATTGTTTGACCTTACCGAAGACACGTTGGAAGATATTTCCTTCTCCGGCACGCAGTTCGTCAGGGTTGGCTTCTTGGAGACGGTACATTAGTTCAGTCAACGAATCTCCGACTGGGCCAATATCTTGAGCTTGTACGTGATTCAACATTGATTGTGAGAACTCACTTAATTTCGCTTGAGCAGCTGAGCCATAGCTGATGACAGACTGTGCATCATTGGCATCGATTTTTGCTGCCAGCTGTTTTGCTTGTTCTTGACGTTCCGCCGGTAGTTTGTCAATTAAGCGAGCAGCTGTCTGCTGCTCTTGGAGCTGATCGATCTCCGCTTGTTGTGTAGTGGTCAGCGTATCTGTTGGGGTTGAAAACGGGTTGTTCAATAAGTCTTCAAGTGTATCGTTAACTGGTGTGACATCTTTTGTTTCAGTCGGTTTATGATCCATAAAAAATTCCTCCTTGTCGAATCTGTTCTCGATTCTTACATGAATATCTCTACTTTAGAAAAAGTACTCGAAACAACCAGACATCATCTGAATGTTCCGAGTCTTTTTTATGAACAAAAGAGTTACTCTTTTTGTTCTGGTTCATGTTTATTATCACGCTTTAAGCTTTGTTTCGCAACAGATATCTCTACGTCGATGTCGTCTAGGTCATCAGCGACGAATTTTTGATAATCTTGTGCGATCAAAGCTGACAGCTGGTCGATGATCTGCGCGCTTTCTTCTAGCTTTTCATAGGTCTGTTTGTTTTTGATCTCATGGTCATTGATCTCATTATACTTATTTGTCAAATCAACTAGATTCGGCAGATGCGTATAAAGAAACTGACTTGCTTCATGCAGTCGGTTTGGTTCTTTCACCAATTCTTTGAATAAAGCTTTTGCTGCTTTGACTGGGTCATGGCGGAGATCGATTGCTTTAAGTTTGGCTGTCTGCTGCATATTCATTTGCAATTGATTGATCTCATTTTTTGTTTGATTCATTGTTTGTCGAAAAAATGAGATTTCATTCGCTGTCATACCGTTTTTTTCATAGTGAGTTTCAAGTTCGTCAGTCAGTGCAGGAATTTCTTCTTGTTTTCCCTTTTTCCTGCGCGAACCGAAGAGCCCCCACAAAACTAAAACTACGCCTATCAATAATAGTCCTAGAACAAAAGAAAAACCATTGTTTCGGACAAAGAGAAACAGCAAGACCAGTGCTAGAAGCCACGGCCAATTTCGTTTTATCATAATAAGCCCTCCAAGTCATTTATCATTGAGTATTGAATTCTTTCCGTTATTCGATTACATTCTTATTTTAGCATACTGACTACTAGAAAGAGTATCGGACTAAAGAAGGATTTTCTATATTTAGAGAAAATCTAAGGTTTATCTATGGTAAACTAATAGGGAGTTTTCGAGAAAAATTGAAAAATGAAAAAAAAGCAGTTATGATTACAAAGAAAGCAGGAGAAGATATGCTGAACAATGAGCAATTTGAAGAAAAAACAATCAGTCGCAAAGAAATCTATAGCGGGAAAATTATCGATGTTGCTGTAGATGAAGTTCGTTTACCAGACGGAGGAACTTCGAAGAGGGAACTGGTATTTCATCCTGGCGGTGTTGGGATCATTGCTTTTGATGAACATGACCGCCTGCTCCTTGTCAAACAGTTTCGAAAGCCTTTAGAAAAAGTGATCTTGGAGATCCCAGCTGGAAAAATCGATCCAGGAGAAGGAAAAAATCCTGAAATGACTGCAGCCAGAGAATTAGAAGAAGAAACCGGCTATCGTGCGAAGTCGCTGAGCCATCTTACTTCGATGTATCTTTCACCAGGTTTTGCAAATGAAGTCCTTCATATTTATCATGCACAAGGAGTAGAGAAGGTCGAGAATCCTTTAGCTCAAGATGAAGACGAAGTACTGGAGCTGTATCATCTAACTCTTGAAGAGGCACAACAAGCGATGAAAGATCAGTTGATTTGTGATGCAAAGACGATTTATGCGATTCAATACTGGGAATTATTGACCAAAGGAAAGTAGAGGGATCGGCTTATGGCCAAAGGACCGCTTATTACGCGAAGCGAACTTCGCAAGCGACAACAAGCACAAGCAAGCGAGTCATTAAAAAAACAGCGAAAAGCAGAAACAGCTTATCAGCAAGAAGAAAAAAAGATTGCCAGCTTTTATCGTAAAGAAAGCAAAAAGAATAAACCAATCACGAAAACAAGGATCAGTGAACGAGAAAAGACGACCAAATGGAACTCTTTTTTGATGAAATCTCTTATTATTGTTATCCTAATGTTATGTGTGGTTTTTTTAGCAATCGCATTTATATAGAAAGAAGGAATTAAAAAGATGAAAATCGGTATTATCGGCGCAATGGAAGAAGAAGTAAAAATTTTGAGAGAGAACCTAAGCGAACCATTATCATGGGAACGCGCAGGCGCTTTATTTATTTCAGGTTCATTAGGTAACCACGAAGTGATCGTCGTACGTTCCGGTATAGGAAAAGTCTTAGCATCTATTACCACAAGTCTGTTGATCCAACAATACGGCGTGAACATGGTGATCAATACAGGTTCAGCTGGCGGGATCGGTGAAGGTTTACAAGTAGGCGACATTGTTATATCAGACAAAGTAGCTTACTTTGATGCAGATGCAACAGGATTTGGCTACAAACCAGGTCAATTACCAGGAATGCCTCTATATTATGAAGCAAGCACATATTTGCGCAGTGAAATGGCTAAAGCAGCAAAAGCAACGGATTTGAATGCAAAAGAAGGATTGATCGTTACAGGCGATACATTTGTCGACTCTCCAGATAAAATCAAAGAAATCTTAACGAATTTCCCTGAAGCTTTAGCTTGTGAAATGGAAGGAGCCGCTGTTGGACAGACGGCCCGTCAGTTCAATATCCCATTTTTGATCGTACGTGCAATGAGTGACACAGCAGATCACTCGGCGACACAAAGCTTTGATGAATTTATCGAAGACGCAGGCAAGCGATCAGCAGAAATGGTGATCGAATTTGTCAAACATCTCGTATAAGGAGGA
Source organism: Enterococcus sp. C46 (assembly GCF_040887565.1). Lineage (NCBI taxonomy): Bacteria > Bacillati > Bacillota > Bacilli > Lactobacillales > Enterococcaceae > Enterococcus > Enterococcus sp. C46. The sequence goes on from NZ_JBFOGA010000006.1 coordinate 77,779, forward strand.
CTAAGATGAACGCATTGATTTCGATTGACTATACCTATGATTTTGTTGCAGAGGATGGAAAGCTGACGACTGGTGCAGCAGGTCAAGCAATTGAAAAAAAGCTGACTGCCCACACAAAAAAGTTTATGGAGCAAAAGGATTTTGTCATTTTTGCCATTGATGCACATGATCCAAAAGATTCTTTCCATCCAGAGAACCGCTTATTTCCTCCGCATAATGTGATAGGAACGAGTGGACGGGAATTGTACGGCTCTTTAAAAAATTTGTACCAAGAGCATGAGCAGCAAGAAAATGTTTATTGGATAGACAAACGGCATTATTCCGCTTTTAGTGGAACAGATCTAGACATTCGTTTGCGAGAACGTCAGATCACAGATGTTTATTTGTCCGGCGTGTGTACAGATATTTGTGTGTTGCATACAGCAGTTGATGCGTATAATCTAGGATACAAACTCCATATTTTCAAAGATGCCGTGGCAAGTTTTGATCCTGTCGGACACGAATGGGCATTGAGACATTTTGAATCCGCGTTAGGTGCAGAGATTCTATAAAAAACAAAACTTTTTTTAAAATAAAAATCAAAAAATAATAAAAGAAGAGCGTAAAACGAATCACATTGTTTTACGCTCTTCTTTTATTTGTTATTTTTTATCAAAAATATAATTTCAACTATAATAAATCCCTTTATTATTAACAACTAAAGTTATATTTTTCTTTTTATAAAATATCACTTATTATAATTTTGTTTTTTATTGACAGCAAAAATAAATTAGGTAATACTTTAGGTAAACGCTTTCTAACTTGTTTCAGGAGGGATGGACTTGATAAAAAAACAAATAAAATACAGTGCACTAATGATGAATATCCTCATGCTTAGTACCTCGATTTTGACTTCTGTCGTTGAAGTTGCTGCTAACGAACAGACTGTGAACGAACAAAATGCACACGTGAACAGCAAAGAAACGTCAATATTGGAGGAAGAATCAACGGCTAGTGAAGAGAAGGATGTGGAAGAAGGAAATGATCCTATGATAAAAGAATCAGAAAATGAAAAGGCAGAAAAGCAATCTGATGAAGTTCCTGAAGAGTGGAAAGGGGTAGTTTTCGGAGAAAGCACAAGTGCCAGTAGATATGCGATTGAACCATTAGAAGACGGCGTGCGGCTTTCTTCCACGAATAACGGTGGGAAATTCCAGTCAAGCGGATCAGATGGAATGACCTATTATTATCAAGCCATTCCGAAAGATACCAATTTTAGGATACGGGCGACGATTGAAATAGAATCTTGGACCTATACGAATGCTCAAGAAGGATTTGCTTTGATGGTGAGAGACACAGTGCCAAAAGATCATTTGTTTGGGCAAGCATTTTATTCGAATTCATTTGCTATACTGGGCAGTCGGATCGAATATGTCTGGGACTCGGATAGACAAGAAGTGGTCAACACGAACGGCAGTAAATATACGATGCGACTTGGATTGGGGACACGGGCAATCACAGGGATATCATCTGAAGATCCTCAAGCCGCACCTGCTCCTGGGAGTGTCTCAGTGGAAACAACGCCTTTAGAGACTTCAGCAGGGCTCTTAGAAAAAGAAGCAGGTTCTTATAATATATTCGGAAACGGTCATGGGAATCTGTTTCCGGCTACGGATTCGATTACTAAACTAGATGTAGAGATGAAAAAAACGAACACTGGTTTAGAGGCATATTATTACGATCCTGAAACAGGGGAAGAACTAGCTTCTAACATCATGTATGACTGGGAAAAGCTATATGCTTCCGATGAATCGGTTATCTATGCAGGATTTGCTGCAGCAAGGAATATGACGATCAAGGTAGAAGGAATCGAAGTGGCTTACTCAGATCCTGCGACAGATCCTCCTGGACAAGAAAGGCCCACTCGCTTGATTGATCCGATTTACACTGTGACCTCTAGTAATCATTCAGGAAACCAAGACCATACTATGTCCTTTAGAGCAAATGCTGACGGATTATTAACAATCAAAAATCAAGCAACAGGAGAGGTACTTGAGAACGCGAAAGACTTGGCAATCACTGCAAATCGGGAATTTGATTATCAGACAAAACTGATGGAAGGAACGAACGAATTTACTTTCAGTTTTACGCCAGATAAAAACTATCCGCCAGAAGAATACGTAGAGATGGCTAGTTATGAAACAAAGGAGATCCTGCATACAGTTGACTACCATAAACCTAAATACTCGACAGTTTATGTAACACCGGAAGGGTCAGATACAGGAAGCGGAAGCAGACAAAATCCGTTATCTCTGACGCAAGCATTGAGATACGCATATGCTGGGCAGACAATCGTACTGGCTCCTGGAACTTATTCCTTTGAAAGAGGATTAACGATTCCAAAAGGAGTTAACGGGACTAGAGAAAACCCGATTCAATTGATTGCAGAGAAAAATCAAGAAAACAAGCGACCTGTACTTGATTTTAAAGGAACTGGAAATGGGATGACACTGTTTAGTCACTACTGGGTTTTACGTGGGTTTGACGTTACAAATAGTGCTGCTATGCAAAAAGGATTGCAGATTTCTGGAAACCATAATTTGATTGAAGAGATTCATGCTTATCGGAATGGAAATACAGGAATCCAAATCAGTGGTAGCTCAAATGATCCTTTCGAAGCATGGCCAGCGCATAACTTAGTCAAGAACTGTACATCTTTTGAAAATGCTGACCCGGGATTTGAAGATGCCGATGGATTTGCGGCCAAACTGACGACAGGAGAAGGGAATGTATTTGACGGTTGTATCGCTTATCATAATGCAGATGATGGTTGGGATCTTTTTGCTAAAAATGAAACAGGTTCGATCGGGAAAGTAGTCATCAAAAACTCAGTTGCTTATCGAAACGGTTGGGTACCGGGAGTTGAAGGAGAAGGGAACGGCAATGGATTCAAAATGGGTGGTTCCTTTTTATCGGGCCCTCATGAATTGATCAATAGTTTGTCTTTCGAAAATCTTGCGAAAGGAATCGATTCCAATAGTGGAACAGATATTATCGTCAATAGCAGTACAAGCTTCAACAATGGTTCCTATAATGTGGCTCTTTATACCTCTTCGGCAGGAAACACAGACTTCCATGCTTCTGGTATCTTATCTTTCCGAACAGAAAATCTTGAGATGAGAGAGCAGATCCGCCCATTGAATCAAAACGAAGATCAAATCTATCACTCGTTGAACTACTATTGGAATGAACGAGAGAAACAATCAGAAAATACTCTTGGACATACCGTATCAAAAGATTGGATCGAATCTCTAAATACACATTCGCAAGAAGGGCAGCAGCCTGTTACGCGCTATGCGAATGGAAGCATCCATGTCCATGGATTGATGCAAATCAAACCGGAGAATCGTCAAACAGAAAAGGGAAGAGTAGATGGTCTTCCACTATCTGTAGGTGCTACTTTTGACGGAGAAACCTCACCGTCTTCGGAGTATCCAGAATATGCAATCGTACAAGAACCAAATCAGACAAAACCAAACGAACAAAATAATCCAATCATTATCCAAGAGGCAAATGGTGTGACGGAGAATGCAGAAGGAAATATCATCGAACTGAAGCCTTTTACAGTATCTGTGTCAACATTCACACCAAATCAAGGAACACCTGTCTTTGAAGATATGCGTTATTTCCCAGAAAAGATCCAAATCGTTGAAACACAGTCAAGTGCTCAATTTTCTAATCATACCGCTATTTTTTCAGCACCCTCAAAAGGAGAATATACGCTAGAAGTCACTTATCGTTCGGAAATATTTGATGGTGAAAAATGGGTTGCTCATACAGAACCTGTTACCCAGCAAAAAGCGATCACAGTGCGAGAAGCTGTCAGTGTGCCACCAGGAACTGATGAACCAGAAGGGGAAAATCCAGGAAATGGATCGCCAAATGAAAAACCTTCTGATCCAGATGGGGCAGCAAAAGAAAGGGAAAAAGATGGCGCTCAAGGACTTCCACAAACGGGAGAGTCTAATAGCCCGTTGTTAGCAGTAGCTGGAGGAATTTTGTTAATCGGTGTAGCTGCTTATGTCATGAAACAGCGAAAAAAATAAACGCACTGTATCCTTTTGATAAGGTAGAACAATTAGTTGAGGAAAGTAAAAAAAGAAGGAAGTGAGACGTCCATTCGTTCCACTTCCTTCTATCATTTTTATAGATGAGATCCCACTTGCTGTGTTTGTTTGGCTGTTCTTATTACTTGATGCAAGACAGCTTTTTCGCAACCTCTGATATACGGTGTTCAAAAGCTTGCATCTGCGGTAATAAGCCCAACCAAACGAAAAATATGAGGAGCTATTTTTGTTTGGCTGTTCTTATTACTTGATGCAGGACAGCTTTTTCACAACCTCTTACCAGATTCGCACTCTTTTTTCTGGCGCTAGATACATAGCATCTTGTTCCGTGACACCAAATGTTTCATAGAATTCGTCAAGGTTTTTGGGTTGCACATTTGCTCGGAGTTTAGCAGGGGCATGAACATCGATTTGCAGTAAAAGTTGTTGGTATTCTTTTTTTGCTTTTGTACGCCAAATCGTTGCCCAATTGACAAAGAATTCTTCGATAGAAAGATCTGATTCTGTTTTTGCTGCTTCCAATGCACAGCTTAGACCGCCTGCATCCGCAATGTTTTCTGAAACGGTTAATTTTCCGTTTACTTTTCCGTCAGCAAAAGGCAGGCCATCAAATTCTTCGATCATTGCTTGTGCTTTGTTTTGGAATTGTGCAAGATCTTCTTCTGTCCACCAATTGTTCAAGTTGCCATATTCATCAAACAAAGCGCCGTTATTATCAAATGCATGGGAAATCTCATGAGCGATAACAGCTCCGATTCCCCCGTAATTAGCAGAGCTTGATTGTTCTAGACTGTAAAATGGCGCTTGAAGGATGGCTGCCGGAAAAACGATCACATTCCGGAATGGATGGTAATAAGCATTGACTGTATCAGCGCTCATTTCCCATTCTGAACGATCCACTGGTTTATTCCATTTGCTGAAACGATCTTTTAATGTGAGTTTGCTGAAAGCAAGGGTGTTTGAAAGCAAAGTACCACCTTGATCTGCAGGCACTGTTTTGAATTGGTCGAATAGTGCTGGGATCTTATCGGGGTAACCGACTTGGATACCTAAGTTATTTAATTTTATGACGGCTTTTTCTTTTGTTGCATCCCCAAGCCACTCATTTTCTTCTAGCCGTTTTTTATAAACGGCAATCATTTTTTTCACCATTTGCTCTACATCTTTTTTAGCAGCTTCGCCGAAATATTTTTTCCCGTAGTAATCACCAACGACTTGATCAAATTGACCAGAAGCAAGGTAATAAGCTGCTTTTTTCTGAGGCATTGCTTCGTCTGTTCCAGACAATACGCGAGAATAGATTCCGCTGACTTGGCGGAATTCTTCTGATAGATACCCACTAAGAGAACGTACTGTTTTAATGATCATCCAGCTTTTGAATAAGGGAAAATGAGCTTCTGTCAGGATGTCATTCAAATGATCAAAGTACACTGGATCAGTGACAATCACTTTATCTGGGGTTGTCCCAATCAAACTAGTGACAAGTTTTTTCAAGTCAAGTTTATCTGTGTATTGAATAAATGTGTCAAAAGATTGCGGATTATACATTTTGCTGTAATCTGCGTTTTCTTCTGCACTTTTTACATGAGGAGCAATCAATTTATCAAATTGCACTGCTTGTTCTGTGATTGCTTCTGCCTGACTTTTTTCTTTGCCAGCAAGCTCCAATAATTGAACTGCCATATCAAAGAAAACGCCCATTAGTTGTGCACCGTTAGGATGTTCTGGTGCATAATACGTCTTATCTGGAAGAAATAAAGAAGGCGGATAAGCAAAGAAGGCATTCGTCTGTGCATTCTTCATATCAGCATCTACATCTAGATTAAATGGCAATGGTAGTGTATCCAACAACCATTCCGGGAATTGCTCATTCAATTCGTCGAAAGACTGCAATGATTCAACTTTCTCGATTACAGGCTGAAGTGGTTGAGCATGCAACTCATTTCTTCGGTCATAATCGTTTGCCAATTGATAATAAGCAAGGAAATGTTTCATTTTTTCTGAAGATACTTTTTCTGGATGGGCAAGCAGATCGTCTGTTTCTCCCATCAAAAGTTGGTCGATTCCGTCAACTAAGTCTTGGAAACCGCCTGTAGCTGGTTTATCTGCAGGGATTTTTGCTGTTTTTTGCCATTCTTCATTGACTGCTTCATAGAAATCTTGTTTCAATCGTTCTTTGTTCATTCATCGATCGCTCCTTTTTTGTTTCGTGTGCCCATTATCTTACAAAATGAAGGAATTAACAAATAGAACATAAAAAAATTTGAAAATTCGGACAATCAAACTGATTTGTTTTTTTCAATCGTTCACTTATAATGAAAAAAAGGAGGCGATCCCAACTGAAACAAGTAGTGGATAAACCTTTCTATTTTAAAATAGATAAAAAAATCAAAAAATTAGCCAGCACCCAGCAACTACAGTCAAAAAAAAGCGAACGGCTTTTTTTAGCACTGATTTTTGAAGATCAAAGTTATGTGATCATCGATCAATCAGGACATCCGACAGAATATTCTCCAGCAGAATATACCTATCAAGAGGGCATTTCTCGTAGCCAATGGAGACTGCTCAATGAAGCACCAATCGAGTTCTCTCAATGGATCAACGGAAAAGAAGAGGTGCCTGTTTTGATCGAAGAAAAAAGGTCAGGAAAAGAACTCGTAAATTGTTGGGTGGGATTGCCAGAAGAACGTTTTTTAAGATATAAGAAATGGGCTACTCCTTCAGGTTATCTTTGCGGGACTTATGCGGCGGCGGTTTTACTTGCCTACTATCAAGACTATCGTAAAGAGTGGATGCTTCCCCTAGAGATCCGCAAGAAAAACACGTCTAACTCGATGGCATTGACAAAGGCGTTGCGTAGCCAAATCCAACCACTAGGCCTTCCTACGATCCCTTTTCAAGTCAGTACAGGGATTTCTAGTTTTTTAAAGAAGAATGGCAATCACGAGCGTGCACGAGCAACTCTTCTAGGTTCATGGCAGCGAGCCACAAAACGTATACGTGAAGGCAAGCCTGTGATGATTGGAATCCTGAAAGTACTTGGTAGTACTTACGGCAATCATTGGGTGACGGCGTATGCTTATTTTGAAACTGAAACAGGGGAACGTTATTACAAAGTACACGACAATTGGGGGGACTACCATAAAGTTATTCCTGCCAGTTGGAGTAACGGAACAGTTTCACTTCCTTAAGAATTTGCTGAAATTAACAGAAAATCTTGGGAAAATATGTTAAACTATCGAAGAATAGAGAAGTTTTGGGGAGGACTACATGAGTAATAAGTATCAGGATGACACGTTGAAGATTTTTAGTTTGAATGGGAATCGTCCATTAGCTGAAAAAATCGCGAAAGTGTTTGGAACAGAATTAGGTAAAAGCGTCGTGAAGCAATTTAGTGATGGGGAGATTTCCATCAATATTGAAGAAAGTATCCGTGGGGATCACGTGTACATCGTTCAATCAACGAATGCACCTGTCAATGACTATTACATGGAACTGCTGATTATGATTGATGCAATGAAGCGAGCAAGTGCGAAAACGATCAATGTCGTATTGCCTTACTATGGGTATGCTAGACAAGACCGCACGGCGAAACCTCATGAACCGATCACTGCGAAATTGATTGCTAACTTGATCGAAGAAGCAGGGGCAACTCGAGTACTGACTTTAGATCTGCACACGGTTCAAGTACAAGGATTCTTTGATATTCCTGTAGATAATTTATTTACGATGCCATTGTTTGCTCATTATTACCGTCAATTAGGTCTGATGGGAGATGACATCGTAGTTGTGTCGCCAAAAAACAGCGGCGTTCAGCGTGCACGTAGTCTTTCAGAATATTTGAACAGTACATTAGCCATCGTAGACCATGCAGATGATGCTTCAACGGAGGGTGGTTATGTGATTGGTGATGTTCAAGGAAAGACATGTATCATGGTAGATGATATCTTGAACACCGGAGCAACGCTTGCACGAGCAGCAAATGTATTAAAAGAAAACGGCGCAAAAGAAGTATATGCCTGTGCGTCACATGGATTATTGTCCGATCATGCGAAAAGCATTTTAGACAATGCACCAATCAAAGATATTTGTATCACTGATTCTGTTTTCACAGAAGAAAATCGTCATCCAGAAAACTTAACGATCGTGACATGTTCAGAATTAATGGGTGAAGCGGTCAAACGCATCCATGAAAATACACCGATGAGTCCGTTATTCCGTCTGGAAGAAAAAGAATTCGAATAAGAAAAAAGACAAAAAACGAGAAGATTAATTAGCAACGAGAAGAAAGACTGCACCTTATTTTGGGCAGTCTTTTTTTCGCTACACTAAGTGCCTTCTAGGTAAAAGTAATCTCTTCTTTGGTATATTCGCTGTTTTATGCTAGAATGTGCCTAGCGATAATTTGGAAGGGATGAATGAAGTGAAAACTATTTATTTGGATCATGCGGCAACTACCCCCATGCATCCGCAAGTAATTGAAGCGATGACGGCGATCATGCAAGAAACGTTTGGTAATCCTTCAAGCATACATGGGTTTGGCCGCCACGCGCATGAAAAAATGGAAACAGCAAGACAAATCATTGCAGATAGTCTGCAAGCAAAACCTCATGAGATCATCTTTAATAGTGGGGGAACAGAAGGGGATAATACAGCTATCTTAGAAACAGCGTTCTCGCGTCAAAAAGAAGGCAGACATCTAATCACTACAGCTATCGAACATCCTGCTGTTCTTAATACCATGAAATATTTAGAGACAAAGGGGTTTGACGTTACATATCTGCCTGTAGATGAAAAAGGAAATCTGTCGATCGAAGAGATCAAAAAAGCGTTGCGAGAAGATACGATCTTGGTCTCTGTGATGTACGGGAACAATGAAATCGGAAATTTGATGCCAATCAAAGAAATCGGTGAACTTTTAGCGGATCATCCAGCTTATTTCCATACAGATGCGGTACAAGCTTATGGAAACCAAACGATCCATCCAGAAGAATTAGGGATCGATTTATTAAGTATCTCTGCTCATAAAATCAATGGACCAAAAGGCGTCGGTTTCTTATATAAACGAGACGGAGTAAATATCCCTGCCTTGCTTTTAGGTGGCGAGCAGGAAGAAAAGCGGCGTGCAGGTACAGAAAACTTAGCAGGAATCTGGGGAATGGCAAAAGCAGTTGAACTGCTATCACCTGAAGAACGTGAAGCACGTAACAACAAATATCAAGGATTCCAACAATTGATTCTTGATACATTAGAAGCAAACGAAATCCCTTATCAAGTAAATGGTGATTTAACGAATAAACTCCCTCATGTGTTGAATCTTCGCTTGATTGGCGAAGCAAATGATTTGCTACTGATGAAGCTTGATCTGAACGGAATCGCTATTTCTACTGGTTCGGCTTGTACAGCAGGGAACATCGAACCTTCTCACGTATTAGAAGCGATGTATGGAGAAGATACGCCGATACTAAAAGAATCCATTCGTATCAGCTTTGGATTAGATAATACTGAAGAAGACATCCATTATTTCCTTGATCAATTAGTTCGTGCTGTCAAAAAATAACTAATAAAGTCATTCTGATGTGGACGGATGTCTGAGAGAACGCCTTCATTTTTTAGGGAACTTAACTGAAAAACCTAGTAAAAATCAGGATAAACTTTTATAATAAAGAGAAACTAATTTTATCGAGGTGAAAATCATGGCATTTGAAACAACAGCAACTGTACTTGGCGCACCAATCAGCTATCGTTTGCATCCTGATGCAAAAAGATATACATTGCGCGATAATGGGTTTACAGAAACAAACGGAGGCAATTATCAATTGATCCGACCATTAGATGCAACGCCGCAAAGCAAAGAAGGCTTCAAACTGAAAATCACTGTATCAAAAGATATCCAAACATTGAAAATGTCGATCACTACAGCAAACGGACTGAAAGCAGTCAATATTTTCAAAGATCCAAAACAGAAAATGAGTCAAGATAAATTCTATTTTTTGATGGATGGGATGATCAGTCGAGGGTTATTCGAAAAAGTCGAATAACCTGTGGATATAAAAAGACAACTAGTTTTGAAACGGCCTAATCGTTAGATCTCTAACTTTGAAAGGACGACACAAAATAGTTGTCTTTTTTATTTTTTCTGCTGTAAATCAGACTCTCGTCCACTCATCAATGGATTTTCCATGTTCATCCACTATTTCCAACCAACTATTTGTTCCGGCAAAGTACAACAGCAAGCTTGCCTCATTCACACTTTTTACGATGATATCTTCGATCGTGGTTGTGCCTGAAATCTTGTCTTTATAATCATCTCGTAGCTTTTGCCCATATTTTGCAGCATAACCTAATGAGCCGTCTTTATTTAAAGGAGGATCTTTGACGAGCGTCGCGCCTGCTTTGATCAGCAATTCATTTCGTTTGATCCAGTAAAGCGTTGCTTGACTTCCCCTGAAATCGACGGTAAAAGGAATCTCACTGACTTCTTTTGACCAGCGATGACGAGCTTTTGCTGGTTTTTTCTTCGTATCTTCAGCGGCAGATGGCACGGAAAAATCGATTGGATAACCAAATGTACTTAGTATAGCAGCAATCTTCTCTTGGTGTTCTGCCATTTTCTTTCTAGCCGTTTCAGGAATCGAAGGGAACGATTCTTTGGCTATTGTAAGACCAGCTTTTTCTGCTTGTTCGGTTAGCATGTAGATCATATAATCGGCTTCTATATCCCAAGGAAGCTGGATCATGATGACGGTATCGATTGTTTCTGGTTGGACTGTTTTCCCAATTGCTGTACACACCTTTTGATGATAAAAGAGATAAAAGCATTTTCTGGAAGCTTAGGTAGTTTGTGGCTGATCCAGATCGTACCTTGTGTCTGTTCAAGTACGATTTTGATTTCTTCAGGGGTAAGAGTGGTCTGAAAGTTGATTTTCATGACTGATGCCCTCCTAGTTTTTTCTTAGTTTAGCATGATTGCTGATTTTTTTTCTGCTAATTTTACTTTTTTACCAAAACTGAAAATATATAACGATGGTATTTGAACAAACAGCTAGGTTTCAAGGAAATAATCAAGTATAATTCTAGCTACGTAAGGACGATAAGTCTTAGAAGAAGTGGGGGAAGGATATGGGAGAAGAAAAGGAGCCGGTTTTACATTGGCGTAAAAATATCAACTTGTTTTTGACAGGTCAGTTTTTATCTGGAATCACGAGTATGATCGTGCAATATGCAATCATTTGGTATCTGACGAAAGAAACAGGTTCAGCAACAATCTTGAGCTTTGCTACGTTATTAGGTATGATCCCAATGGTTTTGCTGAGTCCGTTTGCTGGTCCGTTGGTGGATCGTTGGGACAAAAAGCGATTGTTGATTTTGACAGATATCATTGTCGCGTTGTTTGCAATGGTCTTGGTAGTAGTCGGTACGATTTCTGACACATTTCCGTTGTGGCTAGTGTTTGTATCGTTGTTCATTCGTGCAATTGCTCAAACTTTCCAGATGCCGACGATCCAATCGATCCTTCCTACGATGGTCCCAGAAGAAGAGCTGACACGTATCAATGGACAGCTAGGCATGGTCCAGTCAGCGAATTTTATCATTGCGCCTGCAATAGGTGCATTTTTATTTACAGTGATACCTATCAATTGGCTGATTTTGCTTGATGTGCTAGGCGCGGTATTTGGTGTGGGATTACTTGTTTTTGTGACGATCCCTAAGGTTATTTCGCAAGGAGAAACCATTCATTTGTTGACAGATACAAAATTTGGTGTGAAAAAATTGTACGAGAATAAAGGTCTTTGGCATATCATGCTCAACGGTGCTGTGTTCACGTTATTGTTTATGCCAGCTGCCAGTCTGTATCCGTTGATGACGATGGGCTATTTTGGTCAAAATGTAGGACAGGCGGGTCTTGTCGAAGTAGTCTATTCAGTAGGAATGCTTGCAGGTGGAGCGGTGATTGGCTTTTTTGGAAAATGGAAAGACCGGATGAAGCCGATTTTCATGGCTTATGTAGTCGTAGGTACCACGATTGGGGCTAGTGGATTGTTGCCGGGGACAACACAGGGATTCTTTTATTTTCTTTTACTGAATGCCGGGGCAGGTTTTGCCACACCTTATTTCAATACCTTACTGATGGCGATCATCCAACAGAGTTATGAACCGAACGTTTTAGGACGAGTCTTAGGTGTATTCAACTCATTAATGACTTTGCCAGGGCCGATTGGCTTAATATTTGCCGGCCCCTTGACAGATAAGATTGGTGTAGAAAAGATGTTTCTGATTGCGGGAATTGGTACGCTTTTATGCGGGATCGTTTTATTTTTGACACCCGTTGCTCGAAATTATGATAAAGAATTACAGAAAAAACTGGTGAAAGAACACCGTGAACAAGAAAACGAATAGAAAAGGAGCGGTGATAAAAATTTTCTTCCTACTTGAAATCAAGTGGTTTTTTCACAGCTTTTTTAGATGTTATGAGTTGCTCCGATCAGCAATTTTGTTTACTCTAAGGAAAAGGGAGGCAGGAGAAACATGAATTATTTTACGAGTGATATGCACTTTTTTCATGAGCGTTTACTAGGAGAAAATGACTTTGCTCCGCGACTCTTTGCAAATGTAGATGAGATGAACCAACAGTTGATCACCAGCTGGAATGCAGTAGTAAAAGAAACGGATCACGTCTATCATCTAGGTGATCTTGCCATGCATCCGCAGTATGAAAAAGCAAATGCAGACATCTTAGAATTAGTCAGTCAACTGCAAGGAACGATCCACTTGATCAAAGGGAATCATGACAGTCGTGCGTTCTTCCGTTATTTAGAAAAAAACGATCCTGGACTTTCTGATGGCAGTCCCAAATTTTATTTTTATGACGTAGGTGCTATCGTGAAGTTCGACCATCAGCAATATTACTTGACGCATTATCCAATGTTACTCGGACCTAACGACACCATTCGAAACCTTCACGGGCATATCCATCATTATAGTGTACCCATTGAAAATGTCGTCAATGTAGGCGTAGACGCACCAGAAAGAGACCTTCTAAAAGAAAAACTGCCATTCGGTACGCCGTTATCCGAAAAGCAAATCAAAGAAATATATGAAGCAAAGAGGTCGTGAAAAAGCTGCCCTGCATCAAGTGATAAGAACAGGCAATCAAAAACAGCTTCTCGTGTTTTTGATTGGGTAGGACTTGTCCCCACAAATACAAGCTTTTGAGCCTGCTGCCCAATTCTGTGCCATAAGGATCAAAATAGAAAAACAGTTCGCTGCATGTTATAAAAGAATTGAAGTACCTGATTTTCAAAAATAGGATAAAAAGTCGTCCCTTTTTGGCGCGGCTTTTTATCCTATTTTTTAGTAATACAGTCATATGTTGTAAGGAGGAACTACAAAATACAGTACACGAATTTCCCTTGATCATTAACTGCTTTTCTGACCGTGGAGTACCATCATTCAATTTCCTAACATCATTATCTATATTAGTGGAATAGACGATCAGGGTGTTTTCTTTTGTGTATCGGTTTAGCCAGTCAATCGCATAATCCACTGACTGATTCACGCCGATATGATAGAAATAATTCCCATAAATCGCTTTTGCTTCGTCCGTCATCGTGAAATCATGATTGAAGCCATAACCATTCCTGACAGAAGCAGCAGTTGTGAATGAACCATGGATCCTTAGATAAGAGGCGTGGCGATAGGTACCATTCTCTAATTTTATCAACGCATGATAATTATTGTAAAAATAATACCAGCTTGGTGTAGCTCGATTATAAGAAACATCTGCATTGAAAGGATTCGGTCGCGTCATTTCATATTTGTCATAGATACTGAGGTTCTCTGTATAGTCAAATCTTTGCTGAGTGAAGGCAGGCGGTGTATGGACGACTTGGTTGATCTGATAAGGATTGACTGGATGTTTTTTCTTCGTGATTTTTGTAAAAGAAGGATTATATCTTAAGTGATTGTTGTCAGTAGAGATATTGTTAGAATAAACGATCTCCAACGAACATTGGGTATAGGTATTGATCCAGTTCATCACATAGTTCGGAACATCATGATCTTCGATCGTCTCTGGAATAAGCGGGATATTCCTGTCAGAAAATTTGGCTCTTGCTTCGTCTGTTAAAAGAAAACGGGTGAACATATCGAATTCTACGACGATCGTTCCAGAATGATTACGCCCGAAAGTAAGACGTGTACTTGCATAAGGTCTACCGTTATTTTTGTCCGTGGCGATGAAATAATAATCATTCCTTAAGGTGTATGAGTTGGAACCGCGGCTAAAAATGAAATCTTCGCCATCTATAGGAGTGCCGGCGTTCGACCATCGTATGTTTTCTGCGTAATCTTTATAATTTACGAAAAAAGGATTGATTTTTTCGACTTTATCGGATTTTTTTATATCATTTGGAGTTACACCCATTCCGTTAATAAAATCTGTTCTTTCTAAATCAATACCTTGGAAACTAGGATCATTTTCATTAGTTAGCTCATCGATTCTACCATCAGGTGTTGCGTTCATATATGCAGCCCAGATAAGGGAAGAGCAATACCAGTCATTTCTAGTGGATGAGCGATCCCGTCCCATTATATCTCCCCATACACTATACTGTTTACCTAATTGTCCACGCATAAATGAGATGGCTGCATTTCTTTGTGCTGTTGTCCCTGCTGGAACTCTTAAAATAGTTGAATCAGTATAATCGAATCGTTCATCATCCAAGACACCGTAAACAACGCCTCCAGCTTTTGTTTCAAGTATAGGACTATAATCAGTTGCTTCGATAGTTCGGATATATGTGAAGGTCTCTGGTTTTCCATTGATGCTATGTGTCTCTTCATAAATGCCTTCTACGATCATCACATGATGAAGAAATACTGGAGTGATTCCAGCCCTTTTCCGTTCGAAAATGATATCTCCTGGTTGAACGATATTCATCAGATCATATTTATGATAAGTCGGTACTTTTTCAAAAGTGATATTCTCCAAAGCATTTCCGATATTGAATGACCAAAGAGGCGGGTCTTTGGATAATTGTTCGGCTTCTTTACGAATATAGTGCTCATTGACGGTGTTTAGGTAGTCACGCAATTGGTCTTCTTCGGAAATCGCGGAATTGAATGGTTGATTGTAATAATTCGAAGTGAATTCTTCAAATGTCTGATCGAAGGAAGCGTATTCATTTTTGAATTCTTCATAATACTCCTCCAATATCTGCTGGGTATCTGTATCAGCATGTACAGTCGTGATTGGGATGGCAAATGCGACGGCGAGTAAACAGGTAGTCAGAAACAATTTAATTTTTGATTTCAATGTAATCCCTCCTTGTTTTATGCTAGAATAATAACATATGAATAAGTATGATGATAGCTTGAAAATAAAATGTATAAGTTATTTAATCTAGGCGTATATTGCACATAACACCAAAGAGTAAAATCAGCTATATCGATGATTGAGAACTGTTATCTTTAATGAAATAATTAGCATTTAACTTAATTTTTACGAATAAAATCAAAGACGTTATATTTTATTTGGGGTTAGATAGTCTACAGAAGATACAATTTCTTGGTAGGAATGAGTATTGAACAGACGTGTTGATTTGTATATCTGTTTGTTTTGTTTCGTTATTATATTTTTTATTTGTTTATTTTTAAATAACAAATTTCTAGATTTTTTGTTTAGAGTTTTTTTGAAGATAGACAAGTATCAATCAATTAGAAAGGAGATGTGTGGATGTTACCACTAAAAAGTAAGACGTGTACGATCATTTCAATAAGCTTGTTGTCAATTTGTTTCATTTCAGCTAGTTTTTATTTTCATCCTTCTATAGAAAATAATCTTCAGTTCTTAGTGTCCATAATATTTTGTTGTTGGAGCACTGGTGGTTTGAGTTTGGTTTTTTCGACAAAAATCAATTCTAAAAGGTTAAAAATGCTAGTTATCCTACTTGATTTGATTGGTATTTATAGTTGGGTGATTTATGCTATGTAAATTGTTCTGTTTTAGTTTGTTGTTTCAATAAAAAACGAAAATGAGGGGAAATAAATGAAATTAGATGTCAATTTGATCGGTTTATGTGTATCTATGTTACTGTCTGGCTGGTGTCTCGGGATAGCTCATTTCTATTACGGAAATAGCCCTCAAGGAGTATATATGTTACTTATGATGATTTTTCCAGGATTAACAGGACTATATTTTTCTACAAAAGTCAAGTCTGTAAGAATGAGATGGTTCCTGATAATACTAAATTATCTAATAGCTACCCATCTTACTATGATGCAATTTTATGGTCATTTATTAAGATAGCCATGTATCAATCGGAAAGGAGATTTGTGAATGTTACCATTAAAAAGTAAGACGTGTACAATCATTTCAATAAGTCTACTAGTGCTTTGTATAGCTTTGACTATTTTTTTCCCTTCAATAAATTATAACGACGATGGGACTCGTATACGAATAATGTTTTGTATTTGGTTATTTGGTGGGTTAAGCCTGGTTTTTTCAACAAAAATCAATTCTAAATGTTTAAAAGCGATTGTTATAGTATCGAATTTGATATGTATCTTTAACTGGATCATTTTTGGTTGGTAAAAAATGGCGGAACGTTTCTGTTGTAAGAAAAAGAGGATTAAAAACAAAAGGAGAAAAAATGAAACTAACTATCAATTTGGTCGGGTTATGTATATCTATGTTACTGTCTGGCTGGTGTCTAGGGGTGGCTCATTTCTATTATGGAAATAGTCTTCAAAGTGCAGCTTTAATGATTTTCATATCCTTCCCCGGCTTAGCAGGTCTTTATTTTTCGACAAAGATCAAATCTGCGAAGGTAAGATGGATGTTGTTAGTTATCAATTATCTATTTGCTACATATTTTAATGTTTTCCAATTTCTATTTATTTT
Organism: Enterococcus sp. C46; assembly: GCF_040887565.1. Lineage (NCBI taxonomy): Bacteria > Bacillati > Bacillota > Bacilli > Lactobacillales > Enterococcaceae > Enterococcus > Enterococcus sp. C46. Next base: position 94,789 of record NZ_JBFOGA010000006.1, read on the forward strand.
GTTTCAAACTTTTTGAAGTCAGCAACGAAGCAAACAATTAAAAAGGAGCGAGTTGAATGTTATCAATAGAAAGTAAGAAAAGTAAGAGGGTATCGGTGGTTCTGTTAGTCTTCTGTATGATTTTGCTCAGCAGTCATTTGTATATTCGTCATGAAGTGATAGGGTTTCTAATCGTCCAGTATTCATGTTGGATTTTAAGTGGTATCAGTTTAGCTTTTTCAAGAAGAATGGATTCTATAAAAGTAAAATGGCTAGTGATTGCTCTTCATTTTCTTTTGACTTGCGGAGTAGGGCTTGTTTACATCATTGGGTGGATCATCGGGTGGATAAGTTTACCTAGGTGGGAGTTGTTGTTAGTATGTGTGTTGTATTTTGGAGCAGTCGTAACATTAGACTATCAAAAAAAGAAAAAAACATTCTATCTGTTCGGTCTAGGTCTACCGATGCTAATATCGATCAGTTCGCTTATTGGAATCCATTACTTGTTGGCTTTCCATTCAAATACTATTAAATCTTGGCTTGTTATCCCTTTGTTGCTTTTCATAATGATTTCCGGCTTGATGGGTCTCTATTTCTCTACAAAACTTGAGGATAATCGAATAAAGTGGCTACTTTTAGGAATGAATTATCTATTTGCTACTTATTACAATGTTGTTCTTTTGTTTTTCTTATGAATCGAAACTGCCGTTCCTCTTTTGATCATGAGAATCACTGGAGTATGAAGATAGCGCTGTTTTTTCCCTATGATAGGTTATGTATTCGAACGCTGATAATTAAGGGATGAAATTTTCAGAAATATGACGTATAATGTAAAATACTGAAAAGTTGCGACCTTCAACTCGTAGATGTTTCAGAATCTAATTGAAATGATGGTGATATCATGACAGACAACAGCCAAACACGCGTTGTCGTAGGGATGAGCGGCGGTGTCGACTCATCTGTAACAGCACTTTTATTAAAGGAACAAGGATACGACGTGATCGGGATCTTCATGAAAAATTGGGATGATACGGACGAAAACGGCGTATGTACGGCCACGGAAGATTATAAGGATGTAGCGAAAGTAGCTGCTCAAATCGGGATTCCTTATTATTCTGTGAATTTCGAAAAAGAATATTGGGACCGTGTATTTGAATATTTCCTAGCCGAATACCGCGCAGGACGTACACCTAACCCAGACGTGATGTGTAACAAAGAAATCAAATTCAAAGCATTCTTGGACTATGCAATGGATCTTGGTGCTGATTATGTAGCTACTGGACATTATGCGCAAGTCACTCGCGATGAAAACGGTGTGGTCCATATGCTTCGCGGAGTAGACAACAATAAAGATCAAACTTACTTCCTTAGTCAATTATCACAAGAACAGCTTTCAAAAACGATGTTCCCTCTAGGCGGTATGGAAAAATCAGAAGTGCGGGCAATTGCTGAACGCGCAGGCCTTGCGACTGCTAAGAAAAAAGATTCAACAGGAATCTGCTTTATTGGTGAAAAGAACTTCAAACAATTTTTGAGCAACTATCTACCAGCGAAAAAAGGCAATATGGTCACTCTTGACGGTGAAGTCAAAGGGCAACATGCTGGTTTGATGTACTATACGATCGGTCAACGTCAAGGCCTAGGAATCGGTGGCGGAGGAGATTCGCAAGAACCTTGGTTTGTCGTAGGGAAAGATTTAGCGACGAACACATTATACGTGGGTCAAGGGTTCCACCATCCTGCACTGTACGCCACAAGCTTGGATGCAAGTGAAATCCACTTTACGACGAATGAACCAATGCCAAAAGAATTCAAGTGCACAGCGAAATTCCGTTACCGTCAACAAGATGTTCCTGTGACAGTTCGCTTATTGGATGATAACCGTGCAGAAGTCGTATTCGACGAACCTGTACGTGCCATCACTCCTGGACAAGCAGTTGTATTTTATGACGGAATGGAATGTCTAGGTGGCGGTTTGATCGACCACGCATACCAAGAAACAAAAGTTTTACAATACGTTTAAGCGATATGAAATGAATCAAAACAGCTATGGCTAACAAAAGAAACACCTTTTCTTTTGGACAGCATAGCTGTTTTTTTGCAATAAAATTAATTTTTATTCATTTTACGCTTGTAATTTTAGTGTAAACAGTCCATAATATCCAATAATATGAATAAAGTTGCTTTTGGTAAGCAAGAGCAGATGCAAAATAAAGGAAATATTTTGCAGGTGGTTTGTTCAATTTTATAAGTGAAGGTGATGGAAATGGAAAAGAAATCGACAGGTATTAGTAAGTGGGGTCTGGTTGCTCTCGTTGTCAGTTCGTCAATCGGAAGCGGTGTGTTTGGAATCACGAGTGATCTGGCTAGTTCTGCCGCCCCTGGACCAGCAATCCTTTCATGGATAATCGTCGGGATTGGTATTTTAGCTTTGGTATTATCGCTGAACCATTTAGGAGAAAAACGTCCAGATCTGGATGGCGGGATTTTTGGGTATGCAGAAGCTTCATTTGGTAAGTTAGGTGGCTTCATTAGTGGCTGGGGCTATTGGTTGTCTGCGTGGCTAGGAAATGTTGCTTTTGCGACGATGCTAATGAGTGCCATGGGAGAATTTTTTCCGATATTCAAAGGGGGACAAAATGTTCCTTCTATTTTATTCGCAAGTCTTTTTATTTGGGGTCTGACTTTATTAGTAAACAATGGGATCGAAGGAGCGAGCGTAATCAATACGATCGTGACGATTTGTAAATTAGTGCCATTATTCCTATTTTTAATATTTGTATTTATCGCATTTAAAGTGAATATATTCACTACTAATTTTTGGGGCAACGTATCTGATAATCTAGTGAACGGATCAGGACAGCAAGGAACGATCTGGTTGCAGATCAAAGGTTGTTTGATGGTCATGATGTGGGTCTTTGTAGGGATCGAAGGTGCAAGTGTTTTAGCTAACCGCGCGAAGAAACGTTCAGAAGCCCAGCAAGCATCCATCATGGGGCTGCTTTGTTTATTATTTATCTATATCCTTGCTTCGATCTTGCCATACGGTGTCTTATCTCAAGAAGAGTTAGCAACTATTTCACAACCTGCTATGGCAAATATTTTAAAAGGAATCGTGGGAAATTGGGGAGCGGCACTGATCAATATCGGCTTGATCATTTCGATCATCGGTTCTTGGTTGTCTTGGACGATGCTCCCAGCAGAAACAACGATGTTGATGGCTCGAGACGGTCTGTTGCCGAAAGCTTGGGGAAAAACGAATAAAAAAAATGCCCCAACTTATTCGTTAGTTGTTACTGCCATCTTGACTAATCTATTCTTATTGACTTTCTTAGTTACTGATTATGCCTATCAATTTGCCTATTCTTTATGTACAGCGGCAATCTTGATTTGTTATCTGCTTGTCGGAATCTATCAAGTCCAGTTTTCTTTAAAAGAAGGAATCAAAAAACAAGTAGTGATCGGTGGGATTGCTGTAGTTTTTGAATTGATGGGAATCACTTTAGCAGGATTTTCTTATGTCCTTTTATGTAGTATTGCCTATCTTCCTGGTTTTTGCTTCTACTGGATCGCTTGTCGGGAAACCAACCATCAAATCACGGGAAAAGAAAAAGTAATGATTGGGCTGATTTGTGTGGCCGCACTGCTTTCAATCGGGTTGCTTACTGTAGGCTGGATCAAGATATAAGGGGGAAAGAAACATGGAAATCGCAAATTTCGGTGTGGAAGAATGGCTAAATAAATGGGAGAAGAAAGCGGTATATGATATTGCACAAAGTTCGATCGAAGCATTGACATTAGACGAACTCGTTGGCTTAGACGGGACCAACGTAAGTGAATTTTTCGAAAAACGCAAAAATGAACCATTGGACTATGGCTGGATCGAAGGATCAGATGCGTTCAAACAAGAAGTCGCTTCGCTTTATCAAACCGTCGATCCAGAAAACATCTTACAAACGAACGGAGCGACTGGTGCTAATCTTTTAGCTCTATACGCGTTAGTGGAAGCAGGAGACCATGTTGTTTCGATGCTTCCCACTTATCAGCAACTATATGACATCCCTAAATCTTTAGGTGCCACTGTTGACTTTGTTCATTTGAAGGAAGAAGAAGATTGGCAGTTTGATTTAGAACAGCTAGAAGCCTTAGTCAAACCTGAAACAAAAATCATCTGTTTGAATAGTGCAAACAATCCTACAGGCACATTGCTAGATCGGAAAACTTTAGAAAAAATCGCAGAAATTGCTCGTACAGTAGATGCATATGTATTGATAGATGAAGTATATGCGCCTTTAACGGATAAAGGTGAATTCTTGTCGATCGTAGATGTCTATGAGAAAGGTATAGCAACCAATTCCCTATCCAAAACCTACTCCATTCCAGGTATCCGTATTGGCTGGACAGCTACTGGACCTGAGTTGGCAGAGGTTTTTCGAAAATATCGAGACTACACGATGATTTGCGGCGGAGTCCTGTCAGATGATCTTGCTGTACATGCATTGAAGAACAAAGAAAAAATCTTGGAGCGAAACCAAAAGATCATTACTGAGAACCTTGCGATTTTAAAACAGTGGGTAGCAAATGAACCGAAAGTTGAACTCGTCGCTCCCAATTACGTCTCTACTTCTTTCATCAAATTAACCATCGAAGAAGATGATCAGACATTTTGTATCAATTTATTAGAAGAAACAGGAGTACTATTAGTACCAGGAAGTGCCTTTGATTTACCGAAGCATGCCCGACTAGGTTACTGTTGTAAAAAAGAAACCTTGGAAAAGGGATTATCCCTTTTATCTGAATTCTTGAAAAAACAGGCCTAAACAAAAACACTGCAAGGACAGTCTGTGACAACTGTTCAAGCAGTGTTTTTCATTTACGCTTATTGTCTATGAGAAGGAGAGTGCCCTGAAGATATGGAGACTCCTGAAGCTTTTTCTTCTGCAGTTTCTTGCTGATGGATCTCTTGTGTATTGTGTCGTACAAGCAAGAAGTTGACTAAAACAAGAAGAGAAGTCGAAAGAAAGACGCCACGATAACCAAATGCACTGGAAACACTGGAGCCAATCATAGGTCCTACTACGTTACCAGTTGCTTGGAAAGATTGGTTATAACTGAAGATCCGTCCAGCAGCTTGATGAGGCGAATATTTTGTGATCAATGCTTGGACAGCAGGGAGCAGACAAGCATCAGAGATACCAATCAAAAAACGTAAGGCAGCTAATTGCCAAACATTCGTGACGAATGCCATTGGGATATAAACCAAAATCGCAAAACCCAAACCAATCGCAAGTATTCTTTCACTCCCAATCTTGTCACCTAAGCGACCAAATCTTGGAGCGGCTATCAAAGTAGCAATTCCAGGTATCGAAGCGATGATTCCGCTGATCAATGTAACATTCCCATGTCCATGCAGCAATTGACGAATGTACAGACTGATGATTGGACTGATGGAATTGTTGGATGCTTGGATGATCATCGTTGTGACGAACATACCGATGACGACGTGTGGATATTTCAAGTCTTTGAAAATCTGTTTGGCAGAAACCATGTTTTCTTTTTTCACTGGGACAAATTTTTCATGGACGAAAAACAGACTCAACAAGAAGACGAAAAATAAGATGATCCCTGTAATGAAAAAGGTAGGGCGATAGCCAAACGCTGAAGCAGAGATCCCGCCAAGAAGCGGTCCAAGTAATGTTCCTGTAACAGAACCAGTTGCTAAGGTCCCAAGAACTTGACCACTTTTTTCTTTTGGCGTCCCAGTTGCGACAAGGGCAGTGGCATTACTGATATAACCAGAAAAAATCCCTTGAAGCAGACGCAATGCGACTAATTGATACACACTAGTCACGCAGCCCATCAAAGAAATGACGATTGCCATTCCTAATGAAGCACGCAACAGCATCAATTTTCTTCCTTTTTGGTCGGCTAATTTCCCCCACCAAGGAGAGATCAGCGTAGTCACTAAGAAAGTAGATGAAAAAGTCAATCCGCTCCAAAAGTTCAATTGTGCCGTACTATAATTACCTAACGTATCTATGTAAAGTGACATAAAAGGCATGACTAAACTAAATCCGATACCAGCCATAAATGTTCCAAACCATAAGACAAACAAGTTCTGTTCCCAAGTTTCTCTTTTCCTAAATAATTTTTCCTTTATTCTTGCAGCCAATTAGACTCCTTCTTTCTGAAAATTTTCATCTACAACTCTTTATTATAAACTACATTATGTAGTTTATCAATGAAAGTCTCTTTTTTCTCGTTCTTTTTCGTGGTAAACTGAAAGAGTGAAGGATTTATTTTATGAGAGGAAACATGGAAATGAAAAAAAGAAATCTGTCTCAAGAGAAAATCATCGACTGCTTTCGAGAACTAGCAGAAGAGATGGATGTTCAGCAAATAACCTTTCAGCATTTAGCAAAACGCTTGGATATCAAGGCTCCCTCGCTGTATAACCATTTCAAAAATATTCGTGATGTCAAAACAGCGTTAACAGCAAAACTTCTGCAGGAACTTAATGACCAGCTGCGTCGGGCTCTTGTGGGGAAAAGTGGTCAGGAAGCACTGCAGATCTATGCAGAAACTTATCGATCCTTTGCTTTTTCGAATCAAGCAGTGTATGAGTTGCTGATCAGTGTGCCCCACACCAATGAAGCAGTTTTATTAGAGGGAATCCATGAAACGAACCAGATCATTTTGCAGATCTTTGAGGCTTTTCAATTAACGAAAGAAGAAAAAGTCCACCGAAGCAGAGAATTACGTAGTATGATCCACGGCTATCTTTCCTTGCGTTTTTTAGGATACTTTACAAAAGAACCGACAATCGATCCAGAGGACAGCTATTTTTGGATGATCAATGACTTTATCGCTACTTTGCCTTAAACAATCAGATTCATTGGTATCATTTTCAAGATGTTCATTAAATGATCCTTTTATAAGAGAAAATTCTTGCAACTTTCTTGAAAAGTGACTAAGATGAGTCTAGAAAAGCTGAAAGAAGGAGCACGAGTATGTATCAAGTAATTACCATGTTCGGGGACAATGAGCCTTGGTGGTTTTTTGAAGACTGGGAAGAAGATATTGAAGCAGAAGAAACATTCGAGTCTTTTGAAGAAGCACGACAAGCGTACGAAAAACAATGGATCGCGATCCATCAAAATTATGAATATATCAATGCGAAAAGAAACTTTCTCAGCGCCTTTTGGAATGACGGAGATGAGCGCTGGTGTGAAGAGTGTGACGATGATTTACAGCAATACAAGGGACTTGCGTTGTTGAAAAATCATCAGCCCATCACAGTAGAAAGCAGAAAGGAATTTTATGAAACAACTAATTCTAGCGGAAAAACCAAGCGTTGCGAAAGACCTAAGCAAGGTGCTTGGTGCTAATCAAAAGCACAAAAATTATTACGAAGGACCCAAGGTGATCGTTACTTGGGCCCTTGGTCATTTATTAGGATTGAAAATGCCGGAAGATCTGAATAAGGAATGGCAGAGCTGGCAAATGGACACGTTGCCGATGATCCCTAAAAAACTAGGAATCAAACCACTTCCTAAAACAGGATATCAATTAAAAGCAATCAAGCAGCTGGCTCAACGAAAAGATGTCTCAGAAGCAGTCATTGCGACAGATGCCGGAAGGGAAGGGGAACTTGTTGCTCGCTGGATCTTAGAGTATGTGCATTTCAATAAACCAGTGAAGCGGTTATGGATCTCTTCTCAAACAGATAAAGCAATCAAAACAGGATTCAAGCAACTAAGACCTGCAAAAGAATATGATGCATTGTATGAATCTGCTCTTGCCCGGGCAAAAGCGGACTGGTTGGTAGGATTGAATGTGACCAGAGCCTTAACTGTGAAGTACGCGGATAATTTATCAGCGGGCCGTGTGCAGACCCCGACACTAGCATTAGTGAGAGACCAAGAAAAGAAAATCGAACAGTTCCGTCCACAAACGTATTTCACGATCACGTTGCACGCTGGAAAAGAACAAGCCAAAATGGTTCAAAAAAATCAATTTGCTTTAAAAACACAAGAAGAAGCACAAAAACTTGTTCAATTGATCAGTACAAGCAAAGGAACTGTCACAGAAGTCCAAGAAAAATTAAAAACGGAATCTGCGCCGCTACCTTATGATTTAACAGAGATCCAAAGAGAAGCCAATCAACGCTATGGCTATTCTGCAAAGAAAACATTAAGTCTTGTACAAAGTTTATATGAGACCCATAAAATCGTTACTTATCCGCGTACAGACAGCAAATACCTGACAAACGACATGAAAAGTACGATGAACGAACGACTGCAAGCAGTCAGCGATTTTGCTCCTGAGGTCAAGCAGTATTTGAAAAACGGAGCCATCGTCCAACAGACAAAAGTATTCCAAGACAATAAAGTGACCGATCACCATGCGCTTTTGCCAACTGAAAACCGAGCACGTTATGAAAAACTAAGTAATGAAGAGCAAAAAATCTATCAAATGATCGTCTCTCGTTTCTTAGGCTTGTTTGCTCAACCACACAAAGTCAGTCAGACAAAAGTCACGGTTGAATTTGATAAAGAACAATTCATTTTCCGACAAAATCGTGTCGTCCAAGCAGGGTGGAAAGGCGAAACTGAATCTGAAACGGAAACAGTCAAATGGGAAAAAGGAATGCGGATCAATCCTGATTTCACCATCAAAAAAGAATTATCTGCACCGCCTAAACCATTGACAGAAGCAAGCTTGCTTGGACAAATGGAAAAATACAGTCTGGGAACCCCGGCTACTCGTGCAGAGATCATTGAAAAATTGATCAAATCAGAGTTGATGGAACGTACCCCTCAAGGACTGCAAGTATCCCCTAAAGGTAAACAATTATTAGTATTAGTCAACCCATCTTTAGTGACACCGGATCTGACAGAAAGCTGGGAAAAAGACCTTGAAGCTATTGCTGCAGGAAAGAAACAAGCAGGAACCTTCTTGAATGGAATCGAAAAAGAAACAAAACGCTTGGTGAATGAAATCAAATCAAGCAAACAAGAATATCAAGATTTCTCGATTACCCAAAAGAAATGTCCAGAATGTGGGGCCAATCTGCGTGAGAAAAACACGCGAGACGGCAAAATTTATGTCTGCACCAATTCAGATTGCAACTACCGCAGAAGAAAAGATCCAAAAGTCTCCAACCATCGCTGCCCACAATGCCACCGGAAAATGGAAATCATCGAAGGCAAAAATGGTGCTTATTTCCGTTGTAAATACGACGGAACGACAGAAAAAATGCTTGATAAAAAAGAGCAGAAGAAGAAAATGACCAAACATGAAGAACGTCGCTTGCTGAAAAAATATGCACAGGCAGAAGAACCAGAAGAAAGCCCATTAGCAGCAGCACTAAAAGCGGCAATGAAGAAGTAAGAAGATGGAGGTTGTGACAGAAGTGGTCAGCTTCAAGAAATAAGAAGGAATTTACGAAAATTGCTTCTCAAATTTTTGTAACATTTCGGCTTATTTTTCGAAGAAGCTACTTCTGGAACACCATATATCAGAGGTTGTGAAAAAGCTGTTCTGCATCATCCTGCATCAAGTAATAAGAACAGCAAACAAAAATAGCTCCTCATATTTTGTCGTTTGTTGAGCTAATACCGAAGGTTAGTTGATTGAAAACCGTTTGTTCGGAAAAAGGGACTGCGACAAGATTTTTGTCACAGTCCCTCTTCATTTAAAAAAATGTTTACTTCATTTGACGTATATTATTGGTGAGGCTTCAATTCATTTGGCTTCACTTTTTCTGTTTCTCTAATAATATAAACAGGACGTTGCTTCGTTTCTAAGAAGATTTTTCCGATATATTTCCCGATGATTCCAAGACATAACAGTTGGATTCCGCCGATGAATAGGAAGATCGAGACCATGGAAGGCCATCCTGATGTAGGATCACCAAACAGCAATGCCCGCAAAATAATGAACAAGATCGCAATACCAGAACCGACACAAGACAAAGCGCCGATAAATGAAGCAATTGTCAATGGCGCATCGGAGAAGTTCACGATACCATCAATCGAGTAGTTGAACAATTTCCAGAAGGACCAAGATGTTTCACCAGCTACACGTTCGCGGTTTTCATAAGAAATATATTCTGTTTTGAATCCGACCCAACTGAATAAACCTTTTGAAAATCGGTTGTATTCTGTTAGTTCTAGGACAGCATCCACCATTTGTCGGGTCATCAAACGGAAATCACGAGCGCCATCGACCATTTCTGTATCGCTGATTTTATTAATCAACTGGTAGAATTTTTTCGCGAAGAAGCTGCGGATTGCAGGCTCACCTTCACGAGTCGAACGCCGGGTGCCGACACAATCGATATCAGAAGTAGTGATTCGTTCAATCATCTCAGGAAGCAGTTCAGGTGGATCTTGTAAGTCAACATCCATAACAGTCACTAAATCTCCTGTAGAAGCTTGTAATCCAGCGTATAGAGCCGCTTCTTTCCCGAAATTTCTGGAAAATGAGACAAAGCGGACATAAGGATAAGCTGCAGCTAGCTTCTTGATTGCTGCTAATGTACCGTCTTTTGATCCATCGTCAATAAATAAATATTCGAACTCATGGGGACCTTTGAATTTTTCAACCTCATCAAAAAAAAGAGGAACCGTTTTTTCTTCATTGAAACATGGGACAACAATTGATACTTTCATCGTTTCTTTCCTTTCAATCGTATGTTTATATATGGTTTACATTCAAAATTTAATAAACCTTAAATAACACCTTTTAAATTTGATTTTACGTAAAAGAACAGGTATTCTTTTGGTAAACTACCGTATTTAGTTTACCATGTTTCCTCGGTTTATCAAATTTTTAAGAACAATTTTTAGTAGTTGGCAAGTAGTTTCGGACAGAGAAAAAGGAGGAAGTTCCAGTCTGTTGACCAGGAGCAAACAAAATGAAAATACACACACCTATCGGCTTTTTATGGTTAGATGCAGATGAATCCGGGTTGACTGCTGTATCTTTTCAGCCAATTTCGGAAAGCAAATCAGCGAATCAGCAAATTTTAACGCGCACACAAGAACAGTTTGAAGAATATTTTACGGGAAAAAGAAAAGAATTTGAAATTCCTTTATCTATAAAGAGAGGTACGCCTTTTCAGCAAAATGTCTGGAAAGCTTTGTCGACCATTCCTTATGGAGAAATCCGAACATATAAAGAAGTAGCCGTTGCTGTCGCTAGTCCGAAAGCTATGCGAGCGATTGGACAGGCAAATCGAACCAATCCATTACCAATCGTTATTCCTTGTCATCGAGTGATCGGGCAAAATGGAAAACTGACAGGATATATGGGAAACGCAACAGATGGAGTCGAAATCAAACGCCAATTGTTGCTATTAGAAGGGTATCTGCAAAATTAAAAAACAGTTGTGATTCGAACATTGTTCCATGCGAGAATCACAACTGTTTTTTCGTGTTTGTTCTAAAGTTTGATCAGCCAAATAAATAGTAAAGCCATTACTGTTTGGAGAAGCCCGACAGCCAATCCGTAAGATAAGAAACGTGTACCTTCTTTCATGAATTTTGCAAAGTCTAAACGCAGCCCAATTGCCGCTAAAGCAGTGATCTCAAACCAGCTACTGATAAAATGTGCCGATTGGTCAATAACTACAGGTAAAGAAAACAAGCTGTTGACCAAACAAAAGATCACAAACCCTAATACATACCAAGGAAGCGGTAATTTTCGTTTTTTCTGCGTATCAGTCGGTGTTTCAAACAGAGCTGGTTGTTTCTTGTGCATGAATTTTTCAAACAAATAGACAACAACAACAAGCATCATGATACGTAGAATCTTAAACAACATGGCAAATTCGACAACAGAACTGTCAAGCAAACTTGCACCAGCGACTACTTGACCCACAGATTGGAGTGTGCCACCTAAAAGTGCGCTTTTTTCAATGAGATTTCCTCCGAATAGCTGTAATCCAAGAAAAGGGAGGGTCAACATCATCATAGTACCTAGTAGATTGACCAGTGTGATGATCTGTCCTTTTTCTTCCTCTTTTGCATGGATGGAAGGGGCGATCGAAGCAATAGCAGAAGAACCACAAACAGCGTTTCCTCCAGCCATCATCAAAGAAGAAGTATCGCTGAATTGCAGTTTCTTACCAATCAAGTAAGCACCGATGATAGTGACTGACATCTGTAGTAACACAAAAACAATTCCTTTTACACCAATTTGAGCAATCGTTTGAGCGGTGACAGTTGCACCTAGTAAAAAAACAGAGAATTCCAATAGTTTGCTTTCAGCGAATTTTGTGCCGATTGCTAGAACAGGCTGTTTAAAAAAAGTATTTCCTAATAAAATACCCAATAAAATAGCAATAGTCGCTCCACCTAACTGTGGCAGATAAATAGCAAGAAGCCGGCTGACGGCAGCGATGGCAAAAGAAAGCAGTAATCCGGGCAAAATCTCGCGGACCGCTGAATCCTTTACAGATTTTATTGGATGTGACAATGATTTCATTTGATTGGTTCCTTTCGTCAATAAATACTAAAAGCATACTCGAACATAGTAGCACTAAACCAGTATTTTGACAAAAGAATAAGAGGTCGTGACAAAAGTCTTGTCACAACCTCTTGTTTCGAATAAACGGTGTTCCAAAGCCAGTTTCTCGGTATTAAGCCAAATTTATGCAAAAATGTGGAAAGCCATTTTCACAAAATTTTTCTTACTACTCGAAACTAGGCGGCTTTTTCACGACCTCTTGGTAAACGGTGTTCCAGAAGTAGCTTCTTCGGAAATAAGCCGAAATGTTACAAAAATTTGAGAAGCAATTTTCGTATATTCCTTCTTATTTCTAGAAGCTGACCACTTCTTTCACAACCAATCGAATCAATTATGAAGCGATTTTTTTAGAAACAAATTTTCCATGTTTGCTATGTTCTTTAGTTAAGAAACGTACGTAATGAGCAAGCACGTAGAAGACAACTACACTTGCAAACAGACATTCCGCAATTTTTAAGAAATCTAATACGCTACTATAAATACCTAAACTGTTGAAGTAATGAACAGTAGTAAATAGAGCTGTTGCAGAGATAACAAGTGGGAATGTAAAGGCTGCGTAGCTTGGATAAAAACGAAGCTTGAACAAGCGTGGCAGTATAGACAGCACGACGAAATACAATACTTGAGATAAAACGAACAACGCTACGACAAGATAAAAGTTAGGTTCTGCAAAGTTTTTCAGGTAACCTGTCAGGCAAAGAGAACCAGGTGCTGCAACGATCGTAATCAGCGGACGTGTTGGATGAGCCATATTTCTTACGAAAAAGACACGTTTGATGATGATTGGTAATAAGAACGCATAGCAGACCAATGAAATCCAAAAGAAGATTTTTCCAATAAGTGGGAAGAAGTTCCCAGCAGTTACAGTGATGACCCCAAACCCAACATAAATGATAAACCAGCTTGGATAAATTGCTTCAATAGAAAGATCAGCTTTGATGACATGGTGATAATTGAAATAAAAGACAAGTATCACTTGGAAAATAACTGCACACAACCAAATGAATTTGACAATCGGTGCAATACTTTCATATGAAACAAAATAAGTACAAATAACCATGAGTGACATCGTAAAAGTTGGTGAAACGGAGGCGATGATCGGATCATGCAACGTTTGTTTCGTATGCTCAAATAAGATAAACAATTTAACAAAAATGAATATCATAAGAATCATTGAGATACCGCCAGTTAGATTGCCTAAAGCAACATGGTGATAGTCTTTAAACAGATTTCCAAGGGAAGCTAACCCAAGAATCAACCCGCAGATCGGGATCGGAATAATTTTCAAAAAGTTCTTCATATATATTCTCCTTTTTATTTAATAGATTTTAGTACCAAGATGAACGAATACATTGTAAAATGAATAGGTCTGTATGATTACGAGCAAAGCAGACAGCTGATTATCTTGTCTGAGTTACTAGTTGGATCAGCAACTGTTTTGTTGTACATTTCTATTATAGATGGTTTTTTGTATATTTAAATCAAATAGTTTTTATAGTAATTATCATAAAAAGTTATGGAAGTGGTGCCATGTTTAAGTTATTAACGACTTTTCGAGCAGTATATGAAACAAGAAATTTTTCTAGAGCAGCAGAAGTACTGTTTTTATCTCAGCCAGCCGTCTCGAATCAAATCAAACAATTAGAGCGGGAGTTGAATATTGATCTTTTTCAGCGTAATGGCAGAAAAGAGATGCTTCCAACTAAGCAAGCCGATTTATTATACGAGCGGACGCTGGTTTTATTAGAAGAATGGGAAGAGACCCAGCAAAAATTGCTCAATGAACAAAATGAAGAAGAAGTATGTCGGATCGTTGCTTCCCACACATTTGCTGTTTATCTTTTGCCTCAGTTGATGAAACATCTGATCAAAAGGTTTCCTAAAGTGCATTTTGAGATCGAGATCGCGAATTCACATGAATCATTAGGACAAGTAGCGAAACATGAATCCGATTTTGGTTTTATCGAAAAGCCATTAGAGACTTCCGGCGTACAAAGGTACTCCTTGATGGAAGACCAGCTAGTCATTGCTGGGGACCCAAAAAGTAAATTGTGGCTTGTAAGAGAAGCAAATTCTGGCGTTTTTCATTACACACAACGTTATTTTGAAGAAATGAACATCCAAGATAAGAAAATGATCGTGAAAAGCAATGATGTGATCGTTGCGTTGCTGAAGGAAGGAATCGGACGCTCGATTTTATCTGAGCGCTCTGTGCCAAAAGACGTACCAATGATTCCGTTGAATTTCCATCGGTATTTTTATTTCATTCAACGAACCAATCTGGTTTCTGATCAGCTGTTAGAGATTGCTGAAGAGATCCTTCGATACAATGAAAGCACAGAAACTTCTCACAGCGAGGAGAATCTCAGCTGATAGATAATTGCATGTATCAAAAAAAGTTCTGTGATACACTAAAGATAAGCAGTAGGCTTTTGCCTTCCGTTTGCTCAAGCAGCTGCACAAACGGAAAGTTAATTTTTCCCAAATGTCTGTGGAAAGACTTTCCATTATCTAACTGGACCGCTATAATAATCAGCAGTATGGTTTTTAAGAAAAGGGATGAAACATGGAAAAAAAATTAAAAGCTTCGAACGATAATCGTATTGATTATGGCGTGATTTTACCAGTCTTTCTGTTATGTTTGATTGGTCTGCTCTCATTATATGTAGCACTTAGCCATGATCCGAACAATCCAGCAGTCTTGAAAGGCGTAGGGATGCAAGTTGTCTGGTATTTAGTTGGGGCGGCAGCAATCGTTGTCATCATGCATTTGAATTCCAAATGGATCTGGAAACTGACTCCTTACCTTTATGGCTTGGGGTTAGTAGTAATGGGACTCTTACTGGAATTCTATGACAAGAATTTAGCCGATTCTACAGGTTCTAAAAACTGGTTCCGATTCGGTGCGTTCACCTTCCAGCCAGCAGAGCTAATGAAGATCGCGTACATCTTGATGATGGCGCTGATCGTGACCAAACATAATACGCAAGTAAAAGAACGGACGATGAAATCGGACTTTTGGCTGATTGGGAAGCTCTTGATCGTGACGATACCGGTATTAGCATTGATCATGGCTCAAGATGACTTTGGAACGATGCTCGTCTTCCTTGCGATCTTCGGCGGGATATTCTTGATGTCTGGAATCTCTTGGCGCATCATCGCCCCTGTAGTGATCTTAGCAGTAGTCGTTGGTGCAGGAACGATTTTCTTAGTGACGACTGAAGGCGGAAGAGACTTGCTTTATAAAGTGGGCTTCAAATCTTATCAATTTGCACGTATTGATTCATGGCTGGATCCTTTCCATGATACGTCTGGGATGAGTTACCAGCCGGCACAAGGACTTTTGGCAATCGGCACCGGTGGCTTGTTTGGTAAAGGATTCAATGTAAGCAATATTTATGTGCCTGTTCGTGAGTCCGATATGATTTTTACCGTTATCGGTGAAAACTTCGGCTTTATCGGTGGTGCATTCGTCATTTTCTTGTATTTTATTTTGATTTATCGTATGATTCGGGTGTGTTTCGATACGAACAATGAATTTTACGCCTATATCGCAAGCGGTTTGATCATGATGCTGCTGTTCCATGTCTTTGAGAACATTGGAGCAAATATCGGATTACTTCCTTTAACAGGGATCCCATTGCCTTTCATTAGCCAAGGAGGATCTTCGATTTTAGGGAACATGATCGGTGTCGGATTGATATTATCGATGAGATACCAAAATGAAGCACCTGCAAGATCTTCAAGGAGGTAAGAAAATTGTACACCTTTTACTGGTACCCGAAATGTTCAACATGCAAAAAAGCCAAAGCGTGGTTAGACCAGCATGGCGTTAGTTATCAAACTGTTGATATGATCAAAGAAGTACCGAAGGCCTCAACGATTGAGACTTGGCTAGAAACGAGTCAAGTACCGATCCGTCGCCTGTTCAACACAAGCGGGATGAAATATCGAGAACTTGGACTGAAAGATCAAGTAGGCGAGTTTACGGCTTCAAAAGCAAGCCAAGTCTTATCGACAGATGGCATGCTGATCAAGCGGCCGCTGATCGTGCAAGAGGACCAGCTTGTTGCAATTGGATTCAATGAAAAAATTTATGAAGGAGAACTGATATAAAATGGCAGGCAAACATTTGAAGAAAAAGGACAACCTTTGGATCTTATTTAATGGAAAAGAATACTGTGTTGGTTTGACAAATGAAGCGCAAGAAGAACTCGGAGACATCACGTTTGCCAATTTGCCAAAAGCAGGACAATCGCTAAAAAAAGATGAACCTCTGATCGAAGTCGAAGCGGAAAAAGCGGTCAATGAATTTGCTAGCCCGCTAACGGGTACAGTTTCTTCTGTGAATGATAAAATCGGTGAAGATATCAATATCTTGAATGATTCAGATGAAATGAATGCGTGGATCTTAAGTTTCAAAGATGTTGATCCAAAAGAATTTGACGAATTATAAAATCAGAAAATCACTTGAAAAAAGTTGACACTGATTCTTCCAGTTGCTATAATCATAAGCAATCCTATATGAAACGAGAAAGCTTTGAAAAGAAGAGTACATGTCACGGACGTTTGAAGAGAGCCCTGTTTGCTGAAAATGGGTAACGAAAATGAGATGGAAGATGGTCTTAGAGCAGAGTAAGCGAGCGTAAGCAAACTTACTACGGGAGTGCCCGTTACAGCGCGACAGTATACGGAAAGAAGCTAAGTCCAAGTACTGGAAGAGGCTGTTATTGCGAAGTAACGGTAAATCAAGGTGGTAACACGGAAGTTCAAGCTTTCGTCCTTTTGCTTAAGGCAAGAGGGCGAAGGCTTTTTTGTTTGAAAAATCATAAGAGAAAGATGTGAATGGCATGTCATTAATCCAACTAACGAATGTCAAAAAGACATTCAATGGGAAAAACGGAAACATCCAAGCCGTCAATGACGTTTCACTAAACGTTGAAAAAGGGGATATTTATGGAATCGTCGGCTATTCTGGGGCAGGAAAAAGTACATTAGTCCGTCTCCTGAATGGACTTGAGCTTCCCACGAGCGGCGAAGTGATCGTAAACGATCAAGATATCACAAAATTAAAAAACAAAGAATTACGTACATTCCGAAAGAAAATCGGTATGATCTTCCAGCATTTCAACCTGTTATGGTCAAGAACTGTACTTGAAAATATCCAGCTGCCGTTGGAATTAGCTGGTGTACCAAAGAGCAAACGCAAAGAACGAGCAGAAGAATTGTTGCGTTTAGTCGGGTTAGAAGGACGCGGACAAGCGTATCCTTCACAACTTTCCGGCGGACAGAAACAACGTGTCGGTATCGCACGAGCATTGGCAAATGATCCTGAGATCCTGCTTTGTGATGAGGCTACGAGTGCATTGGACCCGCAAACAACAGAAGAAGTATTAGACTTATTGTTAGCAATCAATAAGAAATTTAATTTGACCATCGTCTTGATCACACATGAAATGAATGTGATCCGCAAAATCTGCAACAAAGTCGCTGTGATGGAGTTGGGGAAAGTCGTAGAAGAAGGAGACGTGTTGACTGTCTTCAGACAACCGAAAAAAGAAGTAACCAAACGTTTTGTACAACAAGACATCGAACCAGAAGCTGATTCGACAGAACTATTAGCTGAACTCATCAAAGAAAATCCAAGCGGCCGTTTGGCAACTTTGACCTTTAGCGAAAGAAATGCCAACGAACCAGTTATTTCCCAAGCGATTCGACGCTATAACATTGATGTCAACGTCGTATACGGGAAAATCAAACAAGTAAAAGAAGGTTCCTTTGGTTCATTGACTGTCTTGATGACAGGTGAAACCAAAGAATTAGATCAAGCAGAAGTGTTCATTAAAGAACAAGGAGTAGGAATTGAGGTGATCCATCGTGGATAAAAGCTTTTCAGAAACATATCTAGATTTTAAACAAATCAATCCGGAAACGATGAATCAGGCTATCCTTGATACACTATATATGACATTGATCTCAATGGTCTTAGTGACGATCATCGGATTAGTCTTGGGATTGATCCTTTACTCTATTGGGCGCAAAAACAAACCGTATGCTCGAATCATTTACGGGATCGTATCGATCATCAGTAATATTTTCCGATCAACACCATTTATGATCCTGATGGTTTTGATCATTCCATTTACTAAAGCAATCGTAGGCACTATGCTAGGTGCGCAAGCAGCCATTCCAGCTCTTGTTTTATCCGCGGCACCATTTTATGCCCGTCTAGTAGAGATTGCTTTTCGTGAAGTCAGCCCTGGCGTACTGGAAGCAGCAGATGCAATGGGGGCAAGTTACTGGGAAATCATCTGGAAGGTCTTGATACCTGAAAGTATTCCCGCGTTGATTTCTGGATTAACAGTTACAACGATCTCGATGATCGGATTTACTGCAATGGCCGGCGCGATCGGCGCAGGTGGACTTGGTGGTCTTGCTTGGCAGGAAGGCTACCAACGTGGTAATCTGACAGTGACATTCGTTGCGACTTTAATTATTTTATTAATCGTATTTATCGTTCAAGGAATCGGTGATTTCTTAACTAAGAAAACAGACAAAAGATAATAGGATATAGGGGGATATAGGATATGAAAAAGAAGATTTTTGGATTAGCAGCAGCGCTTTTGCTGACTGTAGGATTAACAGCATGCGGTAACAACAGCGACAGCAAAGATTCAGCAAATAAAGCAGACGACACGACATTGAAAGTCGGCGCTTCACCGACACCGCACGCAGAGATTTTGGAACATGTGAAACCATTATTGAAAGATGAAGGAATCGATCTTGAAATCGTCAAATTCGATGACTATGTATTACCGAACCAATCTTTGGAAGAAGGCGATATCGATGCCAATTACTTCCAACATATTCCTTATTTGAACAAAGAAATCAAAGAAAAAGGGTATGACTTTGTCAATGCCGGTGCTGTCCACATCGAACCAATGGGCTTGTACTCTAAAAAAATCAAAGATGTTTCTGAACTAAAAGATGGTGCAACGATCATCACTTCGAATTCTGAATCAGACTGGGGACGCATCATCACGATTTTACAAGATGCTGGGCTAGTCAAAGTCAAAGATGGAGTAGATCTGGAAACAGCCACATTCGATGATATTGCAGAAAACCCTAAGAATTTGAAGTTCAACCATACGATCGACCCATCACTTTTAGCTTCTACGTACCAAAATGATGAAGGTGACCTAGTCGCAATCAATGCAAACTTCGCTTATGGCGCAGGATTGAATCCATTAGAAGATGCCGTATTACTTGAAAAAGACAACTCTCCTTACGTGAATATCATTGCGACTCGCAAAGGTGATGAAGACAGTGACAAAATCAAAAAACTGATTGAAGTGCTTCACCGTAAAGAAGTCCAAGAATGGATCACAGACAAATGGGGCGGCTCTGTTAAACCAGTAAAGGCTGATGCAAAATAAGGAATGAAACAAAAAAGATGAGAAATAAGTCTGTAACGGCTTATTCCTCATCTTTTTTATACCTATTCTAATTTAGAAATCAAAATTGTTTAATAATCAATAAAAGATATTTGATTTTAGTAAGGAAGATCATTGCGCTTCATTCTCAATTAGTCTAAAATGAGTGAGAACGAAAGAGAATTTGGGGGTATAATGCATGTCTGTCTTAGAAATAAAAAATCTACATGTGTCGATCGAGGAAAAAGAAATCCTTAAAGGCGTAAACCTAACAATGAAAACCGGAGAAATTCACGCCATCATGGGACCTAACGGCACAGGAAAATCAACCTTATCTGCCGCTATCATGGGCAATCCAAACTATGAAGTAACAGAAGGCGAAATCTTGTTTGACGGAAAAAATGTTTTAGACTTGGAAGTAGACGAACGTGCACGACTTGGTTTGTTTTTAGCTATGCAATATCCAAGTGAGATACCAGGTATCACGAATGCGGAATTCATGCGTGCAGCAATCAATGCGAAACGTGATGAAAACGACAAGATCTCTGTTATGGCATTTTTGAAAAAGTTAGATGAAAAAATGGCTTTACTGAATATGCCAGAAGAAATGGCTGAACGTTATCTGAACGAAGGTTTTTCTGGCGGGGAAAAGAAACGGAATGAGATCCTACAATTGTTGATGTTAGAACCAACATTTGCGATTTTAGACGAAATCGACTCGGGTTTGGATATCGATGCTTTGAAAGTCGTTGCTAAAGGAGTAAATGAAATGCGTGGAGACAATTTCGGTGCATTGATCATCACCCACTATCAACGATTATTGAACTATATCACACCTGATGTCGTTCACATCATGATGGAAGGTCGAGTAGTCATGACAGGAAATGCTGACTTAGCTAAACGCCTAGAAGCAGAAGGTTACGCTGGAATCAGTAAAGAATTAGGAATCGACTATAAAGAAGAAGAAGCGTAAGGGGGAGCAAGAATGAAAGAAAAAAACTGGCTCGATTATCTTGACGCGGTAAATGATTTTTCTTTAAGTAAAGGCGAACCTGATTGGATGAGAACCTTCCGTCAAGACGCACTAACAAAAGCAGATGAACTGCCATTGCCGCATATCGATCGGGTGAAATTCCATCGTTGGTCGTTATTCGATGTGAAAGAAACACAAACTATCAGTGAAACAGGCACGATTCCAGCATTTGATGCAATGAAAGACAATCCTGTGCTTGTCCAACAAGGTTCATGGACGATTTTTGAACAACTACCTGTGGAATTAGCAGAAAAAGGAGTCATTTTTACCGACTTGTCTACTGCAATGATCGAATACCCAGAACTAGTCCAAGAATATTATATGAAAAAAGCAGTAAACATGGACGAAGACCAATTGACTGCACTCCATGTAGCTTTTATGAACAGCGGTATTTTCCTGTATGTGCCTAAAAATGTCGTGATCGATGAACCACTCGAGTCCTTATTCATTCAAGATGGCGCATCCGATGAGCACTTCTTCAAGCATGTGTTGATCGTGGCAGATGAACATAGTGAATTTTCTTATCTGGAACGTTTCCAGACAACCAAAGAACAAGTAGCAAAATCATCAGGTAATATCATCGTGGAAGTCATCGCTAAAGCTGGTTCAAAAATCAAATATTCAGCTGTAGATCAATTAGGAGAGAATATTACTTCTTATATGAATCGCCGTGGGCACATTTTACGAGACGCTTCTGTCGACTGGGCAATTGGTGTCATGAATGACGGTCATGTGATCGCTGACTTTGATTCAGATTTAGCAGGAGAAGGTGCACACGCAGAAGTCAAAATCGTGGCGATCAGCTCGGGCAGACAAATCCAAGGAATCGATACACGAGTAACCAATAAAGCACCTCATACGATCGGGCATATTTTGCAACACGGAGTGATCCGAGAAAAAGGAACATTGACCTTTAACGGTATCGGCCACATCTTGAAAGGAGCAAAAGGTGCAGATGCTCAACAAGAAAGCCGTGTCTTGATGCTTTCTGACAAAGCACGCGGTGACGCGAATCCTATTCTTTTGATCGATGAAAACGAAGTAACTGCTGGACATGCTGCCAGTGTAGGACGAGTTGATCCAGAAGAAATGTACTATCTGATGAGTCGAGGATTGCATAAAGAAGAAGCAGAGCGCTTAGTGATTCGAGGATTCCTCGGTTCTGTCTTAACAGCAATCCCTGTAGAACAAGTTCGGAAAGAATTAGTCGAAGTAATCGAAGGGAAGTTGAATGGATGATCGATGCTAAAAAGCTACGCAATGATTTTCCTATTTTATTTCAAGACGTCAATGATGAACCTTTCGTTTATCTGGATAATGCAGCGACGACCCAAAAGCCAAAACAAGTACTCCAGGCATTAGCGCACTATTACGAACACGATAACGCCAATGTTCATCGCGGTGTCCATACGTTAGCAGAACGCGCGACCCATGAGTATGAACAAGCAAGAGAAAAAGTACGAGCGTTCATCCATGCAAAAGAAACAGCAGAAGTGCTGTTTACTCGTGGTACGACGACAAGTTTGAATTGGGTAGCCAGAAGCTTCGGCGACCGCTATATCAAAGCAGGAGACGAGATAGTGATCTCTTACATGGAACATCATTCTAATGTTATCCCATGGCAGCAGTTGGCAAAACGAACAGGTGCCGTCCTGAAATATATCGAACTAACAGAAGAAGGCTTCCTGGATATGGAGGATGCAGCGAAAAAGATTACGGACAAAACCAAAATCGTCTCCATTGCTCATGTATCCAATGTTTTAGGTGTCATCAATCCTGTTCAAGAATTAGCTGAACTTGTCCATGAAAACGGTGGGGTCATCGTAGTAGATGGTGCACAATCTGCCCCGCACATGGCCATTGATGTCCAAGCACTAGACTGTGATTTCTTTGCTTTCAGCGGACACAAAATGTGCGGACCAACAGGTATTGGTGTTTTATATGGTAAACGAAAATGGTTAGAAGAAATGGAACCCGTTGAATTTGGTGGCGAAATGATTGATTTTGTCGAATTATACGACAGTACATGGAAAGAACTACCTTGGAAATTCGAAGCAGGGACACCAAATATCGCTGGCGCTATCGCATTAGGCCATGCAATCGATTATTTGCAAGAACTCGGCATGGACAATATCCATCGATATGAAGAAGAACTAGCCGCTTATGTGTTGCCAAAATTACAAGCAATCGATGGATTGACTGTTTATGGTCCGCAAGACCCGAAATTTCGGACAGGAGTTGTTGCGTTCAATTTGGATGGGTTACATCCCCATGATGTCGCGACAGCTTTAGACATGGAAGGGGTAGCCGTTAGAGCAGGTCATCATTGTGCGCAACCGCTATTGAAGTACCTTGAAGTATCAGCGACTGCTCGCGCCAGCTTTTATTTCTACAACACGACGCACGACGCCGACCGTTTAGTTGAAGCAATCATGGCAACAAAGGAGTTTTTCCAACATGGGACTATCTAAATTAGACAATTTATACCGTCAAGTGATCTTGGATCATTCTTCCCATCCGCATCATCGTGGAAGCTTGACCGACTCGACAAGCAAGATTGAATTGAACAACCCCACATGTGGAGATGTGATCGAATTGCAAGTCGATGTAAAAGACGGAATCATCAAAAATATCGCCTTTGACGGCAGCGGCTGCTCCATCAGTACGGCAAGTGCCTCGATGATGACAGACGCCGTCATTGGAAAATCAATAGAAGAAGCAGAACATTTAACTGTAGACTTTCTACAGCTTGTCCAAGGAAAAGAAGTCCAAGATCCCGACCAATTAGGCGATGCTGCTATGCTTGGTGGTGTAGCTAAATTTCCCGCTCGGATCAAATGTGCGACACTTGCCTGGAAAGCACTAGGAAAAGCAATGGAAAACGATGGTACCGCAGCTTTCCATCATTACCACAAGGAAGAGGAGTGAGAACATGGGCGTACCAGAATTAGAAGAATATAAATTCGGGTTTCACGATGATGTCGAACCGGTTTTCAGTACAGGAGAAGGCTTGACAGAAGAAGTGATCCGTGAGATGTCAAGAATCAAAGGCGAACCAGAATGGATGCTTGAATTCCGTCTGAAATCTCTAGAAACATTCAATAAAATGCCAATGCAAACATGGGGGCCCGACCTTTCAGACATCGATTTCGATGCCATCAAATATTACCAAAAACCAAGTGACAAACCCGCTCGTGACTGGGAAGACGTACCAGAAAAAATCAAAGATACATTTGAAAAGATTGGTATCCCAGAAGCTGAACGAGCTTATCTAGCCGGTGCTTCCGCACAATATGAATCAGAAGTCGTGTACCATAATATGAAAGATGAATTCGAAAAATTAGGAATCGTCTTTACTGACACTGACTCTGCTTTGAAAGAATACCCTGAATTATTCAAAGAGTACTTTTCAAAAATTGTACCGCCAACCGACAACAAATTAGCAGCGCTGAATTCAGCCGTATGGTCAGGTGGAACCTTTATTTACGTGCCAAAAGGCGTCAAAGTCGATGTTCCATTACAAACGTACTTCCGGATCAATGCGGAAAACACGGGGCAATTCGAACGTACGCTGATCATCGTTGACGAAGGAGCAAGCATCCACTATGTCGAAGGCTGTACGGCACCTACTTATTCAAGTAATAGTCTGCATGCCGCCATCGTAGAAATCTTTACAAGAAAAGATGCGTATTGCCGTTACACCACGATCCAAAACTGGTCAGACAATGTGTACAACTTAGTAACCAAACGAGCAAAAGCATACGAAGGCGCAACCGTTGAATGGATCGACGGAAACCTAGGTGCAAAAACAACGATGAAATACCCAAGTGTTTACTTAGATGGAAAAGGCGCACGAGGCACCATGCTCTCCATCGCCTTTGCAGGAGCAAACCAAATCCAAGATACAGGTGCAAAAATGATCCACAACGCACCAAACACTTCTAGTTCCATCGTCTCTAAATCAATCTCAAAAGACGGCGGTGAAGTAAACTATCGAGGACAAGTAACCTTTGCCAAAAACAGTGCGGGTTCGATCTCTCATATCGAATGTGACACGATCATCATGGACGAATGGTCGAAATCCGATACGATCCCATTCAATGAGATCCACAACAGCCAAGTCTCTTTAGAACACGAAGCCAAAGTCTCAAAAATCTCAGAAGAACAACTCTACTATCTGATGAGCCGAGGCCTGACAGAATCTGAAGCAACTGAAATGATCGTCATGGGCTTTGTTGAACCATTCACCAAAGAACTTCCAATGGAATATGCAGTCGAACTCAACCGATTGATCAGTTATGAGATGGAAGGGTCAGTTGGCTAATAACTATTTCATTGCTCGAAACGTTTATATTAAAGCGTTTCGAGCATTTTTTTATTTGCATTTTAATAGTTGGCTACGTTTTTGGCTATGTTTGGAATTATTCGCCCATAAATTTTGCAAATCGGTCACCTGTTTTCTTAACAGATTGTGGTGTGACATGAGCATAGATATTCATGGTAGTTTTAATATCTTTGTGACCTAATCGTTCTTGTACTTCTTTTATCGAAGCACCACTTTCAAACAATAAGCTACAGTGGGTATGCCTAAATCCATGTGGAGTAATTTGAGGCTCCATCGGTGTCTTTTTGTAAATCCAGTCTAACCAATCGTTTACTACTTGGGGGTAGTACAGCTTGTTTGTGTTTGTAGTGAAAAGAAACTGCTTTGGTGAATTCGTGTTATAGCCATATAAGATCATTATTTTCATTTGCTCTTGTTGCCAAATACGCAGTTGTTTAAGTGTAGAATCATCAAGCTGAATCGTTCTTGAAGAATTTTTAGTTTTAGGTACTTGTAGAACTACTTGATTAAACTCGTCTTGAGCGATAGTTTTACCAATTGTTATTGTTTTATTGAAATAGTCTATATCTTCCCATTGAAGCGCCAATGCCTCGCTTTTACGCATTCCTGTATAAGCTAATAAACGGAAAAAAGTGTACAGTTTAACTGAATTATTTTCTTTAGTATTCTGTAAAAACAGTTGTAATTGATCTTTCGTGTAAAACTTCAAGGGTTGTTCTTCTTCAATTTTTCTTGGAAGCAATGTTTTAGACATAGGATTATCCTTACAGACTTCCTTTGCTACTCCAAATTTAAATATTTGAGCAGTTGTTTTTCTCAAGAAACCATATTGTTTTAATGTTTTGTGCCATTCATTCACCTGTTTTTGGCAATAACTAACACTTATTTTATCCAATCGTAATTCCCCAAAAGCAGGTAATATATGGTTTTTGCAAAAACGTTGAGCAACGGCAACAGAAGACGGTTTTACTCTTGTTCTGTAGTTATCAATCCATAATTCATACAACTCTTGAAAACACGGTATCTCGAAATCACTGGAAAGAAATTGCTTTAGAAGAACAAGATAACAGAATGTATATCATAGATGCTCTAAGTAAATAAACAAGAAAGGACTCTTAATATGATTGGAAATCGTCTAATAGATCAAATCTGCTGTCTTGACCAAAACGCAGATACACTTGAATTAATCGAGTGTATCTGCTTCAACACTAAAGAGAAAAGCAATTAAACTCAAAAAAATGTAGAACTTAAAAAATATAAAGAGGAACAACCGTTAAAATTAGGAATGATGTAGTGTAAACATTATAATTGCTATGATATAAATGAAGTGTTAAAGAAAGCAAATTTAAACCAATTTTGTGTGTAAAAGCCTTAGTCACTATGACCAAAATTACGGACGAAACTATGACCAAAAGTAGGTACTATATTATGACCGAAAATAGGTCCAAAATGGATTTTTTTGTGGTATCAAAAAAATATGAAGTGATTTTGAAAGAAAACCAGTTGGCACAGCTAACTTAGCCACCTTCCTGTAGGAAGGTGCTATCAGTTTTCCCTTATGCTCTTTTCTTTCTTTTTTGTTTTATATGTCAAATACCATTTTGAAATGTACCATCTTAAGAAATTTATCCTTGAAAACAATTGCGTTATTGGATAAAAAGATGCTACATTATCTAAAAAAAGGAATCAAATATAATGAATTTAGTGGCCAGCATATCGCGTGATTAAGATACTTTATAGTGTAAGTTGAAGGAGAAAAAATGTTTAAAATATACTTCCCATTTCAGCGGGAAATAAAGGAATCTTGTTGTTTCTACTAGTAATGTATCTTTTTGGAAACTATGTAACGATGTAAGCAAGATTTTTTTCAGAAGAAAAAACGATAAAAGTTGTGATAAAAGATTAAAAAATAGGAGAAAATCTATCAAGCGTATAGTATGAAACGCACATTTAAAAAATATTCGACTAACTAAAAAAGTTTACAAAGCATGGTCGTGTATTACAAGTAATCTATGCACTGAAAAATGATAGAGAAAATCTGATACGTCCGCAACAATGAACGATTGAAAATGAAAGTGAGGAAATTGGGAGAATGTCTGATGAAAATAAAGTTGTTCCGCTTGAAACACTAGTGATAAATAAGGAAGAGTTTGAGCAACTTTTTCTTGATTTTTTTGTTCAATATGACAGGATTTATGATTTTAGTTCGTCACTAGATTTATTTGAATTAGAAGCAGAAATAATAGAAAACAGCCAAGAGGAAGATGGTAACATTATCATTTCAGTAGAAAAGTTCCTTGAATTGTTTTCGGAAATATTTGAAATAGATACAGACTATTATCAACCACAAGAAGTTTTTCGAGAGTTTAGAAATCAGATTATTCGCTCAGGTAAGACTGTAAACTGAAAAACAATAAAAGAAACGTTGAAAGAATGATTATTCCTTCAACGTTTCTTTTTTAGAATGTTTTAATGACCATATTAGCTTCAGTTTCAGGTTTAGGTAATTCATGGAAGCTTGTGTTTATAGTGCTTAGTTGATCAACTAACCATGTTTTCCTTTTTGAATTGTAGACAAATCTAAAATTAATATCATTGTTCTCGTGTTGAAGAGGTTTCTCCAAATAAGCTGGTGAATATTCATAGTCAACGTAACCTGCTAATACAAAAGAGAGCAATCCATTATTTAGTGTCAGATTTAACGGATGGTCGTAAGCTTTAATTTTTTTTAACGTCATATTGTACATATCTTCAGCCATAAAAGTTGAGTTCATGATTTCATCTTGGGTTTCATTAAAAAAGTTATCCGAATAATCGCTTATTTTTAAAAAGTCTTTATTGGCACCAGCCTCAAAAAATTGTTCAACTTTTTCAGTATAAAGTTGTGCTAATGCTCCTTTTTCAATAGTTACTTTAATGTTCTCGTGCCAATCAATTTCTGTGCTGTTCAGTATGGGAAGATCGGCCTTGAGTTTTATATCCTCTTGATTTCTTTCAATTTCAATTGGCAAAATCTTTTCAGTAGGTTCAGTTTCTGATAAAGGGACATCTAGTTTTTTATCATGATAATAAGCTTCAAATCCATCTGGAACCGGAAAAAAATGTATAGGGTAATTCTTTTCTGAGGTTGTTGTACTAGTTTCCGTACTTGTAGAATTTGTGTCAGAAGTGGTACACCCGCTTATAGTTCTGATGAGTAAAGCGCAGGTTAGAATGATTGCAAATTTTTTCAAAGAAATTCCTCCTTAAAATTGAATATGGACTAATACTAGTCCCATTGTAGCATACCAAATCTTTAACATTAATAAGAAAAAGGACTAATTTTAGTCCAAAAGGTGTGCTATTCTTGAAAGAGGAAAAAATTATTGATAGAGAAAATGTAATCGGTAGCAATATTAGACGATTCCGAGTAGAAAAAGGAATCGGTCAAACCGAGCTAGTTAGAGACCTACAGCTTAGAAAAATCGCTATAACTAGGGAAACATTGGTTAAGATTGAAAGCGGCCGCCAACACATTAAGTTGGATCAATTGAGAGCTATTAGGGATGTTCTACAGGTGTCTTATGAAGACTTGCTTCAATAACTACTTGTAGTCTTTAGTATAAGAAGCTATTTTTACACCCTTATGTATCACAAAGAAATACTGGTATAATAATGAATGGGATATGTAACGATAGGGTATACTATATTCTCAACAGGTTATACTGAGAATCCAATTAAACGAAATCATTTGAAAGTATACAAAACGTTGTTGGATAAAGCATATGAATTTGTATTTTCAGAACACTTTAGATTCTTAGAAAACTATGATTTACCTAGTTCACTGGATGTTGGTATTGAACTATATGATGGAGTAGAAAAGAAAAATCTAAAGTTAAATTTATCAAAAGATTATAGCAAAAATAGTCCAGTGTTAAGAGAGCTAGAAATGCAATGAATCCAATGATAATTTATCTTAATGTAAATTGCTTAACTCTAATTGTTTCTCGTGATTATGATTTTGCTACTGATGTATATGTTGAAGAAAATAAAGGCTTGAAGTTAGAGCTTACTGGATATAATTTGTCGCAGCAATTGATACTATTAGTGGGACGGTAAACTCTTTAGCAACCACATACTTCTGAATATAACTTTCAATCAATATCTGTAGGTGAAGATAATGTTGGACAATTGTAAGAGTCTTGTTATCGTTTAAGAAATTGAAGGAGGAATCTTGCTAATTGATGAAGTAGACGCAGGTCTTTTTCCAGCTGCACAAATTGAATTTTTTTATGTCTTAACCCAATTTTTTTAAGACTAGGGTATTCAGGTGATAATGACCCAATACTCTCCAACGATGATTAAAAAAGTTTTTATCCAAAGAGATATTAAAAACTATAAATAAACTATTTAACGAATACTTTTGGTAAAATTCAAGTGATGACAGATTAAAGCTGGATATATATGCAGATATGTATGTAAGGACAAAAAGTTGATGAAGATTTAATAATGCAAAAAATAAATATTTCAGGAGGTGTATTTTTTGCCAACAACCAACTCCCTTTTGAGGTATCTGGCAGGAAAAAGTCAATTGTATAAATTTGAAAAAAACAATAGACAAGAGTATTGGAGAATATGAAATTTATATCGAGATATCGAGCATTTTGCAGAGGGAGCCGGGGTGGCCCATTCAGCTATTAATTCAAAAGAATGTGAAAATGACTGCAATTAATAATTTAGATAAATCTATGCGTTCTTTATGGTATTCAATATTAAATTATCCCAACAAATTTATCAATCTGATTAACAAAACCATTGTAAACATTGAAGAATGGCCAAGACAGAAAGAAATTTGTAAAAAAGAGTTTAATCATCCTTTTTCTCTAGAGGAAGGGTTTGCGACCTCCTTCCTAAATATAACGAACGTAAGTGGTATTACTAGCGGTGGACAGATAGAGGGGACAAAACAAGAAAGTAAGTACAAGGTAGGTTGTTGCTTTAATAAGCAATCTTTAATAAAAAAATAAGGGATATTTCTTTACTAAAAGATTCAATTAACTAATATGGATGTTGAATCTTATACAGATGGTATTTCATTTAATTATCCAAAAGAGAAAATGTTCATTTTTTTGAGCCTCCATATTTTAATCAATGTAAAAAAATCTTTATTTGAATTTATTGATAAAGATAAGCATAGCATTAGGGATTATTACTTATGACAATCCAGATGAAATTTATTGAGATTTACAAAGAATTTCGCTAAAAATATAAGTATATGCTTAGATATTCTGTTAATAATAAGCGTAAAGAAAAAGCTTGGGAATATCGTTTTACTAGTTAAATTACAAAAATTGATAATTTTGCTAATGTAGAACCTTTGAAACTAATTGATAAGTAGCTTTTTACCAAAAGCACACCACGTAACTTGAATACGATTGAAAACTAATCATTAAAATTTATTATTAGCAAAGTGATTAATCCTATTCAAAAAGCACCTAGCTTCAATTATCGTCAATGAACTTAACTTCATAGCTGAAGAAAAATCTGAATAAAGAAACGATGGCTGAACCCTTGATAGATAAGGGTTCAGCTCTTTTTAGGAACTTATGTCATAGCCACTTTTTTACATAAATCAGCTAATTAGAGAACAAATTTTGTAATTTGAGATGATGAACTTCTAAAAGACGTTGATACAGATCAGTTTCAAAATCGCTGTAATGACAAAAATCAAGGACTGTATACTTAGAAGAATCAAGACCAGCAGGAATCAGTAGAGGTGAACCAAAGATGAAAAAGTCATATTCTTCAGTGATGGGAAGTGTGAGTAGCTCGATATCTACAAAGGGGATTTTCTTTCCTAAATTCAAGATTTCTTCGGAAATCAGATGTTCAGAGACGTTAACAAACCCAACTTTCAATTTATAGTTTTCATCGATTTCTGAATAATACGGATAAAGTAAACTGGTTTGTAGAAAGGCTAATTCACTTACGCATGATTTCAGCCATGTATAGTTTTTTCGTTGTGCGATTTTTTTCCAAAAACCTTCGATTTTGATTGTCAAGATACGTAAAAGTGGGTATTTATCTTTAATATAAGAAGAGATAAATAGTGTGGTCAAAGGAATTTTTTGCTTGAACATGCTAAAATTACCAATTGATAGATAGAGATTCAAAAGCAAAGCTGGCTCTTTTTCAAACTGGAGTGTACCAATAAATGTCTGACAATGCTTCTGAAATTCCTCTAAGATATCTTTGACCTCATTGCTCGGTTGTTCATACGAATGATGAACGATCGGCACACGAATGTCTTGATTAGAGGTAAGAAGCGGCCAGTAATAGAATAAGTAAAACAAAGAGTTTACCTCTAAGATATCTAAACGAAGATTCGCAATTTTGAAGAAGTCGTAAAAAAAGTCAATGTTTGTTTCGCTTGGAATAAAGGAATCTCTTGATAATCTATAGATATCCGTAAAATGATTGTTTTCGATCCTCAGCAAACAAATCAGGCAATGGAGGCTGGCTTGTTTTTTTCCTAAATCAAACTTATTCTTGTGTTGCGATCCTTCGTGCTTATAAATCAATGCACGAACTTCTTGGCTGTAAGGAATGCTATCCAGGCTTTCCCCTAATGAAACAAACCAAAAGAAATTGAAAAAGATGATGCGAATCAGCATTTCAGAACCAGATAAGGTAAGATTCGATAAATTCAAGTTGATATTGTATTCCTTCAAATATTCAGCCAATTTTTTTATTTGCCGAAAACACGTTGAGCGGCTGATAAATTGGCGATTGCAAAAAGCTGCAAGATTTTCATCTTGTTCGGTCAGAAGACTGATCAATAATTTATAAGGAACACTTTCTGTTGATAGGTAATGTTGGTATTGGATATATTGAACAAGTTGTTCAGGAATGGATAACTTATTTTTATTATGTAACAGTTTAATATCAGTAAATTGTTCTAAATCATCTTGTATATCACATAGGATTTTTTTGAAACGAGTCGCACTGAAATAGAAATCTAAGTTTTCTCGTACATGATCTAAACTATATTCCCCCGGCCGTAAGGTCATCACCTTTCCATACACGCTTAATTTCATTCTCGCATGGTCATCTAATAAAATTTTTTCAATCAATTCTTCACCTTCTTTTTATGTTTTTATTATTAATACCGTATTTATTTTTTCTTGTAAATACTTGTCTCGATTTTCTAAAAAAACTATACAGGATTTAGAAATATTTTTTTTTAATTTATCTCAAAATTACCACTTAATGAGTATATTTTGTGAGAGAAAAGAATAAATAACCTATTTTCAATAACTAATTATTAGATATATTTATTAATCTATCTCAAGTTTAATTTCCTTTAAAATAACTCTGATTGAATAGTTACAGCCAAAAGAGAAGAGAATTAGAAAGATTAGTGAATTTTTTCTTTTTTTTATATTATCTAATTGAATATTAAATTTTTTCTAAGGAGGTATCCATAAATGAAGAAGCGAAATTATTTTATCGTTTTCTGTCTATTTTCTCTATTTTTCGTCACCTATTTCCATATCCAAAAAGGGGAGACTGTGGCAGCCAATGAAGAATCAACCATAGAAGTATTAAACAATGAATACGGCAAAGTAAGTATTAGGAAAATAGATCATCAGCTAACGATCTTGTATCGATTAAATGCGCAAACGCAAGAAACCCGATTTTTATTCCAGCTACATTCAAAAGATGCACCTGAAACGAATCTGCTTTCCTCTTATGTTTCTCAGGAATATCAAGAATACACAGATGAACAACAACGAAAATGGCTAGCAGGTTATTTTTCTCAAACTATTGAAGAAAAAGAATGGACCATTGAGTTGCCGAGTACGAGCAAAGAATTTCAACTCAATATTCAGATAGAAGAAAAAACGGGTCAGTTACTTTTATCCGAACCTGTTTCCTTTTCATTTTCTATAGATAATAAGAATCAGGAAACTGCACAAACAAATGAAAAAACGTCTGAAACATCAACTTCTTATGAAAATCATGAGATATCGGATGATTCATCGTTAGATAAAGACGAATATCGTCCGTTTGAACAACCACAATTATTTAATGCACAGTTGAAACCTAAGGGGTTAGCTACGATTGAACCAGAATATACCACAGATGAGCAAGGAACATACCCTAAGGCAATGTGGCAACCGGATAATAGTCAATATGTGCGTAATCATCAGGGCAATCGCCAAGGACAACAGCAATGGGACGGGCTGAATGGGTGGGATGGCAATCCAACCAATCGCAACAATTCTTATATTGAATATGGTGGGGAAAAAGAGGATGCCGATTATGCCATCCGAAAATTTGCCAAAGAAACAGCGACTCCTGGATTGTTTGACTTGTATCTGAATGTTCGAGGAAATACTCAAAAAAATATCACTCCTCTTGATCTCGTATTGGTCGTAGACTGGTCTGGAAGTATGAACGACAATAATCGGATCGGTGAAGTAAAGATTGGTGTCGATCGTTTTGTCGATACTTTAGCAGATAGCGGTATCACAGACAAAATCAATATGGGATATGTCGGCTACTCAATCGAAGGATATAGCTACAGTAACGGTGCAGTACAGATGGGTTCATTTGATTCAGTGAAAAATCAAGTAAAATCCATTACACCTTCATGGACAAATGGTGGTACTTTTACACAAAAAGCACTAAGAGATGCAGGAAACATGCTATCCGTTCCAAATGGACATAAAAAAGTGATCGTTTTGCTGACGGATGGTGTACCAACATTTTCCTATAAAGTACAGCGGGTACACGCACAATCAAGCAGCAATTATTACGGAACTCAGTTTTCTAATACGCAAGATCGGCCGGGAAATACTTCTCTAATCTCAAGAATCTATGATGCACCTGACCAAAACAATCTATCCAGAAGAATCGACAGTACGTTTATCGCAACCATCGGAGAAGCGATGGCACTCAAAGAACGAGGAATCGAAATACATGGTCTTGGCATCCAACTTCAAAGCGATCCGGCAGCTGGTCTCTCAAAAGCAGAAGTAGAGTCTCGTATGCGACAAATGGTTTCATCAGATGAAAAAGGCGATCTTTACTATGAATCAGCTGATCATGCAACAGATATCTCTGAATACCTAGCCAAAAAAGCTGTACAGATCTCAGCAACTGTAAGCAATGGACAAATAAATGATCCAATCGCAGAACCATTCATTTATCAGCCTGGTACACTTTCAGTCAAGAGTGTGGGGACAAGTCCTACAACGGTCACTCCATCTATTTCCATAGAAGGAAATACCATCAAGAGCAATCAGATCTATTTAGGAAAAGACCAAGAAATCCAAATCCATTACCAAGTGAGAATCCAAACAGAAAATGAGGACTTCCATCCAAATTTCTGGTATCAAATGAACGGCAGGACAACTTTCCAGCCAAACATTGATACCAATGAATTAGCTGAATTCGGTATACCATCTGCTAAAGCTCCCGGAGTCAGTCTTCACATCAAAAAGTTATGGGAAGAATTTGACAACAATCTAGCTGATCGTCCAGATCAAGTTACTTTTGAGATTCAACGGGAACATACGACAAATGCTGCAGCTTGGAAAAACGGATATATCCGCATCATTAAACCAGCTAAAGATACAACAAATACGTGGGAACGTGCAGACATTGACAAATTATCTGCAAATAGCGGAGAAAGTTATCAAGAGATATTATCACTACCTCAATACAATAATCAAGGTCAAGCATTCAGTTACCAAACAATCAAAGAATTACCTGTACCAGGATACGATTCTCAACAAATAGATGCAATGACATGGAAAAATACTAAACAATTCACACCGTTAAACTTGAAAATAACGAAAAATTCCTCTACAGGTGAAAAGGATCTTATTGGCGCTGTTTTCAAATTAACAGGAGATTCTATTGATACTTTACTAACAGATCATGGCGACGGAACCTATTCTCTTCCAGAAAATGTCAAATTGCAAAAAGAAATGACTTATACACTGACAGAAACAAAAGCTCCAGAAGGGCATGAATTAAGCAAAAAGACTACTTGGGAAATCAAGATTGCTTCTGATGGTACGGTAACCATTGATGGAAAAACAGTCACTACTTCCGATGATACGATCCAGTTGACCATTGAAAATCCTTTTGTTGAAATTCCTATAGCAGTACGTAAGTATACGATGCAAGGGACGGACAAAGAGATAAATCTTAAAGGAGCAGCATTTTCCCTACAGAAAAAAGAAGCAAATGGTACTTATCAGCCAATTGACAGCCAAACAACGAATGAAAAAGGTCTTGCCAGTTTTGATTCACTCACACCTGGTAAATACCGAGTCGTTGAAACAGCTGGTCCTGCCGGATATGATACTTCGCCGGGAAATTATGAATTCCAAATCGATAAATATGGAAAAATCATTTACACGGGAAAAAATACCGAGATGACAAATAATGTATGGACGCTCACTCATCAAAATCGACTAAAAGCGTTTGATCTAACGGTACACAAAAAAGAAGACAACGGACAGACATTAAAAGGAGCAAAATTCAGACTGCAGGGACCAGAAATGGACTTAGAATCGCCAAAAGATGGACAAGAAACAGATACCTTTCTATTCGAAAATTTAAAACCTGGAACTTATACGCTGACCGAAACTTTTACACCAGAAGGATACCAAGGTCTAAAAGAGCCAGTTACTATAGTTATACACGAAGATGGGTTAATTCAAGTGGATGGACAAGATCATGAATCTGTTCTGTCACCAGGAGCCAAAAACAACCAGATTTCTTTAGACATCACGAATCAGGCAAAAGTACCATTACCTGAAACGGGAGGAATTGGCCGTTTAGGAATCTATCTAGTAGGGATGATTGGTTGTGCGTTTTCTATTTGGTATCTTTTTTTGAAAAAAGAAAGAGGGGGCAGCTAAATATGAAAAAACTTGGTTGGCTTAGTATGTGTCTCTTCTTGTTACTATTTAAACCAGCTTTTACTCAGGCAGCAACAGAAACAGAAACAGAAATGGTTCAGATTACTTTACACAAATTGCTTTTCCCAAACGGGCAACTGCCGAAAAATCATCCAAATGACGGACAAGAAAAAGCGTTATTACAAACGTATCGAGGATTAAATGGTGTCACATTCCAAGTTTATGATGTCACAGATTCTTTTTACCATCTACGGGAAAAGGGCAAAACGGTAGAAGAAGCACAAACAGAGATCGCAAAAAACGGTGCGTCTTCCGGTACGTTTACCGCAGAAGCAACAACTACAACTCTTAACAACGAAGATGGTATCGCTTCTTTTTCTCTGGCCGCTAAAGATCAAGAAAAAAGAGATAAAGCGTATCTTTTCATTGAATCCAAAGCACCAGAAGTCGTCAAAGAAAAGGCAGAGAATATGGTAGTTGTTCTTCCTGTATATGGACAAAACAATCAAAAACTTTCAACTATCCATTTGTATCCTAAAAATGAAGAAAATAACTACCCTGATCCTCCTTTTGAAAAGGTATTAGAAGAATCGAGGGATGATTTTACGATTGGTGACAAAATCACTTATTCCTTGCACACGACGATCCCTATGAATATCTTAGACTATCAAAAGTTCGTATTATCAGATAGTGCGGATGGAGCATTAACGTTTTTACCTAATAGTCTAACGATTTCATCGAATGGACAAAAGCTATCAGAAGGATTTGTCATACACACGAAACCACACGGATTTGAAATTGCATTTTCGATTCCTTCGCTAGAAAAATATGCTGGAAAAAACCTGAATATTTCTTATCAGATGCAGCTAAACAGTACAGCTCAGGCGAACAAGGAAATCAATAACAACGGAACACTAGATTTTGGTTTTGGTATCAGTACAAAGAAAGTTTCTGTATATACAGGGAGTAAGCAATTTGTCAAAATCGAGACAAATAAACCAGATAAACGATTAGCTGGCGCAGTATTCCTTATTAAAAACAAAGCAGGAAATTACCTCCAGCAAACAGCCAACGGATACAAGTGGACAAAGAACGAATCAGATGCGCTTCACCTGATTTCCGATAAAAATGGCGCTTTTTCAATTTCCGGGTTGAAAACAGGAAGTTATCGATTAAAAGAGATCGAAGCACCTTCTGGTTATATTTTAAGTGAAACAGAAATTCCGTTTACCATTTCAACTTTTCTTTCTGAGGATAAAGAGGCGGACAGTATATTGAAAGTAGTCAATAAAAAAGAAAATAGCCGTCCATTTCTTCCAAAAACAAACGAAACGAAAAATACACTTTTAGGCGTTGTTGGTATGGTATTCGCAAGCTTTGCAATCTGGTTGTTTATCAAAAAAAGAACAGGAGTGAAAAAATGAAAAATCATAAAAAAATAAACGTTATGTTAGGAGTACTTTTCCTTATTTTACCATTACTCACAAACAGCTTCGGCGCAAAAAAAGTGTTTGCAGAGGAGACAGCAGCTCAAGTCATCCTTCATAAAAAGAAAATGACTGATTTACCCGATCCTTTAATCCAAAACAGCGGGAAAGAAATGAGCGAATTCGATCAATACCAAGGATTAGCCGATATTTCATTTTCAGTTTATAACGTCACTCCAGAATTTTATGCGCAACGAGATAAAGGAGCGTCCGTGGATGCAGCAAAACAAGCAGTCCAGTCTTTGACTCCTGGTACACCAGTTGCTTCAGGAACGACAGATGCGGATGGAAATGTCACTTTATCTTTACCTAAAAAACAAAATGGGAAAGATGCAGTCTACACGATCAAAGAAGAACCAAAAGACGGAGTGTCAGCTGCCGCAAACATGGTTTTAGCTTTCCCTGTATATGAGATGATCAAACAAGCAGATGGCTCTTATAAATACGGGACAGAAGAACTAGATACTATCCATCTCTACCCTAAAAATACAGTCGGTAATGATGGAACGTTGAAAGTTACAAAAATCGGTACTGCCGAAAACGAAGCACTAAATGGAGCAGAATTTATTATTTCTAAAGAAGAAGGAACACCAAGCGTCAAAAAATACATCCAAAGCGTCACAGATGGATTGTACACTTGGACAACGGATCAAACCAAAGCCAAACATTTCATTACTGGTCATTCTTATGACATCGGCAACAATGACTTTGCCGAGGCAACGATTGAAAAAGGACAGTTGATCGTCAATCATTTAGAGGTTGGAAAATATAATTTAGAAGAAGTAAAAGCTCCTGATAATGCGGAAATGATTGACAATCAAACAAACACACCGTTTGAGATCTTGGCAAATAGTCAAACACCTGTAGAAAAGACAATCAAAAATGATACGTCCAAAGTCGATAAAACAACACCTCAATTGAATGGAAAAGATGTCGCAATCGGTGAAAAAATTCAATATGAGATTTCTGTCAATATCCCATTAGGTATCGCTGATAAAGAAGGAACGCAAAACAAGTACACAACATTCAAACTTATCGATACTCATGACGCTGCTTTAACATTTGATAATGATTCTTCAGGAACGTATGCTTATGCCTTATATGATGGAAATAAAGAAATCGACCCAGTAAATTATTCTGTCACTGAGCAAACAGACGGATTCACGGTTTCAGTTGATCCGAATTATATTCCTTCATTAACTCCTGGCGGTACATTGAAATTCGTTTACTATATGCATTTGAACGAAAAAGCAGATCCAACCAAAGGATTTTCTAACCAAGCAAATGTCGATAACGGGCATACAAATGATCAAACACCACCGTCAGTCGATGTCGTTACTGGGGGCAAACGATTTGTTAAAGTAGATGGTGACGTTACATCAGACCAAACACTTGCTGGAGCAGAATTCGTCGTTCGTGATCAAGATAGTGACACAGCGAACTATTTGTCGATCGACCCATCTACAAAAGCCGTCAGCTGGGTATCGGCGAA
Organism: Enterococcus sp. C46; assembly: GCF_040887565.1. Lineage (NCBI taxonomy): Bacteria > Bacillati > Bacillota > Bacilli > Lactobacillales > Enterococcaceae > Enterococcus > Enterococcus sp. C46. Next base: position 134,011 of record NZ_JBFOGA010000006.1, read on the forward strand.
AGAATCAGCAACGGTTTTTACAACCACAAGTAACGGTTTAATCGATGTGACAGGTCTAAAATATGGCACGTACTATCTGGAAGAAACGAAAGCGCCAGAAAAATATGTTCCATTAACAAACCGTGTAGCATTTACTATCGATGAACAATCTTATGTAACAGCAGGACAGTTGATTTCTCCTGAAAAAATACCAAATAAACACAAAGGTACACTTCCTTCAACAGGCGGTAAGGGAATCTATGTGTATATCGGTGCAGGAGTAGTCCTTCTACTGATTGCTGGATTGTACTTTGCTAGACGCAAGCACAGTCAGATTTAGTCTTTTTGCAAGAATTGGAAAAAGGAGCAGTGGCTTACGCAAATGCTCCTTTTTCTTTTATTATCAAACAGTCATCACAAGGAGAACACAAATGAAACCAAAGAAAAGGAAACTTCTAGATCTGCTGATGCTTTTCTTGCTTCTCTCAGGAATAGGGATACTAGCTTATCCATTTGTTAGCGACGCGCTGAATAATTATCTGGATCAGCAGATCATCTCTCATTATCAGCAACAAGCGGTCAAAGAAAATGAAGAAGTCATGGCTAAAATCCAAGAAAACATGACAAAGAAAAACCAGCAATTAGCAAAAGAAGGTGGAAATTCAGGTGCAGATCCCTTTACTAAGAAAAAAGAACCTGTGAAAAAGGATAGAACCTATTTTGAGAAACATACGATCGGTATTTTGACGATCCCCAAAATCAATGTCAACTTACCGATTTTTGATCAAACAACGATGAAACTATTGGAAAAAGGAGCTTGTCTGCTCGAGGGAACCTCATACCCTATTGGAGGCAAATCGACACATGCGGTACTTTCTAGCCATAGAGGCTTGTCGCAAGCAAAATTGTTTACAAATTTACCTCAATTAAAAATAAAAGATCACTTTTATATTGAAATTAACGGACAGTATCTTGCGTATCAAGTCGATCAAATCAAAACCGTAGAACCCACAGAAACAGAAGCGCTGCAAATCCAAGAAGATCAAGATCTAGTCACACTGGTTACTTGTACTCCGTATATGATCAACAGTCACCGTTTACTGGTGCGTGGACACAGAATCGTTGTTGAACCAGAAGAAATAAAGGAATCCTTAGAAAAAGTGAAACAGGCAAAGTGTACTGCATTTTTACTTGTAAGCGGTTTGATCGGTGTGCTCTTGTTGCTATTTTTAGTGATCCTAATAAAATTTTTAAAAAAGTAAGTATATAGTTTACGTAAACAGAATATCTTTTGTGTATAGTGGAATCTCACGAATGAAACGGAGTGTAATAAGATGGAGATAGAATTTAGACGAAAGCACGAATTCATCAATTAAGTATTAAATACAGTTACACATGGAATCGCAGCGTTATTAAATTTGCTTTTCTTCTACATTATTTCATAGTCTAATTTTTATAAAGGTAAAGAAAGTTTTCCAAGTATTCGATCATTGTTCGATCTATCTATCTCTTGATCACTGGTACGTATACACATTTTTGTCTCTTAATAGTACATGGAAAACGACTGATTTGATCTTGCTTAGTGTCATTTGAATACCATCAATAATTGGGAGTGTTTACAAATCTTTGACGTTAACAAAAAATAAATAAGGTGTCGAAAGTTTCAATGATCATTTACAATGTGATGTTCAATCATCGTTGTCTTATCTAATCTCTATCAAAATATTAATTTAACTGAATCACTAATCTTAGTTGTTGGAAGTAGCGCTGATGTTTTTAACTATCTATGTAAGTAATTGAGCGCTAAGAAATACGAATAAATTGGAGGTGTGACATAAGTTAGTTACACTCTATAAAAAATAAGGAGCACTCGAAAATGGCTTATTTTTTCGAGTGCTCCTTATTTTTTATATTTATCTTCAATGTTTCCAGTATCTATTTTTGTCAATCCCATTGCGCTTAAATCATATTTATTCTCTTGGACGACTAAATATAGGGAGAATTGATCTGAAGAGTTACACATGCTTCTTTTTTAGCGACTTATGTCACCGTTTCTTCTTTTTATAATATCTTTATGATAAAATCAACTTTATTTTCAGATTTAGATAATTCTTGCAAATATCTATTGTACTTAATCGATCAACTATCCATAACTTTATCTTTGAGTCGTAAATAAACATAAGATTATTGATATGGAAGAAATTCAAAAAGATATGAAACTAATCAGATAGGTAAGAAATATCTTAAGTTGTAATAAAGAGATACAATAACCCTTAATCAACAATTACTAAAGAGCTTAAAAAAATACGTGAATCATTTAGAAAAAAATCAATTATCTTCAATTATAGTAAATGAACTTAACTTCATAGCTGAAACAGAATAACTTGAATCCTCAAATAACTTCTCTACCTGCTGTTTTGGTTACGATATTGGCTACGTTCCCGATGATAATATCTGCTGCTATATACTGTCAGTCTATAGTAATTTGTTAAATGAAATATCTATACAAAGCTTATTCCTTTACTCTGATTCCCAAAAGAGTCATTGGAAGGGTCTGTGGGGTAATACTTAAATATAGAGGTTGTGACAGAAGTGGGCAGCTTCAAGAAATAAGAAGGAATTTACGAAAATTGCTTCTCAAATTTTTGTGAAATTTCGGCTTATTTCCGAAGAAGCTACTTCTGGAACACCGTTTATTCGGAAAAAGGAGGTGTGACAAGATTTTTGTCACACCTCCTTTCGTAATAAGGTGAAATGAAAATAATTTCATTCAAATGGACGAAGCTATCAGCTAGCTATATCAGAGTAATTTTGATGCAAAAAAACAGAGCCAAAACATTCTTAGTGTCCGTAGCTCTACTTGTATGTTTCAAATTTAAGACAAAGAGGTGGCAAAAGATGTTAATGAGGAAGATAAAATTACTGTGTTATTTAAATTAGGAAAAATACAAACTAGTTAACTAACTGTAACAAGCTAATTTTAAGAGATTCTTATTAGAAGACGTTTAGGAATATTACTAAGAAAATGACCATACAGGTAATTGTCATTTCAATAATGTTTTCTAATTTTCGCGTCTTTGTTTTAAGAAAAAGACCAGAACCAGTTGAAAAAAAGTTGGTACGATAGTGAAGGGGGACAAAATTTCCTACTAATATTCCCACTAAAAAGAGATAAAATGGCCAGTTTGGTGTGATTCCTCTATAAAAAAATGCCCACACTACCGAAACCCCATAGATTAGCAACTGAACGATTTTTACAATGAAAAAAATTTTTTGCCATTACTCAAGGTCTCTTCCTCCTTGTATCGTTTATTTGTTTCATTTTATCATTACGATAGGCGCTTGAACAATACATTTTGTATTTTCTTGAGTGCTCTTGGATAAACTACCAGCGATGATCCTATTTATTTATGTTACTGCAAATCATCATAGATTATGATTCCAAAAAGAATCATTGGGAGGCTGTGGCGTAAATATTATATTATAAGCAAGAAATACCTATATCTAGTTATTTCTGGCTTTTTTGATAGAAAAGTGACAGAAGAATAATACAAATAGCCTAATAATAGAATAGTTAATCATTTTTTAATTGATCATTCTCTTTGCTTCATTTCATTTATGCAAGAGAATGGTATTTTTTTCTAACTATCATAATGAAAAAAACAAACTTTTTATAATAAAAACAACAAAAAAATGTCTGAAAAATCGGACATAAAAGTGTTTGTTTTTGAGATGGCAATAGGGGTAAAGAAAGGACAAGATTGATAGAACTAGTTCTAATGATTAAACAATTTTGAAGATAACCCAAAAATGAACAGAAAAGACTTAAATATATAAGATATCATTCTCTTTGTTTAAATTACGCAAGAGTATGATATTTTTTCATTAGCTAACTATTATTTTATAAACTTTTTTTATTTTTATAGTAAAAATATGGAATCCTGTATAAAGGCTTTTATGTTAACATTTAAATGAATGCGCTTTTATATAGTTGGGATTTTGTATAGAGAAGATAAATAAACCATTAAAATTATAAACTTTGTGATGAATTTATAAATCCCGAATTACTTTACTAACTAAAAAAGGAGTCTAGCGTGAAAAAGAAAAAATGGTGGCTGATTCCACTGATCGGCATACTCATACTTTTAGGAAGAGGAGGAAAATTAGTGATAGACAAGCAAAATAAAGCAGAAAAGTTGCAAGAAGAAATGGTCAAGATTGTGAAAAGCGAAGAGGCAAAACAGGTAGTTGAAGAAGGCTTGAAGAACTTGGTCCCTAAAGCATTGACCCCAGAAGGAGTGATCCAATCTTATGAAATCGATTACGACAGTATAGAACACAATCCGATGGGCGGGATAGATGGAACGATAGTTGTGAATAACGATAAAGAATTATATATTTACTTTCACCTGAATAAAAATAGTAATGGAATTTTTTCTAGTGAATATGTAATTGCAGGAAACTCGAGCAAGCTAGGTACTAATTTGCGTAAGGAGAGAGTAGAATGAGCCAAATTTATTATACTGATGCGGAACGTGTGGAAATTGCGAATAAAGAGTATAAAAATTGGAAAGTAAAAGAAGAGGTACGCCTTAAAGATGGAACGTTTTTAGGATACGTCTCCCAAGTCATCAACAAACCCTCCGGCGAACAGTCTTTTGTCATTACCCATACGGACCGCTTCGTTTCCCCGGTTGCGCCATTGCCGGAAAGATTGGTGAGATAAATAAAACTAAAAAAGGAGCCTAAATGAAAAAGAAAAAATGGTGGTTGGTTCCACTGATCGGCATACTCATACTTTTAGGAATAGGAGGAAAACTAGTGATAGACAAGCAAAATAAAGCAGAAAAGTTACAAAAAGAAATGATCGAAAACGTGAAAAGTGAAGAGGCAAAAAAAGCTATAGAAAGGAGTCTAATTATTTTAGATAGGAATGCTTTTTCTTCAGAAGGAATCATTCAAACATATGAAGTAGATTATACAAGTATCAGAAAAAATCCGATGGGTGGAATCATGCTGACTATTCATATTAATGGAAAGAAGGAATTAGATTATCACCCTATATTGATGAAATATGATAATTGTGATGTAAAAGTTGACTCTTCTAGTTATTCCCCGATATTAGATCGATTACTACAAAAAGGAAAAGAAGGAGAAAAAAATGTACACTGATGAGGAGAAAGTAATGATTGCTAGAAAAGAGTACGATAATTTGATAATTAGCTACCCAATAAAAATTAATGAAAATAAAAAGACAATCGGCTACATCTCCCAAGTCATCAACAATCCCTCTGGCGAACAGTCTTTTGTCATTACCCATACGGACCGCTTCGTTTCCCCGGTTGCACCATTGCCGGAAAGATTGGCGGTTAAAGAAGTAACGGTGCTTTATCGCGGTTCGACAGGCTTAGACAAAATCAAGAAACAAACTGGCGATGTGTGGCAAGACTGGGTCGTCAACAATGTGGATATGGCACGTAAGATCCTCGCGGCTGAACAAGGCGCACCGCCCCCGCAATTAAGAACGTCTGCGGAGACCCTGAAGGAAGCGATGCGCCATTATCCCAATGCCCAGTTTTTCGTCTATGGTCATTCTTTAGGCTCCATGAATGGACAATATGCTGTCGCTGATTTGTCATTGGAGGAAAGCAGGCGTCTTAGTGGAGGATATTTTTTCCAAGGACCCAATATTTATACGGTATTGACGCCAAGTCAGCGCGTGACCGCTGATCTTCTGACGAGGTCAGGAAAACTGCATAATTATGTCGATGAGAAAGACTTGGTACCAATCGGCTATAGCAAAGACAAGCCAATGGTCGGCCGAATGCGCCCAGTGTTGTCTAAAAAAGTCGGGTGGGTCGACCAGCACATGTGGGGTGGATATCAGTATGACCAATTCGGGAATGTCTTGTTTGATACGAAAGGAGAACCTGATGTGATCGGGTTGGAAACCCAGCAGCGTCTTGCCGGCATCGAAAACGTGAAGAGACACTTTCTAGCAAAAGGCAGTCTATCTTCTGCTCAAAAAATATTTTTGGATGCATCACAAGCCAAAGCGATTACTAGTGGGTACAAAAAAACAGTGGAGACAGAAATTAGTGAATTAAAGAAATGGTTCCAAACAGAAATCAGAAATGCCAATGAATTATGGCAAACGACAAAATTAGACGCCCGCTATTGGGGAACAAGTTTGACACATTATGAAGAACTGGAAGCACTTGATTCTTTGGGAGTAACGGAACGGAGTATACGGATAGACCCAGTAAATGAATATGAACAAACAGTAGCAACGCTTAGAAAATCAGAAGAAGAGCTTGAAAGGCTGTTAAGAAACATTGAACAAACGATCAATAGGCAAGTAGATTCTGATCATGAGCTCAGCCATTACTTATTTTAGAGGTGAATAAATGGAACAAGAAATCAGAAGGAAAATAGAAGAAACTGAAGAAATTTATCGTAAAAATCGCGTAGTATTAGAAAACCATCTAGATTATCTGTCGAATGAGCAAAGAAAATTTCAACGCTATTTAGAAAATATCTCTGTGCAAATCAATGCCACCGCTAAACATTATGAGACCAACCCTCCCGAAAATAAAAGGGCAGTCTATCGTCTCTTAGAACAAGCAAGTGAAGAATCACGGCAACGAACACGAGCAACCCAACGGAATCTAGAAGAATGACTACATGAAAATCAATCTATATATAACAAAAAGATCCGTCAGTATGAAGAAGGATACAGAAAATCAAAAAGAGAGGGAGAATCCTATGTTTGAATTCGATTGGATCATGAGTGGTGTAGATGCTTTACTTGAAGGAGCAAATAATGAATCAATCCAGCAACGAAAGAATCTGGAAAAACAACTCATCCGTTTACTTGTAGCAAGTCCCAGCAAAGCTACATCCCAAACTAGAAAAAACCTCACACGAGAAAGAAAAAGCCAAGGAGCAACTAAACTGAAGAATGCCAGTGATACCTATAAAAACAATGTTTCTGCTGCCGCCAAAGGCCAAAGGGTAGATGCGGCATTAGACAATGTTCAAAGCGTCTCGGATCGGTTAATGAGGTTGTGAGAGCAGTGCTTATCCAGAATAAACATCTCTGCCTAATCAAATTTTTCGATTAGGTAGAGATGTTTATTTGACGCCTTTCATCTCAAGGCTTTTTCAATTATTTTGTACCTATGTTTTTGATAAAATCATGTACATTGATTTTTTCTACCTCACATTCCTCTCCTACTTAATGCCTATCTAGCTCCTGAGGGGTTCTTTTTAAGGCGTCGTCATAGTCTTGGCTGAGGATCTCTTGGTAATCTGAGGGAATGGCTTCCCAAGAGAGTAGACGAACGTTCATGACGTGTTTTCCTTTGTGTTTGATTACAGCATGATTCTTACCATTTTCTACCTCGCCAGCGTGAAAAGACAGCCATGTACCATGACCAAAGATATCATTACATACCCAATGTTCGATGGAATTGTCCACGTATCCTACAGGGAGTGTGGTATAGCCGATTTGTGGTTTCAAAAAAGGGTTGAATCGATCAATCGTTTCATTTTTGTATTGATAATTGATAAGAAAAAGATAGACCAAACAAAAGACGAGTAGAAAGAAAGATAGTGTCTTTTTGAGTGAGAAGGGTTGTTTTGATGAATAAGATTTCTTGAAAACAAGAGATTCATCCGGCAATGTTGGTTCTATTGATTTGGCAGTTGGCTCAATAGAAGGAAAATCAATCGGCAGACCTAAAGTCTGATGTAAAAGTGACAGCATTTCAAGATCTGGCATTGTACGAGAATTTTCCCAACTAGAGATCGTTTTATCGGAAACACCGATTTTTTCGCCTAGTTCTTTTTGCGTAAGGTTACAATTTCTGCGGTAAGTTCGTATTTTTTCTCCGATATTCATCTTCTTCTCCTTTCGATTCTACAGTATATAGATTTATTCTACATGACCTATACACTTGATAGATACGTTTTTTTGATGAAAAACGGTATGATTTTATCGAAGAATCATTTAAGTAAGGGAGAGTGGTGATAATCAAAAAAAAGTTCACAGTTTTACTCACAATCATAGTAATCGGTATCATGAGCGGTTTTTCCTTGGTTAGTATAAATAAACAGGTACTTTATCGGACAAATGAATTTTTCCACCAAACGGATGCTTATACTCCGATTCGATTGCCACAACATTTTATTGAGCGAGAAGAATATGAGCAGCTAATCATGGTATTTGAAAATGTATCATCAGAAACTGAGCTTTCTTATATGAAAAAAACAGTAAATGAATCCAATGAAGTAGATACATCTTGGAACTTCAAGATACAGCCAAAGCTTGAAATGACATTGTATTATCAAGGGAATGTCAAATCTTTTCACGAGAAGGTACCGTATTCTAATACCTCCTTTCGCGTAATGTCCATTGAAGAATCGATCAAAATAAAAGATTTTGAAGGTGAATTTTTCTTAATGACGAGAGAAAAAGAAGACTATGATCGGTTCATATTACTATTTGTGGAACGATTCAATCAAGCATTTCACACTGGTTATGCGACTGATGTTTTTGAAGATTTTGAAAATAGCTATCTGTATTCGGTTATTTCAAGTACAGACGTATATAATTATCGAGTGTATTTAACTATTGGGTTGATTCTTTTATTCCTTTTGTTACCGTCTTTTTTCTTATTGATGAATAAAGAAATCAGTTTATTGTTGAATAATGGCTTTTCCTTACATCAAGTATTGTGGTGTTTATTTGGGAAAAAGAAAATCATTACTACATTCATAATTGCAGGAATTATTGGTGGTTTTATTTTTATGTATTATAAGGAGCAATTTCTTTATTTGTTCCAGATGTACGTTTTCTTGTTCAGTGGAATATATGGTATCTCTTTAATTTCTCTTTTATTAGTTGAAAAAATCGCTTCGTTAAGAGAAGCGTTCAACTATATCCAATACATTCTTTTTACATTTGGATTATTGTTTTCTCTTATTTTGACTGTTGCCAATGTCGAATTAGCAACTATCGTTTTTTCTTCTTCACAGTTAGCTGTTTCCCATGAATCTCCAAAAGAAATCGCTGATGAAGACTATCATGTGTTTTATCCAGTAACCATCGGGAAAAACCATGTAGATTTTATTTATTCCAATCGTTTTGCATCAGCAGCAGATCAGGAATTATATGAAACTTTGAATAAAAACGGAAGTATATTAGTCAATGTATCAGATTACTTGAATGAAGAAAACGAACAGTTTGGCAGAGGGATAAAAATAAATCTGAATTATCTTAAGAAATTTCCTTTGATTGATGTCTCTGGAAGCTTGATCCAAATAACCGAAGAAGAAACGCACCCGGTTATATTGATTCCTGAACGATATAGACATACAGATTTAAAAAATGACCTAGCTCAAATAACAGAATATTATCAAGAAATCAGTGAAAAAGAACCGAAATTTCTATTTATAAAAAACAACCAACCCATTTATACATTTATTCCTTCTAACCCATGGATCGAACATTATCCGGTTGTTGAAATACTGACATTGAAAAACAGTACGTATTGGGAAAGGAATATCCTCAGCGGAGAAATCTATCCGCCGTTAAAGATCAAGATAGGCTCTTTGTCGAAAGAAAGGTTATTTGAGCTGATTGAGGAAAGTCAGTTACGTGATAATCTGCAGTTATCATTTCCGTATACTCAGACTGAAGAGATAGCTGTCAAAGTGTTAAGCAGATCATTTCATTACTTGATACAGATATGTTTTCTCACTTTCTTTTCTTTCTTCTTGTTGAGCTACGTCATGTTATGCATATATTTTGTCTACAATTGTCGGAAAATCGCTATCTTTCGTTCAAGTGGTTATTCGCTCTTTGAAACGTATAAAGATTTCTTTAGGATGAACCTCATCAAATGGGGGACGACAAGTGTAATCTTCCTTTTTCTTATAGAAAGAGAGCCTAAATATCTTTTTAATATTTTTTTCTTTAGTTTCATTGATTTTATTCTTTCAGTTGTTTTTATTTTGTCTACAGAAAAGAAAAGTCAATTATTGTTGATGAATGGAGGTTAACAATTGGAGCCGTGGATAGTGATAAAAGGTGCGAAAAAAATCATCAAAAACAAAACGATTCTTCATTTGGATCGTTTCACTGCGGATGCTGGGGATCTTGTGACTGTTGTTGGAGAAAGTGGAGCAGGTAAAAGTACGTTATTGAATATATTAGGATTGAATGATCGGTTCAGTTCAGGACAATTCTATTTGTTCGATCAAGAGACGAAACAATTAACTGGAAGAGAGAAGCGCTTGATAAAAAGAAATACCATATCTTTTCTTTTTCAAGATTTTGGGTTGATTGAATATGAAACGATCGATTTTAATTTAGATATTGGATTGAAGTTTTCGAATTTAAATGTTTCAGATAAGCGAACAGCAAAGTATGAGGCATTGAAAAAAGTAAATATAAACAAGAAGCTAAGTACGCCTATCTATACATTATCTGGTGGTGAGAAGCAAAGAATCGCCTGTGCGAGAGTCTTATTGAAGAATAGCAAAATCATTTTAGCCGATGAACCAACTGGATCATTAGATAAACGAAATAAGGATCAAGTCGTTGAAATCTTATCGCAACAAGCTTCCCAAGGTGTGTTAGTTATCGTGGTCACGCATGATCCATATCTGACCAAAATAGGAAACAAGATGATCATGCTTTAAAAATCAAAAAGGAAAGGATGTCGTTTTATGAAAAAAGCAGTTATTATTTGTGCACTAGGGATAGGTTTTGTTGGAGGAAACGCTATGTCATCTGAAGTGGAAGCAAATTCAGTTCACGGTGAAATCTATTACAAATCTTTAAAGCCAGGAGAGATTCATTTTGATGCTAAAGGTAATATTATTAAGTCAAATTTACCAGTAGACCGGGAAATTTCTAGAACAGCAATTAATCATAGCTCTGGAAGATGGGTTTATTATAGTGATACAACTTGGACGAGAAAAACTGGTCATTCTAACCACTATAGTCGTGTCTATAATCGTCACGGTGCAAAAGCGAAAGTTGGAAACTCTATTCGATCAGCAAATGCAACAAAAGGAGTATGGGCTTATGCAAGTGCGACAGGAAATAGAACTGACACATTCTCATGTTGGTACAATCCAACCGGTTGGTATTAAGTATCCAAAAGTTTATATAAAATAGAAAAAACATACAATGAAACAGCGTTAAAAGTTATTTTTGGTAGTTTTAATATATTCATTTTTAGTTGTATAAAAATATATCATAATAAAAACAACAAAAAAATGTCTAAAAAATCGGACATAAAAGTGTCTATTTTTAAGATGACAACAGCGGTAAAGAAAGAACAAAAATGATAGCACTTGTTCTAAGGATTCACAGTTTTTTCAAAAGCGTAACGCAAGATAGACTTGAAAAACGGTAACAAAAGAAGTAGTATATTAAGGTGTGATATGCTACTTGACATTTATTCTGCTGAGCGAACTTTCTGGATTGTATAGACTTCTATCTATTCAGGCCGTATCAAGCAGATTAGTAGAGGTGTTCTAGATGATTCTCATCTTGAGCACCTTTGTTTTTAGCAATTCGCAAAAAACGAAAGTAGGAGAACAAATAAATGAAGAAAAAATTTTTAGCACTTGCCATCGTACTAGGCGCTGGTTTATTGTCAGGCTGTACGAATGCTGGTGAAAAAACAGCCGTTAGTTATAAAGGCGGCACAATCAGCGAACAAGAAGTAATGGATAGCTTGAAAAAAATGCAAGGAGCAGATTCCACTGTGCAACAGTTGATCGTTTATCAAGTATTTGAAGACAAATACGGAGATGACGTATCAACTAAAGAAGTCGATTCTCAATATGATCAAACAAAGAAACAATTGGGTGATTCATTTGATTCACAATTGAAAACTGCAGGTTACACTGAAGAAACCTTCAAAGACAGTATCAAACAAAGTCTTGCGTTCCAAGAAGGTCTAAAGAAGCATATCAAATTGACTGATGAAGATCTAAAAACGGCTTGGAAAACTTTCCATCCAGAAGTAGAAGCTCAAATCATCCAAGTAGCAAGTGAAAACGATGCAAAAGATGTGAAAAAAGCTGCTGATAAGGGAGATGATTTCTCTAAATTAGCTAAAGACAAGTCAACTGATACTACGACAAAAGAAGATGGCGTAAAAGTAAAATTTGATTCCACTACTACAACGGTTCCAACAGAAGTCAAAGAAGCAGCCTTTAAGTTGAAAGACGGTCAAGTTTCTGATGTGATCACTTCTACTAATACCTCAACTTACGCTACAGAATACTACGTAGTCAAAATGGTGAAAAACCAAAACAAAGGCAACGACATGGATAAATACAAAAAAGAATTGAAAGAAATCGCGACAGACACAAAATTAAGTGACAGTACCTTCCGGAATAAAGTGATTGGCGAAGTATTGAAAGACGCTAATGTAAAAATCAAAGACAAAGACTTTGAAAATGTTTTGAGTACATTCACTTCAGATTCCAGTACAGCAAGTAGTAAATAAGCAGAATAAATAAAAAAGTATGAACTATTTAAACCAATAAAACCGTTCATCTAAATCTTTTTATTAGAGCTAAATCAACAGTAGTTTCATTACTACTTGATTTAGTTCTTTTTATTTAAACAATTCTTTGTTTTAGTTGGAATCCAAGATAGCCACCCTAGATATTTCCCTATATAATATTAAATAAAGAAAGCGATGTCGAAAAATGTACGTAGAAGTAGTTAAATGAAGTGATTTTGCAAATTTCTTTTATTTCTAGAAGTTATTCACGTATAAGGATTTGTTTTTCTCACAAATAAAAAGGCAGGAAGTACAATGGATCATTTGTATATAAAATATATTCATCGATTTTCCGTTTTGATGTTAGGCACCCTGATTATAGCAGGGATTGTAGCATTTATTATTCAAGGCTATGAAACGTTAACGATACATAAAGAGTTTTTCAGTTATGCATGTGGTATTCCTCTTATCGCTATGAGGTCTGACAACAAAAATTGGAAGAGACGCTATTACATTCTCCTGCTATTTTTGTGCTTTTATCTGCCACCTAAAATTTTCAGTTTGTTAGGTGTCTATCAAATAATATTACCTTTTCGTTCTTATTTTGCTGTATTGAGTGTTCTCATTTTGGTTGTTTTTATGTTTTATCGTTTTAAGAATTCTGACCCACCTAGCAAAGTTTAGATGAGTGGGTCAGGATTTTTTGAGTGAATCGATAGTATGAATTGAATTTTTGTAAGCAAAACAACTTTTATGATGGGATAAGTGTATCTAGTTTTTTCTGTATAGCCAGTAAATCTGATAAAGTAACTTGTGCGTTGATCAATAAAGTTTCGGTAGATCCTTCTAATTCTGTGATTGGCGCGGTACTCAAACAAAAATCATAATTCTCTTCTTTAAAGGAATGGCTCACCTCAATTGGATAATAGCTTTGGAAAGTGGTCTGGATTCGTTCAATGATCCCTTGCTCAATCGTAAAAGGTAAGTCGGTTTCAACTTTTATTTTTATTTTTTTTGAGAAACTGATAGGTCTGGCGACCATAGACCAAGCAACCGCTACATGTAAGGATAATCCTTCTTGTTTATCTGGTTCTTTCGAATAAATCTTGTTTCTCTTCACTAATTCTTCCGATTGTTGTAACAAACCGGTGAATTTGAGAGATAAATATTCTTTTAGATTATAACCAGTTAAGGAATAGTCCATTTTTCCAAACATTTCTACAGAGAGGATACCTGTATATAATGTCACAAAAATCATTCTTTTCTTTTCTTCATCAACCAATCCAGTATCGGCTTTTTTTATTAATTGCGGATAAAGTGACATGATTTTTTCTATTAGAGTGCTATCACTTCTATGAGCATCGATATCAGCCAAACAGTCAGTATTTATGTTTTTTTGATGGAAATCAGCACGTGAATACAGCCATAAAAAAATAAATTCGATATTTGATCTATCTAAATGGTAATGGGCACTTAATTTTTCCGCTAATATATTTTTAATAGATTGCATATTCTTCATATCTGATGGTGATACTGGCTGTTTGACAAAAGGGAATCGATCAACGACAGAATGTATTTCCTCATCGATCTTCAAACCTTTGCGTGTTCTTAGAATCGTCACAGCCAATACATAACAGGAAAGTTTTAATTCGATTGTGTTAACAGGAATCTGACATTCATGGTAGATTTCCGTGACGATCTTTTCACATTTTCTTTGAGATATACCCGTAAAAGGCCAATGCAAGCCAGAAAAGATCCGCCAAAAAAAAGCCACCATAAAGAAGCGTATACGCATCTCTTTACCGATTAAGTGAACGGTACCTTTTGATTTCTTCAAGGAAAAGTCCATGGGTTCAAGCAGAGATGCTAACTCATGCATTCTTTTCCGAACACTTGATTCAGAAACAAAATTATCATAGGCGAATTTTGCGATGATGATCTTATTATCAAGTAAGAGAGTCTCAAGCAATTCAAAAAAAGGATTCGATTGAAGGACTTGTCTTGATAGAATCTTATAGTCTTTTTTCGAGCCATTGAATTTATAGCCTTGTCCATGCTTAACTGATAAAACTGCCATATGTTCTTTCTTTGTCATGTAGGGTTTGTTCAACAACAAATCATAATATTTATAGACTGAGCGTCGATCCATTTTTAGACATTCACTGATTTCTTCTGTTCCCATGAATCGTTTGTTCTTGTATAAAAGCTTTAACAGTTCTAGTTCTTTCTTTGTTTCATTGCCAAAAAAAGAATGAAATACCTCCATTATTTAGACTCCTCGCTATATATATTCTATTATTGTAAATCATAGCATATGTTTTGTACCATTTTGTACTTTAATTGTACGATTTATTGTCTGTTAAAGTACTAGAAATCCTCTATACTGACTTCTAATAGTGAATAAAAGGGAGGAGATTGAATAAAGATGTGTAATAGAATAACTAAAACGAACCTGGCTAGCATGTTGATGATAGTGTTTAGTTTAGTTGCAATGTTTTTTGGGGGAGACACATTTGCCGAAACAAATGCTTTTCATTATCAAAACAATGCAGAAGGGGAATTTTTGACAAATGGGGTAAAAGAAGGCGATACTTATAACTATGACTATGGGAATGCACCTGAAGCAAATTTTGATGAAGAAAATTATATAAATTATGAAAACAGCGCATTTGTAAAAAAATCTGTAAAAAAGGCAGAAGGAATACAAGGATTATTCGATGTAACATTAGCTATCAAGGGAAATCAATTAAAAAAACCAATTGACCTAGTAATGGTCATTGACTATTCTTCTTCGATGACGGGCGAAAAATTATCAAACGCACTAAAAGGCTTACAAGAATTTGGTGAAGAACTTGATGATTCCTTAGAAAGTGGGAATATCCGTATTGGAATCGTGGCATATAATCGATTTGTTTATTCAACAGATGATTTTTTGACAGATATCAATCAACTGGAGTATTTTTTGAGAAATACAGCTGAAAGTCATACGGGGACATTCATGCAAAAAGGATTGCTGGAAGGCCAATCACTTTTAGAAGAAAAGAGTAGACCAGAAGCAGAAAAAATGTTGGTGCATATCGGAGATGACAGTGCTAATCGAAGTTATCTCCCTAAAGAAAATGCACAAGTATTTCATAATTCAGGAGAAATTGTGGATTATAACGGGTACCATACGGATCAATATGTCACAGAATTCCAAACGGACTCAGAAAAATATCAAACAAGCGGTAGTTCGACAGATCCAAATGCGGTTTCTGTAAGCAGTTCTCTTATCAATGATGCGACATTAGGAACAATCATTTCGATAAAAAATGCAGGAATCAAATGTTATTCTGTAGCAACAGCTCCTTCATCGCGAGGCGAATATATAGGCAGAAATCTAGCTTCTTCCCCAAACAATTATTTATCGATTGATGAGAATCTGACTGGTCTTGGAAATGCATTGAAGGAAATTGCGAATGGAATGGATAAAACAATTGTTAATGGTACAGTTACTGATCCAATGGGGAAAGATATCTTGCTGCAGGGAATTGGGGCATTTGGTCCTTCATATTATCAGCTGCAAGGTTGGAGTAAAGAAGAAAGCGGAGAATGGCAAGCGGATGAAACTGTTCTTGGGAAGACTGAAGTGACTGAGAACGGGCAGATCATCAAACTAAATCATCTTACATTGGGAAAAAATGAAAAAATCACTTTTACGTATCAAATACGATTAGCTACGGAAGCAGAAGCATTCAAAGGTGAAACATGGTATTTGTGTAATGGACGGACGACTCTTGATCCTTTGAACAATGGAGAACTTCTCGATTTTCCTATACCATCGATCAAGGCACCTACTGTAAAATTGAATATCAAGAAACAGTGGAAGAATATAGAAACTAATCATATACCAACTTCTATTCAATATGTCATCAAACGACAAACTGTTACCAATAATGAAAGCTGGATCACCTCAGACCCACTGATGTTATCTAAAGAAGAGGATTATGCAACTTCAGTCTATCAGGTACCCATTGCAGGTATTTCCTCTAGTTTGCCTCTTTACAATAATAACGGTGAGAATTTTATTTATAGTGTAGATGAGATAGACGTGCCAGATGGATTCACGTATGAGGTGATAAGTGATAGAAACAGTTTCACGATTATCAATACATTAGAAGAAACAGAGCCAAGTACGACAGAGCCAAGTACGACAGAGCCAAGTACGACAGAGCCAAGTACGACAGAGCCAAGTATGACAGAGCCAAGTACGACAGAGTCAAGTACGACAGAGCCAAGTATGACAGAACCAAGCACAACAGATAAGCAAATAATTATTGCATCTCAAGAGTCGTCTAATGGTCCTGATAAGCAATTGCCTAAAACTAATGAAAATAAGAAGAGTTCTGTTATACTCACAATTATTGGTCTGTTGGCAGTAGTCACTAGTGGATATGTACTTATCAAGCGTAGAAACAAATCATAAGAAACATTAAAGCGATACTTCATCACAGCCTAATTTTTTTCTTTATGCTATCGTTATATTAAAGAAATCAATGAGAAGGGAAAGAAAGTGATGAAAAAAGTTTTATTAGTGGTAAACCCCAGTTCAGGCGGTGAACAAGCAAAGGAATTTGAGCAATTAGCGATAGCAAAATTGGAGTCGGTGTTTGATGAAGTGGTCGTCTTGCATACAAAAAAAGCAGGAGATGCAAAAAACTTTACTCGCGAGGCGGCTGTGGAAGGGTATCATAGTGTATTTGTCATGGGCGGAGACGGAACAGTTAACGAAGGAATCAGTGGAATCGCTGAACAAGAACATCGGCCAAATTTCGGCTTTTTCCCATTAGGTACGGTGAATGACTTGGCTCGAGCATTAGGGATACCGCTAGAACCTGAGGAAGCGATCAGTCATTTTTCGATTGAATCAGTCAAACCATTGGATATTGGAAAAATAAATGATGACTATTTTATGAATGTCGTTGCAATTGGCTCTATTCCTGAAGCAATCAATGATGTAGATGCGGAGAAGAAGACGAAATTCGGAAAACTAGCTTATTTCATGTCAGGAATCAAACAGTTAGCTTCCACACAATCCTACTCGTTTCACGTAGAAGTTGATGGAAAGAAGGAAGAGATTGAGAGTAGTACTCTACTGATAGGACTAACTAACTCAGTTGGCGGATTTGAGACATTGCTTCCAAATGCAAAAGTGGATGATGGTAAGCTCCATTTAGTTTATTTAAAAGATTCTTCTTTGATCGATACGCTTAAAACATTGCCAGACCTATTAAAAGGAGTAGATGAATCAACGAAAAATCTAGCCTACCTTACTTGTGAGCAATTAGTTGTGTCATTAGCTGATGAGGAAGAATTGACGACGAATGTTGATGGTGATGAAGGGGACAAATTACCTGTAAATATCAAAGTATTGCCCTCACATTTACAAGTTTATTGTTAAAATGGAGGTTGTGTGACCGAGGAGTTGGCGGGAGAACACCGCTTGTTCGGGATAAGGGACTGTGACAAGACTTTTGTCACAGCC
>NZ_JBFOGA010000007.1:0-148101 GCF_040887565.1 Enterococcus sp. C46
TCGATTTCGTTTTTTGAAATCTTTCAGCAACTCATTTATCATAACTCATCGTTTGTTATTTGTCAACAACTTTTTTGAAGTTTTTTTCGATAGAATCAAGCTTCGCAAGCTGTTCTTTTTTAACGACTCAGTTATCTTATCATGCCGTTAGCAACATGTCAACAACTTTTTTGTTATGTTTTTGAAGAAATATTTCCTTCTGTCTTTTGGACAAGTAATAATATACCAACTAAATTTATCTTGGTCAACGAATTTTTTGTATTTTTTCAAGTTTTTTTCAATAAGCGATTATTCATTACTTTTCTTTCTTTATCGTTCGCTTTCGGCTCCATTAATGTCTGCAATATTTGATAACAGCTTTTGAACATTCGTTATTGTTTGTTGCTTTCTACATAGCAAAAGCTGCCTAAGGAGTCCCCTAGACAGCTTTTATTTGATTATCTCATTGTTGGGAATAGTAGAACGTCCCGAATGGATTGAGCGTCAGTTAGCAGCATCACTAATCTGTCAATCCCGATACCTAGACCACCTGTTGGCGGCATACCGTATTCTAATGCTTCCAAGAAGTCTTCGTCTACACCGTGAGCTTCATCGTTCCCTAGTTCACGTTCTTTTTCTTGTGCTTCAAATCGTTCTCTTTGATCAATTGGATCGTTTAGTTCTGTAAAGGCATTAGCAAATTCGCGTCCTACGATAAACAGTTCGAATCGGTCTGTGAATCGAGGATCTTCTGGATTTTTCTTCGCTAAAGGCGAAACTTCGACTGGATGTCCGTAAACAAATGTCGGTTGTGTCAACGTTTCTTCAACAAACGTTTCAAAGAATTCATTGATAACATGTCCGACTCCCATCGCTTCTGTTACTTCTACGTTATGCTTTTCAGCTAAGGCTAATGCTTCTTCCAATGTCATTTCTTTCCAGAAATCTACACCAGTTTGTTCTTTGATCGCATCTACCATATGGATACGTTTAAAGTCGCTTTCTAAGTCAACAGCTTGTCCATCATATGTGATTTTCGCTGTCCCTAGTACTTTTTCAGCTGCGTTACGGATAATACCTTCTGTCAGATTCATTACATCATTGAAATCAGTATATGCTGTGTATGCTTCTAACATCGTAAATTCTGGATTATGCGTAGTGTCAATCCCTTCATTACGGAAAACACGACCGATTTCATAAACTTTTTCCATTCCGCCGACAATTAGTCGTTTCAAATGAAGTTCCAACGCAATACGCAAATATAAATCAATATCCAGTGCATTATGGTGTGTGATGAATGGACGAGCAGCGGCTCCACCTGCCTCATTATGCAATACTGGCGTTTCTACTTCAATATAGCCATTGCCATCTAAATAACGACGGATCTCGCTGATAATTTGGCTTCGTTTCATAAATCGGTCAAAGCTTTCGCGATTACTGATCAAATCCAAGTAGCGTTGTCTGTAGCGTTGTTCAATATTCGTCAAGCCATGGTATTTATCTGGCAGTGGACGAAGTGCTTTTGACAAAATCGTGATTTCTGAAGCTTTGATAGAAACTTCGCCTGTGTCTGTTTTCATGATTTGTCCAGTTACACCAAAGAAATCTCCAAGGTCTGCATGTTTAAATACTTCATAGGCTTCATCACCTACTTGGTCTTTTCTTACATAAATTTGAATTTGGCCTTCTCGATCTTGTAGATGCGCAAACCCAGCTTTTCCTTTTCCTCGGCGAGTCATCATACGACCAGCTACACTAGCGGTCAATCCCATCTCTGCTAGTTCTTCTTTTGTTCTTGGATCAAATAGTTCATGCAATTCTTCTGAGTTATGTGTGCGTTCAAATCTTTTTCCAAATGGATCGATTCCATCTTCACGCAATTGTTCCATTTTTTGACGACGTACAAGCATTTGATCATTTAAATCTTCTACTTGATGTTGTTGTTCCTGTGTCACAAAAGTTCCTCCATTCTCATGTTAATCTCTTTCCTATAATGCCAATGAAACACAAAAAAAGCAAGCCGAACTTGGAATTTCAGCTTGAAAATTCACGAAAAACTTAGAAATCACAACGTTTGTTTCAATAGTACTTTTTCTGCTTTTTCTACAAATTGATCCAGCAGACCATTGATTTCTTGCTGATTTTCTGTCTGATTGATTGCTACTTTCACTTTTGCTGCTCGAGGAATCCCTTTTAAATAATAAGCCGCATGTGTTCTGAATTCTCTACATGCTACTTTTTCTCCTTTAAGATCTGCTAAGCGTTGTAAATGAAGTTTAGCTGTAGCAATCTTTTCGGCTGGTGTTGGCTCAGGAATCAGTTCTCCTGTTTCTAGATAATGCTGTGTACGATGAATCATCCATGGGTTTCCCAAAGCTGCCCGGCCAATCATCACACCGTCTGCACCAACATAATCAAGCATCCGTTTTGCATCTTCGGGTGTTTTGACATCCCCGTTCCCCATAAATGGGATGGTGAGATGTTTTTTTACTTCTTTTAATATTTCCCAATCTGCTTTTCCCTCATACATCTGAACCCGTGTACGTCCGTGCATAGCGATGGCACTTGCTCCAGCTGATTGTGCTGCTAATGCATTTTCTACAGCAAAGACGTGTTCTTCATCCCAACCGATACGCATCTTGACCGTTACAGGGATATCCACTGCTGAAGAAACAGCTTGGACCATTTCGTATACTTTCTCAGGATCTAAAAGCCACTTTGCCCCTGCTTCTGCTTTGATCACTTTGTTTACTGGACAGCCCATATTGATGTCTATTATATCTGCAGCTGTGTTTTCTTCGACAAATTGAGCAGCTTCAACTAGGCTGTCTTTGTTCCCGCCAAATATCTGTAAACTTAATGGATGTTCTGTTTCTTCAATGTGGAGCATCTCTAAAGTTTTTTTGTTTCTGAAATGGATACCTTGGTCACTGATCATTTCACATACGACTAAGCCTGCACCAAATTCTTTGACAGTGACTCGAAATGCTGAATTTGTTATTCCAGCCATCGGCGCAACAACGACACGATTAGGGATTTCAACATTGCCGATTTTCCATTTGTGTTCCACTTAAATTCCTCCTAAGGCTTCTTTCTTCAATCCAGCTAATTCTTCTTCACTATACTTGTATTTATTGTTACAGAAAGAGCATACCGCTTCTGCTCCATGATCTTCATCTATCATTGCTTGGATTTCTTCTGCACCTAGCGCAATAATTGCTTCTGCAAATTTTTCTTTCGAACAGTCACATTTGAATTGAACAGGCATTTTTTCTAAAACGTTCAGCTCTTCTGTATCAAGCAATCCCTTCAATATTTCTTCTGGTGTCTGTCCTTCATCTAAGAGAGTAGAGATTCTTGGTGTTGTTTTTAATTGTTCCTCAATCTTGCTGATTGTTTCTTCATCGGCACCTGGCATGATTTGAATCATGAATCCACCTGCTGTCTTGATACTGTCATCAGTATTGACCAGTACACTTAGTCCAACAGCTGAAGGAATTTGTTCTGAGATAGCGAGATAGTAAGTAAAATCTTCAGCGATTTCTCCAGAAACAATTGGCGTTTGTCCAGAAAAAGGCTCTTTTAATCCTAAATCTTTTGTGACAGTAAACATCCCTTGTGTCCCAACTGCTCCTCGCACATCGATTTTACCTTCACTATTCAAAGGAAGGCTGAGATGCGGATTTTTGATGTAGCCTTTCACATCTCCCTTCCCATTTGCATCTACTACGATTCCTGCTGCTGGACCATCGCCTTGGATTCGAACAGTTAGTTTATCTTCTCCTTTAAGTGTTGCACCAAGCAGCAGACTGCCCACTAATGTTCGTCCTAAAGCAGCTGAGGACGTATGCCAAGTATCATGACGTCTTTGTGCCTCCGCTACGGTATTTGTTGCTTGAACGGCGTATGCTCGTACGAATCCGTCGTGAGCAAGTGCCTTAACCAGATAATCTTTCATTTGTTATGTACTCCTTTTTCCGTTTTTAAACTCATAGTGAATCATACTAGCAACTCCTGCTTTTTTCAACTTTGGAATGCTTCTTTTAAAAATAATTCAGAATCATCTAGATAACAGGACATCATCCTATTTACATCTTAAATAAAGAAATCTCCCGAAAACCGGTTTTTGTTCCGGTTTTCGGGAGTCCTATCAGATCAATTGACCTATATTTTTTTATTTGTATTGATCGTCTGAATGATTATCTTCTGATCGTTGAGAATCTGAATCATGTTCTGCTTTATTTTCCTCATGCAGCTCATGTTTTGCTTCTTCAAAATCACGTTTTTCTTCTGCTTGTTTTTCAGCGTCTTTTTCTTCCAAAGCACGTTTTGCTTCTTCAAAAGTTTTCGCTTCTTTTTCGCTTGGATAATCATTTGACTCAGTACCTTCAGGCATCACACCGTGTTCGAATAACGATTTGATTGCTTTGGCATCCAATGTTTCGAATTCCAGAAGTTTTTCAGCAATCAATTTATGCTGCGCACGATGAGCTTCGATGATTTCATGAGCTTTGGCATGAGCTTCCATCAAAATCTTGCGTACTTCTTGATCAATTTCGAAAGCAACTTGTTCAGAGTAAGCTTTTGTTTGACCGTAGTCGCGGCCAACGAACACTTGATGATTTCCTTCATATTGAACGGGACCTAAACGATCGCTCATTCCATATTCTGTTACCATGCTTCGTGCTAAAGCTGTCGCTTGTTCAAAGTCATTGGAAGCCCCAGTTGATTGGACATTGAAGATGATTTCTTCAGCTGTACGTCCACCAAGCAAGCCTACGATTTGTTCAAACATATCTTCTTTTGTCATCAAGAACTGATCTTCTTTTGGTAAAGCGATCATATATCCACCGGCGCGTCCGCGAGGGATAATCGTTACTTTGTGGACGACCCGAGCGCGACTTAACACTAATCCGACAATCGTATGACCAGCTTCGTGATAAGCAACCATTTCGCGTTCTTTTTTGCTGATTACACGGTCTTTTTTAGCTGGACCTGCAATCACGCGATCTTCCGCTTCATCGATATCAGAAGCATCGATTTTCTTTTTATTTCTTCTAGCAGCTACTAGCGCCGCTTCATTCAAGACGTTTTCCAAATCTGCTCCGGCAAACCCTGGAGTCTGTTGAGCAACAACTTTCAAGTCAACATCATCGGCCATCGGTTTATTCCGTGCATGGACGCGCAAGATTGCTTCACGTCCTTTTACATCTGGACGGCCAACTAAAATTTGACGGTCAAAACGGCCGGGACGTAGTAACGCTGGATCTAGTACGTCAGAACGGTTAGTTGCAGCAATGACGATTACTCCTTCATTTCCGTCGAAACCATCCATTTCTACAAGCAATTGGTTCAATGTTTGTTCGCGTTCATCATGTCCGCCGCCCATACCGGCACCACGTTGACGACCTACTGCATCAATTTCATCGATGAAAATGATAGCCGGTGCGTTTTTCTTCGCTGTTTCAAACAAATCACGAACACGGCTTGCTCCGACGCCGACAAACATTTCTACGAAATCAGAACCTGAGATCGAATAAAATGGTACGCCAGCTTCTCCGGCAACAGCTTTTGCTAACAAGGTTTTACCTGTTCCTGGAGGTCCTTCTAAAAGTACACCTGCCGGGATACGGGCACCTAATTCAACAAATCGGCGAGGATCTTTCAGAAATTCAACAACTTCAACTAGTTCTTGTTTTTCTTCTTCCGCACCCGCTACATCAGAAAAACGTACGCGATTAGCTTTTTTGTCTGCTTCTTTGGCTTTTGATTTACCAAAGTTCATGACACGGCCGCCACCGCCACCACCGCCGCCTTGTTGTCCCATCATCATGTAGAAGAAAAAGATGATGATCACGATCGGCAAGAAGCTAAGCAATAACGAAACCCATACGCCGCTGCTTGATTCTTCTTTTACTGTTGTAGCAACTTTGTTTTCTTTTGCCAGTTCTGTTACTTGGCTCAATGTTGTATCATTTGGCAAAATGATTGTTGTGAAATGGGTAGTAGTCGTATCTGTTGAACCCAAGATAGCTAACCCGCCGCTGTTAGCGACTGTCTGCTGTTCCTTGTATTCACCAGTGATCTTATATACACCATTTGCAGGCTGCACTTCAAACTCTTTGATTTTGCCTGCTTGTAGTTGTTCTGTGAATTTTGAGTACTCGATATCTGACGATCGCTGGCCGTTATTACCAAAAATGAAATAAACGACCATTACCATCGCTAAGATTACGAGGACATAATACAAGGCATTTTTCATCATGCCATTGTTCTTTTTGTTCATAGTTGCCCTCCCTAAGCGTCAATTTAATTTAACAGTTTTTTATCAATCCTGACCATTCT
Source organism: Enterococcus sp. C46 (assembly GCF_040887565.1). Lineage (NCBI taxonomy): Bacteria > Bacillati > Bacillota > Bacilli > Lactobacillales > Enterococcaceae > Enterococcus > Enterococcus sp. C46. Next base: position 6,325 of record NZ_JBFOGA010000007.1, read on the forward strand.
ATTGTACCATAATTTAATTGAGATACAGCATTAATTTGATTGATAAACAGTAGGTTTCAATACACCGATGTACGGAAGGTTACGATATGCTTCTGCATAATCCAAGCCATAACCGACAACAAATTCATTTGGTACGTTGAACCCAACATAATCTGCTTCGATGTTTACTACTCTTCCTTCGGGTTTGTCAAGCAGTGTAACGATTTTGACTGATTTTGCTTTGCGGTATTTGAAAAGATCCACTAAATAAGCAAGTGTTCTTCCGCTGTCAATGATATCTTCAACGATCAACAGATCGCGACCTTCTACATTTGTATCCAAGTCTTTGACGATTTTTACTTCCCCTGACGAGACTGTTGCATTCCCGTAGCTTGAAACATCCATGAAATCCAATTCCAAATACGTATCGATAGAACGAACGATATCTGCCATGAATGGTACCGCTCCTTTTAAGACACCTACTACTAGGGGATTGGTGTTTTGGTAAATTTCTGTTAACTCTTTGCCTAGTTCTTTGCAACGAACTTGTATCTCTTCTTGTGAGATCAAAATTCTCTCAATATCCTTTTCCAACATCAGGTTCTCCTTCCAATTGCTTCTTTTTGATATTTGTAAAGAAGTATGTAGTGTATTTTATCAGTTTCTTCACGAATACTCAAATATGAAAAGGCAAAAGGTATCAGGCTATATATATTTCTTTTGGCATCTGTAATGATCCAAGCATGCTGTCTTTGTGAATTAGGTACTTTCTGATCGATAAAATATCTAGATACTTTTTTTGTAAGTTTCTCCGTTAATTGAATACGGTCTCCTGCTTTTCTTTTTTCGACATATAGTTGCACATCGGCGGGAACCCAAATGTCATGAGAAAACAGAGACCATGAATCTGTTGTTTTGATGTCCTCTGAATGTTCAGGTTTGACCAGACCAATCCATTCTGTTTCGTTCAACTGTATCCCTTGTTCTGGAATAAGCAACAAGCGCTGATCTTCTGTCTGAGCAGTGGCTTGTTTTTCTTTTTTAGCGAGTATAACAAAATGATACTCTCTTTTCAGTACCCAGTTGTTGCCGATGCTAAGCTGCCATTGACTTTTTTTCTGTTGCCACTGATCTAAAATCGATGTCATTTGCTGCTCTTTCAAAATGACCCCTGTTTCTGAGAATACTTTGTCGAAGAAGGAGTGGAAAAAATAGTATCGTTCCGCTTCTTCCATTTTTTCTATCATTTCTGCTGAAAATTGAAATCGATCCTTTAACTGTTCGACTTCCTTTTCGATTAACTGCCCCATACATTTTTGAATGACTTGGTCTGCCCATTGAATCTGTTGCGAAAACTGTTGAAAATGTCTCATCACCTGGGTGTTTTCTTGTTTTAATTGAGGAACAACCAAATGGCGAAGCCGATTTCTTTGGACATCTAATAATTGGTTCGTCTGATCCTCAAAGTAAACAAGCTGTGATTCTGCTGCATAAGCATATAATTCTTCTTTACTGAAACTCAGCAATGGACGAACAAGTCTGCCCGTAGCAAATGGTTGTACTCCTTTGATTCCAGAAAAAGTACTTAACTGTCCTCCACGAATGATTTTCATCAACACCGTCTCGATTTGATCATCTCCATGATGAGCAGTCATCAACGTATCATATTGTCCTTCTTCCATCACTCGAGTGAATGCTTGATAACGAAAGTTACGAGCTGCTGTTTCTATGGCCGTTTTGGCCGGATTTTCCCAAACACTTACATATAAAGGTAGATTCTTCTTTTCACAATATGAGCGAAGATAAGCAGCTTCTTCTGCTGATTCTTCTCTCAATTGGTGATTGATATGGACGACGCCCAAAGAAAAACCGATTTGGCGTTGCGCTTGCAAAAGCAAATGGAGCAAAACCATCGAATCAACCCCACCTGATACCGCTGCTAAAATCCTTGATTCTTTTTGCCAGAATCCTTGTTCATTTCCGTGCCGAATAAATGACTGCTGCAATAGCGGTACTTTTTTACCGTCTTTTTCAACGTTCATTCTTTCCACACCCTTTCTTCCTAAAAAAAGAGAGCGGGAAAACGTCTAAAACGACAATTAACCTGCCCTCTGTTGATACTTTGACTAAAATAGTCGCATCATCATTATTTTCAGCTTTATTAGCTGCGGCGTCCGCCACGGCCACCGCGTTTTCCTTCTGTGTTTCGCTTCAATGAAGATAAGCGGTCATCGCTATCTTTCAAAAATGAACTCATCAATGAATCGAAGTCTTCTTTTTGAGCTGAAGGCTGACTGCGAGAAAAAGATTTTTTCTGTGCTGGACGATTGCGGTTGTCACGGGAATCTTTTTGTTGAAATTTTTTAGGACGGCTTTCTTCTCCAGATTCTACAGGTTGTTCCTGCGCTTTGCGGATAGATAGTCCGATTTTCCCATCATCATTTACTGAAATAACTTTGACTGTTACTTCATCTCCTACACTTAAAACATCATGGATGTCTTTTACATATCCATTTGACACTTCGCTAATATGAACTAGACCCGTTTTTCCAGCACCTAGATCAATAAACGCACCAAAATTTGTAATTCCTGATACTTTTCCTTGCAGTTTTGCTCCTACCTCGATTGACATAAAAAAAATGTTCCTCCTAATTATTTCCCTTTTTTATATTCCTGCTTATTTTGCAGTTGTAGAACTAGTTGATTGATCTGTTTCATTTGTCGAGCTGTCTGTGTTTGATTCTAATATAGGATAAACTTTTTCACCGTCTTTTGAGTAAAAGAATTTGCTTCTGGCAAGTTTAGCTACATATTCATCATCTTTCAGCAATGAAACATCTTGGTGCAGCTGATCAACGTCTGCGTTGACTTCTTTCATTTCAGTATTTGCTTCGACTCTCAATTCGTTCAATTGATGCATCCTTTGCATATCATGGAAAATCTGCACACCTATTATCGCGAAAATGACCAAAGCACCAACAAAAATTGCAGCCAGTCTGCGTCTTCGAAAAATCAGTTGTCGTTGTTGTTGCTGAAATTCAGCATACTTTTTCTTTGCATATTCCGTATCTAGCGCAGCGATTTTATTGCTTTTTTTCGTCACTTGGATTCGCTCCAATCTTTTTTGATTGTCTTTCTCATTATACCAATATCATGAAAGCTTGTCTAATCTATTTCTCTAGTGTTTCTGTGCGATTTTCAGAAATAATTTCGTACATTTTTTGTGCATCTTCTTTTTTGGTCGATTCATGTAATTCCGTAATTTTTACTTCCAACGTTTTATTGCCGAACTGGACTTTCAAAATGTCGCCTACTTTGACGTCACTGGAAGATTTCGCCAATTTTCCGTTGATTTGGATCCTTCCTTTATCAGCCACTTCTTTTGCTACTGATCGTCTTTTGATGATTCGGGATATTTTTAAAAATTTGTCTAATCGCATATCTTATTCCTCACTTTTTGATTTTTTTGTTTAATCGTAGAATTTTCTTACCAAATGGCAACATGAGCCACTCTCTTACTGTAAACAGACGGAGACGAATCACTGCATAAATGAACACAGATGCGCCAATCCCAACGCCTATCACACTGACAAAAAAAGCAGTGGAACGATGAGTTACAGGACCAAACACTATATTCAACACACCATAATACAGAAGCAAGACTGCTGTCATACAAAGAAGGCTGATAATCAACTTCCGCCCAAAATGTCGTTCCTTCCAAAAAGCATTTAGCTCTTTTGTTTCGATTCGGACAAAATACCAAAGCGTCACACCTAATCCTAAAAGGGTAGACAGGCTTGCTCCGGCTGTTCCTAATAAACCAGTTAGAAAAGAAGTAGTCAATCCTTTTACCAAGAGCCCCCATCCTGCTCCTTTTAAAGAAGGGCGAAAAGAGTTCTTGCTTTGAGCAATACTTTGATAGGCTTGGATGACTGCAGTAAAAGCAATGGAAAAAACAAACAATACAAGCGCTGCATTTCCTGCATAATCTTTAAACAACGCATAATTGATATAAGGAAGCAGTAAGGCTAATCCCAAAGATGCAGCTAATGCCAAAGCGGTCGTCAATCTAAGATAGATTTTGGCTGTCTGTAAAAACTGACGATAGATCCGGTTGGTCAAATGACGGGTCAATGCAGGCAGAAATGTCGCACTTAATGCGGTGGCGATCACTAAACCTAATTGAACCAAAGGCTGCCCTCGATCATAGACCCCTTTTGCTATCTTCGCACCATATTCCGATAGACCGTAAACTTCCAAAGCATTTTTTACAAAGAAAGAGTCGATCAGCTGAAAAAAGATGAGTAATCCGCTATAAATCGAAACCAGACCGCCTTCTACTAGAAAGCGCCGGATCAAAGATTTTGGTGGCTGTTTGAATAATGGGAACCGGCGGAAGCTTAATACTCCTCCATGAATCTTTTGTTCATAGTAGTGAAGGATCCCATATGCGCATAACCCGCCAAAAACGGCTCCACTCATCGCTGCCGTCCCCGTTTGGTACACCGTCCATCCGAGCTTTCTAAAAGCAAACGCACTACAGACGATTACAGAAACACGAACGAGCTGTTCAACAACTTGAGAAACTGCCGTTGGTTCCATCAAAAATCTTCCTTGAAAATTCCCTCGATAAAAAGATAAACCAGGCATCAGCAAAAAGGTAAAAGAAACTACTTGGATCAGTGGTTTCAATTGTATATCCCCCATCATCCAAGCAATCCAACTGCTAAATGAAAAGACAAACAACCACAGAAAGACACCTGTCCAAAACACCAAGGGATAAAGACTTTGCAAAGCTTGCTTTCGCTCGAAAGGATTCTTTCTTTCTGCAACGTACTTTGATATGAACTGCGGAAGACCTGATAAAGCTAAAGTCATTGCTATCCCATAAATTGGATAAACTTGCTGATAAACATAAAAACCTTCGTCGCCGACTAAGTTTTGGAGAGGAATTCGGTAAAGGGCACTTAATACTTTTGCTATGAAAGAAGCAATCGTCAGTACAAATGCTCCTTGCATGACGCGCCGCATTTCTTTATGATCCAAATCGTTGCTCCTTCCTACGCTGACAGATATTTTTGCTCACGCAATGCTTTGACAAACTTTTGGATTTCCTGAAGCCACACTGCTTCTTCCATTTGGTTTGGAATCGTCAAGCGTATTACCATCTGTTCTTTTTCAACGCCTAGACTGGCTTTTAGTTTCGTCGCCGTTAGTGCTTCGAATAATTGTTCCACGCTGTAGCGTTTCGTTCCAACTTTGCTTAGAGTAAAGACGATATGCGGCTCCTGTTTCCTTATCGTTTCCAAGAGCGCTCGATCGCCATCCATTTTAATCTGTCCGATTGTCAGGAGGTGTGCTACTTCTTCTGGGTATTCTCCAAAACGGTCGAGCAGATCATCTTCCAGTTCATCTAGCATTTCTTGCGAATCAAGTTCACGAATTCGTTTATAGATCTCGATTTTCTGCCGCTGATCTGCCACGTATGTTTCAGGTAGATACGCGTCAACACCGAGGTCGATCTCAACAGTGGTCTTCTCCACTTGACTATTCTTTCCTTGTTTACGAGACACTGCTTCGCTCAGCATTTGAGAATACATATCAAAACCGACTGCATCAATAAATCCATGTTGCTGAGCACCTAAGAGATTACCTGCACCGCGAATGGAAAGATCACGCATCGCAATTTTGAATCCAGATCCCAGTTCTGTAAAATCTTTGATTGCCTGAAGACGCTTTTCACTGACTTCATTAAGGATCTTCTGCTGCTCATACATAAAATAAGCATATGCGACGCGGCTACTTCTTCCTACCCGTCCGCGTAATTGATATAACGTGGATAAACCCATATAATCAGCGTTCTCAACAAACAATGTATTTGCGTTCGGGATATCCACTCCTGTTTCAATGATGGTCGTAGTGACAAGAACATCATACTGACCTTCAATAAATTCAAAGAGCGTATTTTCTAATTGCGCCTCTGTCATTTGTCCATGAGCATAGCCGATCCGCGCTTCCGGAACGAGTTCTTGGATTTCTTCTACTTTTTGTTCGATCGTTTCTACTCGATTATATAAATAGAATACTTGTCCACCTCGTCCCACTTCTCGATGGATTGCTTCGCGGATAGCCCCAGGATTTTTTTCCATAACATATGTTTGGATCGGATAACGATTCGCAGGCGGTGTTTCGATTACTGAAAGATCCCGCACGCCTAGCATCGACATATGCAAAGTTCTCGGAATCGGTGTTGCTGTCAGAGTCAAAACATCCACTTGTGCACGTAACTGTTTCAATCGTTCTTTATGTTTTACACCAAAACGTTGTTCTTCGTCAATAATCAATAAACCCAAATCGCTAAATTCAATATCTTTTGACAAGATTCGATGGGTTCCCACAACAATATCAACTTGACCTGTGCGCAGTTGTTCGATGGTTTCTTTTTGTTGCTTTCTTGTTCTGAAACGACTTAATAGCCCGATATTTACGGGGAAACCTTCAAATCTTTCCAGCATCGTTTCATAGTGCTGCTGTGCCAAGATCGTTGTTGGAACTAAAAAGGCTACTTGTTTGCTTTCCTTTATCGCTTTAAAGGCCGCTCGAAGCGCTACTTCTGTTTTCCCATAACCAACATCACCTACGAGTAGTCGATCCATTGGTTTTTCTTTTTCCATATCCCGCTTGATCTCCGCTGCACTTCTCAACTGGTCGTCTGTTTCAGAATAAGGGAAAGCATTTTCGAATTCTTTTTGGTAGGCGTCATCAGGACCAAAAGCATATCCTTTTTCTGATTCTCTTGCTGCGTATAATTTGATTAAATCGTCAGCGATATCTTCGATTTTCGAAGATACTTTTCGTTTAGTTTTCGTCCATTCACTTCCGCCTAGCTTATTGATGCGAGGTGCTTTGGCTTCCGAGGCGACATATTTTTGGATCAGATTCAGTTGAGTAACAGGAATAAACAGTTTGTCGTCGTTTTGATACAAAATAGTCATATAGTCTTGGTGAACGCCATCTACTTCTAGCGTTTCCATCCCAATGTATTTCCCGATACCATGATTGGCATGGACAACGTAATCTCCTGCTTTTAACTCATTGTAGCTTTTCAATCGCTCTGCGTTTGTTACTGTTTGACGTCTCGTTTGTTTTTTCGTCGTTTTTTGGAAAATTTCTTTTTCTGTGATAGCTACTATTTTTTCTTGAGGAAGTTCAAAACCGGCCTGCAAAGCTCCTTCAACTAATTGTACCTGTCCTCTGATCAATGCATTTTTTTCTGTTTCTACTACTAATATATCTTCATCTCGAAGCATTTGTTCTGCTTTACGTATTCTGTCCTTTGTCGGAATAAAGATCACAACAGTCTGTTTTTGCTTGCGCCAACGATCCATTTCTGTTTTCAGCAATGGCATTTGTCCGAAGAACTGTTGCATCGTCCGATATTGAAAATTATGGATTGCTTGGAAACGAAGATTTCCCATCCCTTTTTGGAAGAGTGAGAAAAAGGTTGTAGTAAATTTTTCCTTTTGAACGATTCTTTGTACATCTGCTGAAAATGACTGCTCAGAAAAAAACCGCAATTCGCTGATTTTTTGAGTATGCCATTCTGCCGCTTCCCTTTCGATTTCCCGATTTGTTTCCATGATCCGCTGGTAATCATCAACGACTAGTAGACTATTTGAAGGAAAATAATCCAAGATTGTTACAAATTCTTGGTAAAGAAGATCTGAGTAGAATTTTGCTTCTTCTGTCGGGATACCTGCTTGCCAGCTTGAAGTCATCTGACCGAAGTAATCTTGTAAAAACTCGCGGTCTGCTTCTTCTGTGGTCGCAGCAAGCCGTTTTTCTAGCATTTTTTGCATTTGCTCTATTCCATGTTCCAGATCCTCTGGTCCATAGACTTGTTCACTCGTTGGAGAAACCCAGATTTCTTCCGTTTTTTCGATTGAACGTTGTGTTTCTGCTTCAAAATACCGCATAGAATCTATCTCTACATCAAATAATTCTACACGAATAGGATAGTTTGTTGTTAATGGGTAAATATCGACGATGCTTCCTCGAATACTGAATTCTCCGGGTTTTGCGACCATTTCTTCTCGTACATAGCCCATCAAAGTCAATTGGCGAGGAAGATTTTCCACATCTATCTCATCACCAACATGCCAATTCAATTGCGCCTGTAGCCAAGTTTTCTTATTCGGCAGTCGCTTGTGCAAAGCTGCGACTGGCAACAAATAGATACCTGCTTTTTTTTCTTGAAGTGCGTTGAGCGTTGCGACTCTCTCGCCTCGCGCTTCTGGAGAAGAAAAGGCCATTTCAGCAGAAAGCACTTCATCCACTGGAAATAAATGGATCTGATCCTGCGGAATCACATGTTGCAGATCTTCTGCTAACTGATTGGCATAATACAAATTTGGCATCAGAATGATCATATTTTTATTTGTTTTCTTAAATGCTCGAGCAAATAGAAGCGTCTTCGCTGAGCCAGCTAATCCTGTGATTAGTTGTCTAGGCATTTTTTCTTCTAAATTGCTGATCCATTCTTTTACTTGCGGATCTTTTCCGACTAATTGAATGATATCCATTCCTTTTCCTCCTTTCTCAATTGAATTGATTCATCGCATCCACGAACGAATGCCCTTCTATGAGATATTCGACTGCTTTAACAGATTGAAATATGCTTTCTTCTATCAAAGGCTGGTTTTCTTTGCTGAAAGGACTAAGCACATGTTGGACCACTGTTTTTTTTCCTTCTGGTCTGCCGATTCCCACCTTGATTCGATCAAAGACATTCGTATTCAAATGGGAAATGATACTTTTGATACCATTATGCCCGCCGGCACTCCCTTTTTGACGGAGTCGGATCTTTCCTACTGCCAGATCCAAATCATCGTAGATGACGACTAATTCTTCTGGATAAATCCCAAAATAAGTCATTAACGGCCCGACTGCACGACCAGATTCATTCATAAATGTCTGTGGTTTGACTAGAAGGATCTTTTCTCCATTATGAAAAAATTCGGCAACTTCTGCTTCGAATGGATTTTTTTTGAAAGCAGCTTGATGTTCGCGTGCAATTTGATCCACGACCATAAAGCCGATATTGTGTTTAGTATATTGGTATTTGGTACCTGGGTTTCCTAACCCGACAATCATTTTCATTTTTGTTTTTCCACCTAATTCTAAAAACAGCACAAAAGGCTGGACTGCTAATTAGCGGTCCAGTCCATCGAGCTTTTTTTCTTTTTTATACTGTCAATGTATAGTATAACACAAAACAAAGCGTTTCGGCTAAAAGAGAATCGTTAATAAATGATAAAGAAATTAAAAATTTCTTCAAAGTTTAATGAAATAATTGAATTATAAAAATAGTGAAATAACACACATGTAAGCTTTTACATATAATACAACCTTGTTATCTGTTATATTTTATAGCCAAATAGCGTGACATGGGGCTTGAGAAATGTTAGCATAAGCATGGGAAAAAACAAATCAATGGAAGGATTGATACTAAATGACTGCAGCTGCAGAAAAAAAAGATCATCAAAAAGTTATTCTTGTTGGAGACGGCGCCGTAGGTTCTAGCTATGCCTTTGCTCTAGTTACTCAAAATATTGCTCAAGAAGTAGGTATCGTGGATATCAATACTGCTAAAACTGAAGGAGACGCAATTGACTTGTCTCACGCTTTGGCATTTACTTCACCTAAAAAAATCTACTCTGCTACTTACGCAGACGCACATGATGCTGACTTAGTTGTTATTACAGCTGGCGCACCACAAAAACCAGGTGAAACTCGTTTAGATTTAGTAAACAAAAACCTAAAAATCAACCGCGATGTTGTCACACAAATCGTTGAATCAGGATTTAACGGTATCTTTTTAGTTGCCGCTAACCCAGTAGATATTTTGACTTACTCAACTTGGAAATTCTCAGGTTTCCCTAAAGAACGCGTTATCGGTTCAGGTACGTCTCTTGACTCTGCTCGTTTCCGTCAAGCACTTGCGGAATTAGTTGACGTTGATGCGCGTAACGTCCATGCTTACATCTTAGGTGAACATGGAGATTCAGAATTCCCAGTTTGGTCACATGCAAATGTTGCCGGCTTGCAAATCTATGAATGGGTGAAAAACAACCCAGAAATCGATGAAGAAGCTATGGTTAACCTATTCTTCGGCGTACGTGACGCTGCTTACACAATTATCGAGAAAAAAGGTGCTACTTTCTATGGTATCGCAGTAGCATTAGCACGTATCACTCGTGCCATCTTAGACGATGAAAATGCTGTTCTTCCTTTATCAGTCTTCATGAATGGCGAATATGGATTGAACGACATCTACATTGGTGCACCTGCTGTTATCAACCGTCAAGGTATCCAAAAAGTAATCGAAATTCCTTTAAGCGACAGCGAACAAGACCGTATGGCTGCTTCTGCTAAACAATTAAAAGAAATTCTAGATGAAGCTTTTGCTAAACTAGACGCTGAATAATCTTTGAATATGACGGAAAACATCTAAACGGTGTTTTCCGTTTTTTTATTTTATCACTCTTATGGTTTCTAAATTTTTTCATAAAGAAGAGATAACCTTCGTCTTTTCGTCTAAATTATGCTATCATGAGACCGTTCCACCCTAAACTTTTACTTAAGGAGTTGTCGATATGACAAGATCTTCGCATCGAAAAAAATCGAAACATGTTGCTTTGCTTTCAGCTCTTGGTGTTCTCTTGGTGCTGATTAGCTTTTATACCTATCGCAGTACATACTACACAAAGCATTTTTTGCCGAATACGGAAATCAACGGAATAAATGTCAGCAATCTAACAGTCGAAAAAGCAAATGAAAAATTAAAAGAAGCTTATTCCGATAAAAAATTAGCTATTAAAGAAGATGGAAAAGTCTGGCAGGAAGTACCAAAATCTGAGCTCGGCTATAAAGATGATTTCACTTCTGAGCTTTCTCCGATCCTAAATGAACAAAACGGATGGACTTGGGGAATGACTTATGTTTCAGCAGCTGAAAAACAAGAAATCGATCCTATCAGTCAAGACCACCAGAAACTGGATACTACCGTTCAGACATTGACAACTAAACTGACTGATCTGAATAAAGACCGGACACCTACAACTGATGCAACAATTGAAAAATCAGGCGACTCTTTTGTTATCAAGCCTGAAGTCAATGGAAATACCATCAACGTCGATGCTGCGGTCAAACAAGTAAAAAGTGCAGTAAATTCCGGTAAAGATACGATTGAATTAACTGAGTTCAAAGAAAAACCAAAAGTAACCTCCGGAGACAGTTCACTGAAAGAACAGCTCGAATCCATGAATGCTATCGCAAAAGTAAAAGCTACTTACAGTATAAACGGGGAGACTTTCCAGATCCCATCAAGTGATATCATGAGCTGGCTGACCTACGACGGAAAAGTCGATTTAGATACAGAACAAGTACGTCAATATGTAACAGATTTAGGCACAAAGTATAACACAAGTACGAATGACACAAAATTTAAAAGTACAAAAAGAGGAGAAGTTACAGTCCCAGTTGGCACTTACAGCTGGACGATCCAAACAGATAGCGAGACAGAAGCGCTGAAAAAAGCTATTCTGACAGGCCAAGACTTTACTCGTTCTCCGATTGTGCAAGGTGGCACAACCGCTGATCATCCATTGATCGAAGATACGTATATCGAAGTTGATCTAGAGAACCAGCATATGTGGTATTATAAAGACGGAAAAGTAGCCCTTGAAACAGATATCGTTTCCGGAAAGCCATCTACACCTACACCTGCTGGGGTCTTCTATGTTTGGAATAAAGAAGAAGATGCAACTTTAAAAGGAACAAATGACGACGGAACACCTTACGAGAGTCCAGTAAATTACTGGATGCCGATTGACTGGACAGGTGTTGGTATCCACGATTCTGACTGGCAACCTGAATACGGCGGAGATTTATGGAAAACCCGCGGTTCACATGGCTGTATCAACACTCCGCCAAGTGTAATGAAGGAATTATTCGGGATGGTCGAAAAAGGAACACCTGTATTGGTCTTCTAACAAAAAAGAATTTATAAAAAGAACGCACCTGTACGAATCGTACAGGTGCGTTCTTACTTATTATCTCAACTATGCACTTGCTTACATTTCAGCAGCAGTAAAGACTTCTGAGACATCATCATCGTCTTCTAGCTTATCTACTAGACGTTCCAATTGCTCCCGTTGTTCCTCATTTAAATCGATCGTCGTTTGTGGGATCATCGTCAATTCTGCTTGCGCTAAAGTGAACTCTTTTTCCAGCTCATCTCGTACAGCAGCAAAATCTTCTGGTGCAGTATAAATCTCGAACACTTCAGGAGAAGTTTGCAGATATTCTGCCCCCGCCTCTAATACATCTTCAAACATCGTCTCTTCATCAACAGCCAACCCATCGCGTTCAATGACGATATACCCTTTACGATCAAACAAGTAACTGACTGAACCCGTTTCTCCCAGTGACCCACCGTTTCGAGTAAAAGCTACTCGGACATTTGTCGCTGTCCGATTACGGTTATCCGTCAATGCATGGACTAAGATTCCTACTCCACCCGGACCATATCCTTCATACGTGATTTCATCGTAATTCGTTTCATCTACGGCGCTGGTAGCCTTTTTAATTGCCCGTTCTACATTGTCGTTTGGCATATTTGCAGCTTTGGCTTTGTCCACAACAAGCCGCAGAGCTGGGTTCATGGATGGATCAGGACCGCCTGCTTTAGCTGCCATATAGATTTCACGAGAAAGTTTCTGAAAAACTTTTCCTCGTTTCGCATCTTGGGCATTTTTTCTTCCTTGGATATTATGCCACTTACTATGTCCTGACATGATTTTTCCTCCCTTGTTCTTTTGAGAATACACTTCTATTCTAGTACTATTTCACAAAAAAACAAAGCCACAGCCAATCTATAAACGCTTCTTGAATGTCGCAAAAAGCACACATAATACCACAGCAGTCAGAGCACCGATCGAATCCAGCATGACATCTTGGAACATAGGTGTTCGTCCACCGGTCAACATCTGATGGAATTCGTCCAAACCTGCGTACCCTGTTGCTGAAAGCCAAGCAAGGATCGCTGTCAGCCACCAAATCTTTAGTTTAGGGAAAACACCTAAAAACAAGCTGCCACCCAAAACAAAATAAGTACCAAAATGTGCGCCCTTTCTTAAAAAGAACTCTACAAATTTGGCGTAGCCCAGATGGTCGATACTCACGATACTTCCACCATAATTAAAACGTATACCTGCTAATGTGTCCTTAAATGGCTGATTAGGAAGCCAGCTTTCTAATCGCGAAACTTGTGATTGCTGTCCGTAAGTTTGAGAAGAACTGTAAAATAAGATGGCAACGACTATAAGTGCGATCACTAAATAAATATTTCCGTTTTTCAGTTGTTTTTTTGAAGAATTCATAAGTCACCTCTGTATTTATCTTAGACTTTTTTTGAAGAAACAACAATCATTTTCATAGAGACTTCTTCTATAAAAAAGTGCTATACTTAATTTTGTATTACAATATGAAGGGAGTTTTTTCATGAGTTATTCATTAAATTGGGATCTAGATTCTATTTTCCCCGGAGGAAGTCATTCTGATGCTTTGAACCAACGGATGAAGCAATTGGAAGACCAAACGAACGAATATTATCAACGTGTAACAAAATGGTCACCTAGTTCTGACAATGCAGAGCAGCTAAACGCGATTCTTCAATTGCAAGAAACGATTACGAACGGCTTTACCCAATGCAACAGCTATATTACTGCATTGCTTTCTGCCAATGTCAATGATTCAGATGCAAAGATCTTATCAGGGAAGCTTTACGCCATACTTCCTCGTCTACAATCAGCCGAAACAGTATTGTCGAAGAAATTTGCAGAAATATCTGACAATGATTGGAATCAGATGCTTTCCCAGGGTTCGTTTGAAACAATTGCGTTTCGTTTAAACGAGATCCGTCGTGACGGTTCACAATTATTATCAGAAGCTGAAGAGAACATTATCAACACGCTCTCATTAGATGGTCTAAATGCTTGGAGCAGTCATTATGATACGATTGTAGCCAGCATATCGATTCCCTTCGAACAAGATGGTCAAGTAGTCGAATTATCTGCTGGCCAAGCCTTCAATAAGATGATGGGCGATCGAGATCCAAAAATCAGAGAAGCACTTTTCGCAGCATGGGAAAAAGCATGGAAAGAAAAGGCCCCCCTCTTCACAGATACTTTGAATCATTTAGATGGTTTCAGACTTTCTAACTATGAACTCCATGGCATCACGGATTTTCTGCAAAAACCATTAGAATACAACCGTTTAAAAAAAGAAACATTGTCTGTCATGTGGGAGACGATCCAAAAAAACAAACAACCCCTTGTTGATTACTTGACTAGAAAAGCCAATCTTTTCGGTAAAGAAAAAATGGAATGGCAGGATCAAGATGCACCTATTATTTTAGGCGATTTGAAAGAAAAAACCTTTAGTTTTGACGAAGCAGCTACATTTATTATCGAAAACTTTAATAAATTCAGTCCAAAAATGGCTAAATTCGCACAATCTGCTTTTGAAAAGAGCTGGATTGAAGCAGAAGATCGTCCTGGAAAACGTCCTGGTGGTTATTGTACTGAGTTACCAGAAACAAAAGAATCGAGGATCTTTATGACCTACAGCAATTCTGTTAATGAGGTTGCGACACTTGCTCATGAATTGGGTCATGCTTTCCATAGCAGCACGATGTGGGACTTACCTTCTTTAAATCGTGAATACGCAATGAATGTCGCAGAAACAGCAAGTACATTCGCAGAACTGATCGTAGCCGATGCTACATTAAAAGCCGCAAAAACAAAAGAAGAAAAAATCAATTTGCTAGATACAAAACTGCAAAATGCTTTAGCTATGTTCATGAATATCCATTCTCGATTCATTTTTGAGAATCGATTCTATGAAGCACGGCAAGAAGGATTAGTCTCAGAAGATAAGATCACAGAGATGATGGTTGAAGCACAAAAAGAAGGCTACCAAGGAGCTTTAGCCACTTATCATCCATATTTCTGGGCTGCAAAATTACATTTCTTTATTGATGACGTACCGTTTTATAACTTCCCATACACCTTTGGCTACCTGTTTAGTTTAGGCATTTATGCTTACGCTAATCAAAAAGGGGCAAATTTCGAAGAAGAATATATCCATTTACTACGTGATACTGCTTCAATGACGACGGAAGATCTTGCAAAGAAACATTTGAATGTTGATCTCACTCAACCAGATTTTTGGCAAGCAGGTATCGATATGGTGATGGAAGATATCCAAACGTTCATGGAATTGACAGAAGAATTCATCTGATTTCTATTTTCTCTCAATAAAAAAGAGTTAGTCCAGAAAAGGGCTAACTCTTTTTGATTAATCATTCTTACATGCTGACAGCAAAGTCAGGTGCAAACCATTGAACTGAACCAACTTTTACGCTTTCGCCTGGTTGAGGAGCATGGATATATTGTCCTCCGCCTAAAGCAATCGCTACGTGGTAAGTTCCGCCTGGTGAACCCCAGAATAATAAGTCTCCAGCTTTTGCTTGAGAAACTGAGATTTTTGTTCCAGCTGATTCTTGAGGAACTGTCCAACCACCAATGTCACGACCAGTTACTTGCAAGTAAACATAGCGTGTGAATCCTGAGCAGTCAAATCCACTTGGATCTTTACCGCCCCAAACATATGGAGTACCAATATATTTGTAAGCTTCTGCTACGATTGCTGCACCATTCACACTTCCAGAAGGCGTTGGTGTTGGTGTTGTATTAGTTGTGTTATTAGTTGCATTACTACCAGTACTGTTCCCAGGATCAACACTTTGATCTGTTGATGGTGTTGTAGGCGCAGGTGTTGTTGATTCTTCTGTTGAAGTTTCAGGTACAGTTGTTGACTCTTCTGTTGTTGAAGATTCTGGTACAGTTGTTGACTCTTCTGTTGTTGAAGATTCAGGCACTGTTGTTGATTCTTCTGTTGTTGAAGATTCAGGCGCTGTTGTTGATTCTTCTGTTGTTGAAGATTCAGGCGCTGTTGTTGATTCTTCTGTTGTTGAAGATTGAGCAGCTGATGATGATTCTTCAGTCGTTGAAGATTGAGCAGCTGATGATTCTTCTGATGCTGAGCTTTGTGCAGTTGATGAAGCTTGAGTAGCTTGTGCTTCAGCTTCTGCTTCTGCTTGTTCGCGTGCTTCTTTTTCAGCTTTTTCTTGTGCTGCTTGTTGACGTGCTTGTTCTGCTAGACGTTGTTGTTCACGAATGCGTGCTTGTTCTGCTTCAGCTTCTGCTTTTTGGCGGTTCAAGTCAGCTTTCTTGTCTTCAGCAGTTGCTTGTTCAGCAGCTAATGAAGTTTTCAGTACGTTCAAATCAGCTTGTTTAGATAAAAGATCGCCCTTTTGAGATTCCAAAGCAGCTTGGTTTTCAGCTAATTCTTTTAGTTTAGCATCGTTTTCAGCTTTTTTGTCTTCTACAGCTTTTTTATCTTGTTTTTGTTGTTCCATCAAGTCGTTGTTTGCTTTTACCATCGTTGTCATTGCTTGAACGCGTCCGATAGCATCTGCTAATGAATCAGCATTCAATACAGCATCAATATAGTTTGAGCTTGTATTGCTTACTTGTGCTTCACGTGCTTGTTTTTGGATTGTATCTTCACGTTTTTCAATACGTTCTTGTAAATCTGCAATATCTTTTACTAATTGTGCAGATTCTTGACGCAATGTGTCTTGTTTTGCTAATAGATCTTGTGCTTGTGTGTTGATTTCAGAAACTTGGCTTTCTAGGGCATCGATTTGTGATTGTGCATCTGCTTGTTGGTTTTTCAAGTCTGCAATCTTTTGATCTTGTTGTTGTATCTGAGAATCAAAATCGTCCGCCGCGGCAGCGATCGGTGATGCTACGGCAGTCAAGGTCATTGAACATACCATTACTGCTGATATTAAACTCTTTTTCACTCTTCATTCCTCCGACTGGCTTAATTTAATAAATATCTAAATATATTTAAGTCTTTCTTAACGATATAAAAATTGTACCATAGCAGTATGTCAGCGATATAATAGTTATGTTACAAAAATGTTTCAAAACAACCTCTAAAAATGACAAAACTGTTCGTTTCAGAAAATGATCATGAAAAAGGCATGCTAAGACGGGCTTTTTTTAAGATAACAATAATTCTTTTTTACTTTCAGACGAAAAACAAAAAAAGAAATTATTCATCACTGAATAATTTCTTAAATGGAAAAATGAATAATACAAAAATAATCATGTTCAACAGTAGTGTAGGCCCTAAGAACCTTGTAATAAAATACGTGTTATTTACTACTGCTAGTTTAAAAATCAATTGGACCACCATCGTAAACAGTTCATAACCCGTGACAAAGATAATCATACTGAAAAATTCAGTAAAGATGTTGACGTGGATGACATCTTTCATTACGTACATCAACCATACGATTAAAGGGAGAGCTACTGCATAGATACCGATAACACCGATATAGTAAGCATCATAGACTGCACCGAGAACAATCGTGGTGATTAGCAAATAGCGTTTTTCAAATGCCATACTACAACATAACAATGCCAAAATCAGAAAGTGGGCATTTGACATATAGCTGCCTTTCGACCACTCTCCTAGCATTCTTGTTAAATGGCCATCTAGCAACATCAAAAAGAAAAGAACGATTGGCAGATAGTACTTCATTGTTTCTTTTTTCAACATGGACTAATCCTCCGCTAGCCGTTGGACAATCGTCACAACTGACACATCATACATTTCTGCATAAGGTTTCACATACACTTCCCGATCCAGACCATAACTGTCTGGTTTCGTTTTGATAACCGTACCGATCGGCAAGTTAGCTGGAGAATTTCCTCCAAGACCGGATGTCTGAACAACATCCCCTTCTTTGATATCCGTATCACCAGTCAATTGGGTCACCACTAATGCATGGAGTTTTTCATCATAGTTTTTAAGCAAACCGAATGCTTCGCCATTAGCCGAAGATACCCGTACTGGAAAATGATTGGAGCTTTCGTTAGAGGATGACAGTAATTCGATTTTAGACGAAGCTGTATTGACTTCGATCACTCGGCCAATCAATCCTTTTTGCGACATGACTGCCATATTTGCTTCGATACCGTCTTTAGAACCCTTGTCTACGATCAGCATGTCCTGCCAACTATCTGGTGAACGAGTAATGACATTTGCCGTTACTTTTTCGTAACTCGTCAGCGTTTGGTTCAAATCAAGTTCTTTTTTCAAAGATTCGATTTCTCTCTCGTAATTCTTGTTTTGCTGTGCAACGTCATCATAACTATCGATTTTTTCTTTTAGCCGCTCATTTTCGGCATAAGTTGAAAAAAGACTATGGACAGAATCTACTCCGTTTCTCACCCACCGTACTGGGGCAGAAATTGTTTTATCAACCATTGCAACACTGTCATTAACG
Organism: Enterococcus sp. C46; assembly: GCF_040887565.1. NCBI lineage: Bacteria > Bacillati > Bacillota > Bacilli > Lactobacillales > Enterococcaceae > Enterococcus > Enterococcus sp. C46. Next base: position 24,791 of record NZ_JBFOGA010000007.1, read on the forward strand.
ATGGATTGGAAGAAATTAGGCTTTCCTTCATTCGCTCGCTGTGCAGCGGTCACACTTAGTATCGTCACCACGATGATAACAATAACCAAGGTAATAATAATATTTTTATTAGGATTGAACTTCTTCACAAAGACACCTCGAATTAATTAGACTCTTGTGTTCAATTTTATCACTAAATGCCGGGAAACAAAAGGCAAGTTGCTCCTCTTAAGCTTTTTTTTAGTAAATAATAGATTCTGTCATTTTTAGCCTGAAAGACAAAATTTTTCCTTTTGTTCATTGGTCAGTCTTTGCTTTGAATAACTGCAATCATACCATCTGAAAAAGAAAATTCAGCGGTATCTGAAAGAAACTCGTTACTTGCATAAGATGTCGGGTATTCAACTGCTTTATTTTCCAATACATACTTACTGCCTTTCAATGTAAGATCCGAGACGGGCGTCAAACAGCAATAAGCTAGATACTTCATACTTGGAACCTGTCTTACTATATGCTTTCCAGGCAAATAATAAGCCAAATAATTTTGACGATCTCTAATAATAAGCTGATGGGCAAACGGTTTGAAGCGAGGTTCCAGACCTAACCAGAGATTGGCTAAAAGATGATCCAATCTTCCGCCTGTGGCGCCGATCAAAGTGACTTCAGCTTGCGGATAACGTTCAAATGTCTTTAAGATCCCCAATTGTGTATCTGTATCGTCTTTTTCTGCGGGTGAACGGGCATACTCTTTGGCTTTTGCAAATACTTCCTCCTGCTCTTCGTTCGACAATGAATCAAAATCACCTACTGCCAGATCTACTGGGTAGCCTGCTTGAAGCAGATACAGCGCACCACGATCTATTCCGACATAGGCATCGTATTTGGTCAGTAAAGGCTGCGGCCAGTTTTCCGGATTACCTCCAGCAGCTAATAAAATTTTCATTTAATCTAATGCCTCTTTTAACCGTTCGATTTGTCCGACTGGATTTTCGGCTCCATAGATATATGATCCTGCAACAAAGACATCCGCCCCTGCATCTTTACAGACTTTTGCTGTTTCTGGAACGATTCCTCCATCTACTTCGATTGCATAAGACCAATTGTTCTCTTTACGTAGATCAGCGAGTTCTGCGATTTTTTCTACCGTTTCTTCAATAAAGCTTTGTCCGCCAAACCCCGGATTGACAGTCATGACTAGCACTTGATCAGCCAAAGGCAAAACATGTTTGATCATGGAGACTGGTGTCCCTGGATTAATAACTACTCCAGCTTTGACACCTAAGCTTTTTGTCATTTGGAGTGCCCGATGGATATGAGGAGTTGCTTCTACATGGACAGTAATGATATCTGCTCCAGCTTTCGCAAATGCTGGAATGTAATTTTCCGGATCAACGATCATCAGATGAACGTCTAGCGGTAATTTAGTGACAGGTCGGATTGCCTGAACAATATTTGGCCCTAACGTGATATTTGGGACAAATTGGCCATCCATGACATCTACGTGGATGTAATCTGCGCCTCCTTTTTCTACTAACTCAATATCTCTTTGTAAATTGGCAAAATCTGCGCTCAAAATGGATGGTGCTATTTTCATTCTTGGTTCCTCCTATTTTCGTTTACCTTCTTTTTTCGTATACATGGGTTTTCTTTTCTCGATTTCTTGTAAGAATTGCAAATAATTATCGTAACGTGTCTGTGCGATATCACCTGTTTCTACTCTTTGTTTCACTTCACAGCCAGGTTCTTTGGCATGCATGCACTCTCTAAATTTGCAATGGGCAGAAGCTTCCACAAATTCCGGAAATTGTCTTGGCAATTCTCCTGCTTCGATAGTCAAAAAGTCAATCGAGCTGAATCCTGGTGTGTCTGCTACTAATCCATCATAGATAGGGAGTAGCTCCACATGCCGTGTTGTATGCCGCCCTCTTCCAAGTGCATCAGAAATCTCTCCTGTTGCTAAATTCAGTTCTGGAGATATTTGATTCAGTAGTGTTGATTTTCCTGCTCCAGACTGTCCCATGAAGACCGATAGCCGTTCTGGAAAGTAACGAATCAATTCTGTCGTGTCACCCGCATGATTGGGTACAATCACTGGGTAGCCTATCTTAGTATAGGTTTGTTTGATTTCTTCGATTTTTTTCGGTTCGTCTAACAAGTCGGTCTTCGTCAAAAAAATGAGCGGTTCGATTGATTCATATTCCAAGGTAACTAGAAAGCGGTCAAGCAGATTATAAGAAAATGCAGGTTCCACGATACTTGTGACAATGATTCCAAGATCAACATTTGTGACTGGCGGGCGAACTAATTGATTTTTTCTCGGCAAGATTTCCAGAAGATAGCCGTCTGTTTGATTTTCACTCTCAAAGATTACCTGATCTCCGACAAGCGGCGTGATTTTCCGATTCCGGAAATTCCCTCTTCCTCTTGTTTGATAGGTCTCTCCGTCTGCGTATACATAGTAAAAACCGCTGATTGCTTTTCTGATTTGTCCTTTGATAAGTGCCACCTCCGTTTTTGTTTATTTTACCATATGAAAAGGAAAGTAGGTGTCGTTCCACGCAAACTTCTCAAAGTAAAAGGCTTGAAAACTAATCAAAAGGGATAGAAAACACAAAAAAGGAACTGTGACACAGTCCCTTTTTCCGAGTAAACGGTGTTCCAGAAGTAGCTTCTTCGAAAAATAAGCCGAAATTTCACAAAAATTTGAGAATCAATTTTCGTAAATTCCTTCTTATTTCTTGAAGCTGATCACTTCTGTCACAACCTCTTTGTTCTATTTTATTAAAAACTTACTTTGAGCTTTCTGAGGTACTATCTGATGAACTTGCGGTGCTGGAAGATTCTTCTTTGGAAGAGCTACTCGTACTGCTAGAGCTACTTGAGCTACTAGAACTGTCTGAAGAATCTTTCTCAGAACTAGAAGACACTGGGTCTGATCCTTTAGAGTAAATCACGTTTACAACCATTCCTTTGGTAATCGTCGTACCTGCCCCTGGCACTGTACGGATTACTTTGTCCTTATCCACCGTACTTGAATATTCAGAAGACTCATGACCGATATATTCTGCACCAATACTAGCCAAATAACTTTGTGCTTCGCTTTTTGTATAGCCGGAGATGTCATTCAGTTTAGGTTCTGTTCCTTGGCTTACGACAAAACTGATGTAAGTTTCTTCTGCTACAACTTCACCTGAGGCTGGATCCTGACTAATGATCGAACCCGATGGCACAGTGTCGCTATAGTCATAAGTAGCACTAATGTTATTGATATTGAATCCTTGTGTAACAAGCCAATTACGGACAGTTTCGTAGTTTTCTCCTACATGACTACTCAAAGTCACTGTTTCTGGTCCTTTGCTGACTGTGAAAGTAATCGTGTCTGTTTTAGGATCGACTTCTGTATCTTCTGATGGAGATTGCGAAATGATCATTCCGCTTTCTACCTCTGAACTGAATTCCTCTTCTTTTTGAATCAAATCAGCAGAAAATCCTAATTCTTTCAAACTTGCTTCAGCATCTTCATAACTTTTACCACTGTAATCATCTAATTTGATTTTTTTCGTGCCACTGCTGATATAAAGAGTGACTTCGCGTTTTTGCTTGACTGTGGTTCCCGCTGCAGGGTCTGTCTTCACCACATTGCCTTCTTCGATTTTGTCATCTGCAATTTCTTCTGTTTTTGTTGCTACTTCTAATTTCGCTTTTGCGAGTGTTTCTCTGGCAGAAGCTTCAGAAAGATCAGAAACATCAGGAACAACAACTTCTCCTCGTCCGCCAGAAGCAAAGAATACAGCTGTTCCGATTCCTAAAACAGCGAGGACAGCTAACAGGATCAGCCACCATTTTTTCTGTCCTTTCTTTTTAGGGTCAGGCAGATCTTCTTCCTCTTCCGGCAATGTTTCGTTTCTCGGTTCGTCTTTTGGCAGAGGCATAGATTTGAATGAATCCGGCATTGGTGTATCTGCTGCAAGCGGTGTGATAACTTTTGTTTCGTTATCCATCGCATGAGGTTGCCATTTTTCTTCGTTTGCACGAGCTGGTGATAATACTGTAGAAAGATCATCAGACATTTCTTCGGCTGACTTGTAACGGTCTGCAGGTTCTTTAGCCGTCGCCCGTAAAATCACATTTTCCAGTGCTTGCGGTACATTTGGATCAAGTGCCTTTATGGATGGAAGATCATCTTGGAAATGTTTTAAAGCAATCGTCACAGCAGATTCGCCATCAAACGGCACGCTACCTGTCAGCATCTCATAAAGAATGATCCCTAAAGCATAAATATCTGACTGCTTCGTTGCCATACTCCCTCTTGCTTGCTCAGGAGATAGGTAATGAACAGATCCCAACATCGTATTCGTCTGTGTGATCGATGTTTCAGATAAAGCAATAGCAATCCCGAAATCCGTGATTTTTACTACACCTTCGTTATCGATCAATACGTTTTGGGGTTTCAAATCTCGGTGGATGATTTGATGGTTATGAGCTAAAGAAATAGCAGAAAGAATCTGCTGCATAATATTTACTGCTGTTTCATAAGGAACAGGATAATGTGTTTGGATATATCGTTTCAAGTCCATTCCTTTGACGTATTCCATCACTAGATACTGCATATTGTCTTCTTCACCAACATCGTAAACACTGACAATATTTGGATGAACGAGTTCTGTTGCTGCTAAAGCTTCTCGCTGAAATCGTCGAATCGCGGTTTGATCATTTTGAAAGTCGAATCGTAAGACTTTGACTGCTACATCTCGATCCAAGATCAAATCGTGCGCCAAAAATACATTAGCCATCCCACCACTACCGATATTCCCCGTGATTTGATAACGGCCATTTAATTTTTTTCCCAACTCGATCATACACAGTCCTCCTTATATTCGATAAGAAGAACGGTGATATTATCCGCTCCGCCTGCTTCATTGGCACGATCAATCAGCTCAGTTACTTTATGGGATAACGGGCCTTCTTGATTAATGATCGTTCCTATTTCTTCTTCAGATAGCATATTCGTCAAGCCATCTGAACATAACAGCAAGCGATCTTTTAGCTGCCAAAGATGAGTAGAAACATCTACTTCGACTGTTCCTGGCATGCCGACAGAACGTGTTAAAATATTCTTTCTTGGATGGTTCACTGCCATTTCTTCGCTGATTTCCCCTGATTTGACTAGTTCGTTAACTAAAGAATGATCCTCTGTCAATTGCATGATTTTATCTTCGCGAATCAAATACGCTCTGCTGTCGCCAACATTCGCAATCGTGAACCAGTCATCTGACAGAGCTGCCGCTACGATTGTTGTTCCCATACCGTTATATTCCGGCTGTTCTTGTCCTCGCTGATAAATCAGCATATTTTCCTCTTGAATCGATTGAATGAACCACTGGGCGATTTTTTCATCGTCGGCAGCTTCTTGTTCTTCCCAAGCTTCGCCTAGATTTGTTACCGCCATTTGACTAGCAATGTCTCCAGCACGGTGCCCACCCATCCCATCTGCTAATACAGCAAGCTTGAGACCTGAACGGCTAGTAAATACACTGGCATAGTCTTGATTGGTGTTACGTCGTCTTCCTACATCTGATTGATATTCAATCTGCATTTTTTCACCTCATTACTTTTTGCGCAAACAACAAATGAAAAATCCATCTGTGTAAAACTGATGCGGATACAAAGTCAACATTTTCTCTACGATTGATGATTGTAGCATAGGATTGGTCAAAACATCAATCCTCTCAAAATCAGGGTGTCTTTCCAAGAAAGCAGAAACAACGTCTTGGTTTTCTTCTTTTAAGATCGTACAAGTACTATAAGTCAGAATACCGGAAGACTTTAAAGCTGGTGCGCAGCTTTCTAAAATTTCCAATTGGATTTTTGGTAAATTCGCTAATTCATCCGGCTGTTTTTTATAACGGATATCTGGTTTTCGCCGAAGGAGCCCGAGACCTGAACAAGGCGCGTCTACTAAAATCCGATCGAACTGCTCTGGTTCAAACTGCTTGCTGACTTCTCTAGCATCCATCTTTTGAGCGTAAACAGCAGAAGAGACACCCAGACGTGTTGCATTTTCTTCAATGAGTTTGACTTTGTGTTCATGTACATCTAAAGCAATCACTTCCCCACCGCATGAAGGATCCAAAAAAGAAGCAATATGTGTCGTCTTACCTCCGGGTGCTGCACAGGCATCTAAGACATGATGTTCAGGCTCGATTTGCATAGACGGCGCTACAAGCATCGAACTTTCATCTTGGATCGTCATGACGCCATCGTGGAACAATGAGCTAGAAGCTAAATGCCCTTTTTTCGCTACTATACCGTATGGACTGACTTGGCTTTTTTCAGCTGAGATCTCTTCTTCTTGCAAAACAGTGATGGCCTGATCTCTGGAAAGTCGGCGTGTATCTACTCGGGCACTAGCATGGCTAGGCTGATATAGCGATAAACCGAGCTTTTCAGTTTCTTCGTAACCGATTTGATCCACCAACCGTTTCGTCATCCATAGAGGCAGGCTGATTTTGACAGAAAGTCTTTCGATAGGATCAGCAATGCCTTGCAGATCTGGTGCTCCTTGACGCTGATAATTCCTCAAAACACCATTTACAAATTTTCCTGTTCCAGGATTTCCTTTTACTTTCGCGATTTCGACCGCCTCGTTTAAAATAGCATGTGCAGGGACTTTATCTAAAAATTCTAATTGATATACAGAAAGATACAGAAGCGTCTTGACCCAGTCATCCACTTTTTTTGCTTTAGCGATCAATGATGCAACGTAAAATTCCAATAGTCGCTGATGGCTAATCGTACCGTAGATCAATTCTGTAAATAGACCCACGTCTTTTTGATTTAGCTCGCTTTGTTTGATCATCTCATTCAGCAAAAGATTCGAGTAGGCGCCGCCCTTGTTCACTCGCTCTAATGTCAGTAATGCCATATATCGTACAGATTTTTTCATTTTTTTAGGGATTTTTTTCATTATTTCACCTGCTGACCAATCTGAACTTGCTGACCGCTTCCGTTAAGAAAATCGTGTACGGCTTGTTTTCCTTTACCAGCTGGCTGTAATTCATTGATGGCTAATACGGTCTGTTTGCCGCAAGCAATCCATAGATTTTTTTTGTCTTTTCGGATGATCGTGCCTGGTGCTTCGTCTGTACTTTCTGCCAGTACTTCAACCGATAATAATTTCCAGCGTGTACCTTCATAGGTCGTGAATGCAATCGGCCAAGGACGCATCCCGCGTACTTGGTTGTCGATTTCTTCTGCAGTTTTATGCCAATCGACCGCTTCTTGTTCACGTGTGATGTTTGGCGAAAAAGTGGCTTTTGACTCGTCTTGAGGGACTGGTTTTTGTCCATTCAAAATATTAGGCAATGTTTCTAATAATAGCTTTCTTCCTAAAAGGCTGAGCTTTTCAAACATCGTCCCCACATCATCTTGTTTAGTGATTGGCATGCTTTCTTGCGCATAGATTCCGCCTGCATCCATTTTTTTGATCATTTCCATGATCGTTACACCAGTTTCTTCCTCCCCATTCATGATGGCATAATGAACAGGCGCACCTCCCCGATATTTAGGAAGTAAAGAAGCATGGACATTGATTGCCCCTAATTTTGGCACTTGCAATAACTTTTCAGGCAAGAACTGGCCAAACGCCGCAGTGACGATCAAATCAGGTGCCAATTCAATGATTTCTTCCATTTCTGGCGAACCGGAGATTTTCTCTGGTTGCAACACACGGATACCGTGCTTTAGAGCAGCTTCTTTTACCGGTGTCGGCGTAATTACTCGTTTCCGCCCAACTGGACGGTCGGGCTGTGTGACTACTGCCTGGATCTCGTAGCCTGATTCTATCAGCCCTTCAAGAATTGGCACAGAAAAAGCAGGTGTGCCCATAAATACTAACTTAGTCATCAAGATGTTCCTCCATATATTCTTCAAGTTCTTCTTCCGGGATCTGCTGTACCATTTTCTCAATGAACAGAATACCGTCTAAGTGATCGATTTCATGCTGGAAGGCACGGGCTAAATAGCCGAAAGCTGTCACTTCTATCTCTTCTCCATCGCGGTCATAATAGCGTACAGTCACTTCATCTGCTCGCTTAACTGTTCCATAGACATGCGGGATACTGAGACAGCCTTCTACGTCCATGCTTTCACCTTTTGCTTCAATGATTTCTGGGTTTATCAGTTCGAATTTTTCGCCTTCATCTACTTCGATCACAGCGATTCTTTTGTTTTGTCCTACTTGAGGAGCAGCAATCCCTATTCCGTCATTCGCAATCATCGTCTCATATAAGTTGTCTAACAAAGCAATCGTTTCGTCCGTGATCACGTCGATTGGCTGAGCAGGTATTTTTAATTTATCATTAGGGTGGATCAATATAGGATAGCGCATAAGTTGGTCCTTTCTTAAATAAAGTTTAATGGTTCGTTGTCAATTGCCACAAAAAGACCTTGCCGCTGTTCTTTCTGGCTTCCATTCAAGATTTCATCCAAAACATGGGGCAGATTCGGTTCATGTTTATATTTGATGATCAGTTGATAATAGTATCGATTTTTCACTCTCAAAATCATGCTGGGTGTTGGTCCTAGTAACAAACTTTGAGGACTTAATACTTCTTTTAGTTGATTGGCAATCTGAAAGATTTTCTTTGCCGCCACTTGTTCTTCAGGATGGCTGGCAGTTATTTTCACAGTAAAGTAATAAGGAGGGTAGCCTCCTCGATGCCGTACATGCATTTCCTGCTGATAAAACTGTTCATAGTTTTGTTTTTTAGCCAATTCTATGGCGTAATGCTGAGGATTGAACGTTTGGATCACGACTTCGCCTGGTTTTTCCGCTCGTCCTGCTCGTCCTGAAACTTGGGTCAGCAATTGGAATGTATGCTCGCTAGAACGAAAATCCGGTAAATTCAGGGAGGTATCGGCATTCAACACGCCAACTAATGTGACTTCTGGAAAATCCAAGCCTTTAGCGATCATTTGTGTCCCTAATAAAATATCTGCTTCTTTTGCACCGAATTTTTGTAAAATCTGTTCGTGTGCCCCTTTTCTTCGGGTGGTATCTACATCCATACGCAAAATCCTAGCTTGCGGATAAAGTTCTCGGAGTTCCTCTTCTACTTTTTGGGTGCCTGTCCCATAGTAACGGATTTTGTTGCCCCTACAATTGGGACAGCGATTAGGAATAGGTTCTTCGTGTCCGCAATAATGACAGCGCATCGAACGTGTATCCATATGCAAGGTAAGAGAGATATCGCAATTAGGGCATGGGAGAACAAATCCGCAGTCTCTGCACATCACAAAAGACGAATATCCTCGACGATTGAGCAGTAGGACAGTTTGTTCTTTTTTGTCTAACCGATCTTGTATCTTTTCCTGCAAATTAGCAGAAAAAGTAGAGGTCCGATGATTCTGAAACTCTTCACGCATGTCTACGATCTCAATAGCTGGAAGTTGTGCAGCTACTTTGGCTCGGTGATTCAATTGCAATAACTGATAAACGCCTTTTTGAGCTCGTGCTCTTGATTCCAAAGAGGGCGTCGCACTTCCAAGGACTATTGGGCAATGATGGTACTTACTGCGCCAAATAGCTAAATCTCTCGCATGATAACGCGGCGTCTCATCTTGTTTATAACTTGATTCATGTTCTTCATCGATAATGATCAATCCTATATTTTTCAGCGGAGCAAAAATAGCAGAGCGTGCGCCTACTACTACTTGTGCTTCTTCACGCTCGATCTTGCGCCATTCATCATATTTTTCACCTTGGGAAAGTCCGCTATGTAAGACCGCAACAGATTCACCGAAGCGTCCTTTGAATCGCTCGACCATTTGCGGAGTCAATGCGATTTCAGGCACTAACATTATAGCCGTTTTATTTTCTGACAAAACATCAGCGATTGATTGAAGATATACTTCTGTTTTTCCACTACCGGTGATTCCCTCTAGCAAAAAGACCTGATCTTTTTGTTGCTGACCTGCTGTGATGATTTGTTCGACAGCATTTTTTTGTTCTGTATTCAGTTCCAATGCCGTCGTTTGGTCAAATACTCGGTCTTGATAAGGGTCGCGATAACGTTCTGATTCTACAAACTCCAGCCAGCCCTTTTCTTTTCCTTGATTCAAGACAGCAGTACTGATTTCTTTATCTTTGAAATAAGCGATTGGTTCTTCTTGGCTCAGTTCAGATAAACACAAAAGAAGCTCTTTTTGTTTCTTGGCATTTTGCCGTAATTTTGCCCATTCTTCTTCGATTTGCTTTTCAGTTAATAGGGAACGGACCAAACGAATTGTTTTTACTTTATTTCGTGTATGGACTTCGTATTTGATATCTACTAATTGCTCTTGGCGCCAACGAATCAATTGAGAAAGGCTGCCTTCTTCTTCTGCTTCTTTCCAGGAAATCACTTCCCGTTGACCAAACAATGCCTGAATTTCTGGTGTATCTGCCAAAGGATAGATCAATTTATCATATTCTGCTTTCATCACACTCGGAAGCATCGTTTGTAGACAAGTGATTTTGAATGCATAAGTGATTTTTTTCATGTAATCAGCTAATGAAAGTAATTCTTCATTGACCACCGGAGCAAGGTCCAGCAAACGGATCACTGCCTTCAACGATGGGTTAGCTGATTCTTCTGATTTTTGGATAGCCATAACAAATCCTTGGACATGACGATTGCCATTACCAAAAGGGACCTCTACCCGCATCCCGACTTGCAAAGCTGTTTCCATTTCAGAGGGAACCAGATAGGTGAATGGCTGATCGGTCTGCATAGTAGGTACGTCCACAATGACTTCAGCTGTTAATGTCATGGTTCGTTTCCTCCTTTTTTTGTCTTTTCATATCAAGCGACAAAAAGTTCCTTGCCTATTTTACTAGAGATCGCTGGATTTGTCTTATTTTCTGCCAAATCCTAACAAAAAATTAACAGCAGATAAGAAAAAAAAGAACTGTGTCAAAAAGTTCAGACACAGCCTTTTCTACCAGACAATAAGTGGCGAATGTTTGAAAAGGAAACAGCTGGGTTTGCTTTTCTTTTTAGATGTTCGCTCTACTTTTCTTTATTACATTTTTTGCTCTTCGCGGATACGTGATTCCAATTCGTGTTGTTCACGCTCTTTTTGAGCTTGACGTTCCTCTTCTTCCATCTTCAAACGTTCACGTTTTAATTCAGGATGAGGATCATTGACTACATTCCCTGCATCGATTTCTTCTAAAGCTTGACCAACGCTTTTTACTGAATCAAAAGAATCTAGTGTAGGTTGTGCACTTGCATCCAACTCATGTGCGCGTTTGCTTGCTAAAATTACTAGAGAATATTTTGAATTTACACGATCTAATAGTGAGTCAATTGAAGGTTTTAACATCATAAGACTACATCTCCTTTAACATTTTAATATATTTACCGATTACGCGATCTACTCGAAAATGTTCACTGGCAATAATGTGTTTGATTCGTTCAACTGCTAGCGGCACTTCATCATTTACAACAGCATAGTCGTAAAGAGCCATCATTTCGATTTCTTCTTTTGCAACTTTCATTCGTTCTTCGATTACTTCGTCTGCATCTGTTCCTCGGCCTACGATTCGTGATTTTAATTCCGCTAAATCTGGCGGAGTCAAAAAAATGAATACACCATCGGGCACTTTTTCTTTGACTTGTTTTGCTCCTTGGACTTCAATCTCCAAGAAAACATCTTTTCCTTCATCCAATGTCTTGTTGACATATGACAAAGGCGTTCCATAATAATTCCCGACATATTCTGCGTATTCCAGCATCTCTCCAGCTTCGATCATTGATTCAAACTCCTCTTTGCTTCGGAAGAAATAATCAATGCCTTCGACCTCCCCTTCACGCATTTTACGGGTAGTCATTGAGATTGAATACTGAAAATCATTATCCTCACTCTCAAAAATTGCTTTTCGTACTGTGCCTTTTCCTACACCGGATGGACCAGACAACACGATTAATAATCCACGCTCTGACATGACGACGTCCTTTCAACTAGTCTTTTTGTACTTATCGTTTATTTTGCACTTTTTTTCTGCAACTTTCAAGGTTATCTTTAATTATAGCTAGAAATTGGTAAAAAAGCTACCCTGTACCAAGAGGTCGTGAAAAAGCTGTCCTGCATCAAGTAATAAGAACGACCAAACATAAACAGCTTCTCATGTTTTTCGTTTGGTTGGGCTTATTACCGTAGATGCAAGCTTTTGAACGCCGTGTATGAGAGGTCGTGAAAAAGCTGCCCTGCATCAAGTAATAAGAACGACCAAACATAAACAGCTTGTCATGTTTTTCGTTTGGTTGGGCTTATTACCGCAGATGCAAGCTTTTGAACGCCGTGTATGAGAGGTCGTGAAAAAGCTGTCCTGCATCAAGTAATAAGAACAGCCAAACAAAAATGGCTTCTCATATTTTTGCATAAATTTGGCTCCATACCGAGAAAATGGTTTTTGAACATCACTTATTCAAAATAAAAAAAGGTTGTGACACGAATTTTGTCACAACCTTTAAATGTATTCCTAGAGCAAATAAGCTAAGCGAAGAAATTCAATTCTGATTATTTATTGTATTTCTTTGTTCAGCATCCTTGCTAAAAGCCCATATTGGACAAAGTATTCACTACACCCATGATCTCATCTTTTCGAGAACGTGCTTTTTCTGTCGGATCTTCTACCTCTTCTGTGTCGATTCGAACAATAAATTTCCGATTCATCGTCACGTAAGCACCGTCGTTGATCAAAATAAACAGTTCGTTCTCATTATAGTCTGCACAGGCATCTTTCCATACGTCAAAGCCGTTTTTTTCAGAAGGGATATCCCGTTTAACAACAGTTTTTCCACTTAATTCGTGGAACGTTACGTCATAGTATTTCATTGTCTCAACCTCTTTCGTCATTCAATATTTTGGACCTGTTCTCTGATTTTTTCTAAGATCGTCTTGGATTGGACGACTTGATTTTTAATTTCGATTGCGTTTGATTTGGAACCGATCGTGTTGATTTCCCGATTCATTTCCTGGATCAGAAAATCTAATTCCCGACCTACAGGACATTGGGCCTCGATAAGTTCATCTAGTTTTTGGACATGGATTGCCAAACGATCCAGTTCCTCGTGGATATCTCCACGTTCCAGCAAGATAGCCAACTCCGTCAGCAACCGTTGCTCATCCACTTTCGCTCCAAGAAATTCCTCCAGCTTTTTTTGATACCTTAATTGAAACTCCTGTTCATAGACGTCTACAAAACTATTGAGTTTTTTTAGTACTTGTTTGAATTCTTCCGTGTTCTTTTTCAGCACCGAAGCTAAGGCTTGTCCTTCTTTTTCTCGACTGGCTTCAATAGAATCAAGTGCACTTTTCAATGTATCTAGAGCTAACTGTGCCAATTCTTCCATGCTCTCTTCCGGTTTTTCTTCTACCGTTACGAAGTTTTCATCCAGCGCGAAGCGTTCCGCCAGCCGACGAATTGACACTTGATTTTGACTCCCGTATCGTTGTTGAATCCCGTCTGTCAATTGGGTGATAAGTGAATCAATCAATTCCCAATTGATGACGATCTGCTTTTCGTTTTTGCCAATATAAGCTAGATTCACAAATACCTCGATCCGTCCGCGGCTTAACTGCTGTTTGATAAGCTGCCGAAAATCGTTTTCAATAAAATTCAGGATTTTAGGACTTCGTATTTGGACATCTAGAAAACGCTGATTGACACTTTTTATTTCGATATCTAGCTGATATGCTTTTGTTTCGCGGATGGCTTTGCCAAAACCAGTCATACTTTTCATTCGACAGGGTCCTTCCTCATTACATATTTTCTATTGCTTTTTGCAGTTGTTCAAACTCTTCGTTCGTCAGTGTCAGCCCTTTCCCCATCTTTTCATGGTCGGGTGCCCAATCTCGAAGATCGAATTTCGGCGGACGACCATTCCAGCTGACTAAGTTCAGCTCTTTACGCCATCCTTTGTTGTTTTCTGATAAAACAGCGATTTCTTCTACGATTTCATATGAAAATTCTTGTGCCATGGTTGTTCCTCCTTGAGATAATATAAATATAGGATCAGTAATGTGTCAACTGGCTGTTCAAGCAGTTCACGCTGCAAACGATCCTTACATTTTTCTTGCAGCAGTTTTTCAAAATAAACGGCTTTCGTGCGTTCATTTTGTATTTTCTGCTGATATTTTCGATACCTCCGCCATTCTTCTGTACTTAATTGACCAACTTGTGCCAATAAATCGTCTGGCATACTTTTTCTATCTTGTTGGCAGATCATTTGAAACATCCAATCTACCTCATAGACTTTGTTTGGCAATAAAAAATGTTTTTTTGCTAAAAGTTCCAGCATCGCCAGTCCGCATGTTTCTGGTTCGACCCTGTTCTTATATATATTACGCAGTTTTTGCCAAAATTTTATGGTTTTGAAAAAAGATAGCTCTAACTGAAGTTCTTTTATTAAGTAAGATAAAAATCCACGCCAGCATGTTCCTGCTTGTTTGACAGAATCAAATGTATACCAATTCCCGTAATAACAGCCTAATCGTTTTTTCATTTCCAGATAGCCTAATTGTAAATTTAATTGGTTTCTTTGGCTATCAAAAAGCAGAAAGCTGCCAAGCGTCCACAATGTTTGACATCTCCAATGGATAAACGTATCTGGCACACGGATTCTTTTCACTGGCCCTGGTCCTTGCACATCCACGACAAACGCCTCTGTTGCGCCTTCGTTAATCGCGATGTCAATAGGGATTTTGTTACGAAATCCACCGTCTGCGTATTTATTTTTTCCGATCTTTCGGTAAGCCATAGCAGGATAAAATGAAGCAGAGGCAAGTATCCAATCTGGTATTTCTTCTGTTTCTGTCTGTTGGATAGCAGTCACTACTTCCGCTAGTTCCGGCAATTTAGTAGACACCGTGTATAAACGTATTTTGGAATTGTATTTGAGCAAAGACAAATCTAAATTTTCCTTGACCAGCTTTTCCAATGGCGCAGACGAAACCCCACCTTCAACTAGTGCCGTTTTCGTCATTTGGCGTCTTTCTTGATAGAAACGTTCACGCAAGTTTTCAACGGCAGCCATTTCTGGCAACGCAAGCACTTGTCTTGTTGATAGCTTTTTCCATAAACCCACAGCTTTTTCCATGTCTCCTTGTAAAATCAATGCGCCGTTCAGCGCACCTACCGAGGTCCCAGTAATGATTTCAAAGCGGATGTTATGTTCCTTCAGCGCCTGCCATACACCAATCTGATAGGCACCGTGTGCTCCCCCTCCTCCTAATACAAGTGCTGTGTGATAGACCAGCTTTTTATTTAGTTTCATGGTTCCTTGATAGCCGTTTTTATGAAAAATACGCAACCATTCTTCTGATAGAGGAGATTGAAATAAAAAACAACAGTTTTCTTTAATAAAAAAACGAGCACAAGCTTCCATATGCTGAAAAAGTTTTTGCCATTTAAAAGTTTCGCCTTCGATCAGCAAGTTATTAAAAATAACATCTTCTCTACTTTTATCAATAGTAAAATAGATGGTATATTTTTTTGATACTGCTTCAAAGGCACATTGCTTTTTTGCAGAACGCCAAAATGCTTCTCTACTTTCTTGATGGCTTTGAAAAAACGGAAGAGGTTGTTTTGCTTGGTTGATACGCGAATACAGCGACATTTTCTGTGAAAAGTAAACTTTTTTTATCTCCATCGCTTTCTCCTTTTTCTTCAAGTATACCAGTACGTCGAAAAAAGGTCATGAGTATCGTATTCGACTTTGGATATTCCATAAGAAAACAATTCATAAAACCTTCTTTAAATAAAAAATACAAAAATTAATTGAAAATGAGAGTATTTTCAATGAAAACGTGATTTTGTAATGGAATTTTAAAATAAAAGAAACAAGCTTTTTTTATGCAAATGTTGTAAAATAAAAGAGATTAAGAGGAAATAAGAGGAGGAACATGATGACTGAGTCAGTTTATGTACATATTGATACCACAAGTAATGCTGTTTTAACAAAAGGACTGACTGCTACTGATTTTGCAAACAGTATCGTGCATTTTCCTCAAAACTTGCTCTTACTCGATCCATCTGCTTCTGCTGGAGAATACGAATCTCATACAGGGCTGAAAGTAATCCGTGGTACAGAAAATATCCAGCGTTTCTTTTCCTCTTCTCGAAACAGGCGTGGATTCGATGAATTGAAGTGGATTGACTTTACTGATTTAACGATGCTGAAAGAATTGACACCTTTAGAAATTTCAGAATTGTTATATTTTGGCCATATGAAAACACATCTCCACTCACCATTTTTTTATAAGCTACAAAATAATTTCGTGTACTTCGACCTGAACGATCAATTGAACCGAATTTATTATCGCTATTTAGATGAATTTTACAGGATTTTTGCTAGTAAATTAAGTTCTATCCTGTCAGATAAGATCAATGTAAAAAAATCCTTTTTCAAAAAGGAAACACCTGTTGAAAAAATCAGTGTGGAATTATTGAAAGAAATGCGTAATTTAATGCAGGAAGGGATCATTTTTTCTTTTGATCAAGTTGGTTTGATCGATGACGAATACCGTATTCCTATTTATGTGATTGAGGACTATATTTGGAAATTGAAAGGTACTCGGTATCGGGAAGAAGAAGTCGTCGCTACTTTAATCTACTCTGTCAACGATCGGCGCTGGCAATTGGTAGAAGATGCCGGTCTTTCTTATCTGCCATTTAAGTGAATCTATTTCTTGCCGAAAAACAAAAAGGAAACAAGAAACTAGGACATGATTCTGTCTCAAGTTTTTTGTTTCCTTTTTATTTAAAGATTCTGTCGTTTATCTGGCACAAAAAGTGATGGAATCGTTTGTTGGATCCCTAATAAAACGATCATCGTCACAATCGCTGTGCTCAACCCGCTAGCACCATTCATTACGAAAGAAAAGAGC
Organism: Enterococcus sp. C46; assembly: GCF_040887565.1. NCBI lineage: Bacteria > Bacillati > Bacillota > Bacilli > Lactobacillales > Enterococcaceae > Enterococcus > Enterococcus sp. C46. Next base: position 41,705 of record NZ_JBFOGA010000007.1, read on the forward strand.
CAAGGATTCATTCCCCATAGTGCATAGGCTCCCCAGAAAACAACTCCCGCAATAAAATGCCAAAAATATCTGGAAAGTGCGCCAATCAATGCACCAAACACTATGTTTTTTCTGATTTGTTTCGTATTTCCATCTGCATAGCTTTTCTGGACATTTGAAGCCATGAGCCCTGCTGCACCTGCAAAAGTATAAGCAATCGGATACTCAATCAACACTTGAACGACACTTAAATAATAAACTTGTCCCAACGGAAAGTGTAAGATCCCCCAAATGAAACCTGCTAGCATACCTGCCTTTGTCCCTCTTCTTAATGCAAAAAGCGTCAACGGAATCTGCCCCAATGAAATAGAAAAACTGCTGCCAATCTGGATTGGTATCAATGACAGCACCATCGCTAACGCTGCAACAATCGTTCCTTCTACCCAAACTCTATTTTTTCCCATAAAAAAACTTCCTCCTTTGAATAAAAAAGTCACAAAGGAGGAAGCAGCTTTCGAAAAATTTCAAATAGCTGTTTTTTCACAATTCCTACGCTCGCATAACCGAAACAGGTACGAAGGGTTTAGAAATAGATTCAATCTCAGCCCAATTGGACTCCCCTTTGTGAGTTTATTTATTATTTATTTTTTGTTTCAAATAATGGACTAACTGGTTTGTTTTCATGGATACGTTTGATTGCATCTCCCATTAATCCGCCAACACTTACTTCATCGATTTTATCGATTTTACGATCTTCTGGAAGATAGATCGAGTCTGTGACAACTAGTCGCTCGATAGCTGAATCTTCTATTCTTTGTAAAGCAGGACCAGATAATACTGGATGGGTACATGAAGCATACACACTTGTTGCACCAGCTTCTTTCAAAGCATTGGCAGCCAATGTGATTGTACCTGCTGTATCGATCATATCGTCGATCAGTACACAAGTTTTACCTTTGACTTGTCCAATGATGTTCATTACTTCTGCAACATTTGCTTTCGGACGGCGTTTGTCGATGATCGCAATCGGAGATTTCAAGAATTCCGCTAATTTACGTGCTCGTGTAACGCCACCGTGGTCTGGTGAAACAACGACAACATCATCACCTTTGATTCCTTTTTCCAAGAAATAATTAGCAATAAGTGGTGCACCCATCAAATGATCGACTGGAATATCAAAGAAACCTTGGATTTGGACTGCATGAAGGTCCAAAGTCAGCATTCGTGTTGCACCGGCTTTTTGGATCATGTTTGCTACTAATTTCGCTGTGATTGGTTCCCGTGCACGTGCTTTACGATCTTGACGCGCATAACCATAATAAGGCATGACTACGTTGATTGTTTTCGCACTTGCTCGTTTCAGTGCATCAATCATGATCAGCAACTCCATCAAGTTATCATTGACTGGGCTGCTCGTTGATTGGATCACATAGACATGCGATCCACGAATACTTTCTTCAATGTTTACTTGAATTTCTCCATCACTAAATTGAGTAACAGATGATTTTCCTAACTCGACACCGACTGCTGCTGCAATTTTCTCTGCTAATGGGCGATTGGAATTTAACGCAAAAATTTTTAATCTTGGGTCAAAGTAATGTTTTGACATGGGGACCTCCACTTTCTTTTTCACAACTCTAGAATTCTACCTAATAAATAGTAGTCATATTTTTTAAATAAATCAAGTGATTTTGCAAAAGTCTTAGTTTAGATAAGGGAGTTTTTTTGCATATCCTTCTTTATTGACTTGTCTTGCTCTCGCAATTGCCAACGCATATTCTGGAATATTGTCTGTAATTGTTGACCCGGCAGCAATCGAACTGTTTTTAGCTACCTCGACAGGTCCGATGATATTCGTGCTAGAACCAATAAAGCTGTGGTCACCGACAGTCGTATGATGTTTGTTCTTTCCATCATAGTTGACGAAGACAACACCACATCCGACATTGATCTCTTCTCCCAACGTAGCATCACCAACATAAGTCAAGTGACCGACTTTCGTTCCTTTGCCGATTTGAGCATTTTTCACTTCCACAAAGTTTCCGATATGGACGTTTTCGCCAATTTCAGCTTTTGGTCGTAAATGTGCATAAGGTCCCACATCTGCATGTTTCTTGACATGGCTGCTTTCAATGACTGAGTTTTCAATGACGACGTGATCCTCAATCCTACTGTCTACGATTTTTGAATGTGCCCCGATGACACAATCAGAACCGATGACTGTATTGCCTTGGATTTGTACACCTGCTTCGATCAATGTGTCTGGACCAATCTCTACGCCTGCATCGATGTATGTCGTTGCTGAATCGACAAAGCTTACGCCATTGACCATATGCATCTGGTTGATCCGCTTTCTCATGATCTCATTTGCTTTAGCTAACGCGATTCGATCATTGACTCCCATTGATTCTTCGAAATCATCTGTTTGATAAGCAGCAACTGTATTGCCTTCTTCTTTTAAGATTTCGATGATATCGGTCAGATAGTATTCACCTTGAGCATTGTTTGTTCCGACTTTGCTTAACGCATCGAACAAAGCTTCGTTGTCAAAACAGTATGTTCCTGTATTGATTTCTTGTACAAGTGCTTCTTCTGGTGTTGCGTCTTTTTGTTCCACGATTTTTTCTACGATCCCAATATGATCACGAATGATCCGACCATATCCTGTTGGGTTTTCTGCTTGTGCCGTCAAGATTGTCGCACTTGCATTTTTTCCTTGGTGATATTCAAAAAGATTGTTCAGCGTTTCAGTAGTCAATAACGGTGTATCGCCACTGATAACTAACGTCGTTCCTTTTTTTCCTTCCAAGAAAGAAGCGGCTTGCAAAACAGCATGTCCTGTTCCCAATTGTTCTGCTTGTAACGCATATTTACTGCGTTCTCCTAGTTGTGCTTTAACTTGTTCTGCTCCGTGTCCAACGATCGTAATCACTTCATCTGGTTTCGTTTCACTGACCCGATTAATGATATGTTCTACCATAGGTTTACCAGAAACGGGATGTAAAACTTTATATAATTTTGACTTCATGCGGGTACCTTTCCCTGCCGCCAAAATAATTGCATAACGTGCGTCCAACTGCGTCACTCCTAAATATAGTTTGCTGATTTCAGTTTATCCCAGTATACCCATTTTTTCAACAAAACAAGTGATTTTCTTTTATCCCAGCGTTTTCTGGATAAAAAAATAGATAGACCATAACGGGCCTATCTATTTGGTAACCAGTGCTCTCCTGCCAACTCCTCGGTCACAAGTCACACTACTCATAAAACATGAAAAGCTGTTTTTTGAAATCGTTTCTTGTGACTTAGAGTTAAACGGTAGGCTTACAACCTCTTCATTAAACGGTTTTCAATCAGCTGACCTTCGGTATTAGCTCAATAAACGGCAAAATATGAGGAGCAATTTTTCCGTTTATTGAGCTAATACTCAGGACAGGACGCTGATTTCACAACCTCTAGATAAACGGTGTTCAAAAGCCAGTTTCTCGGTATTAAGCCAAATTTATGAAAAAATGTGGAAAGCCATTTTCACAAAATTTTTCTTACTACTCGAAACTAAGCGGCTTTTTCACAACCTCTTATTCTGAAAAATAATTTCCCGGCACAACCGTAATATTTTTCGTTTGAGTATCTACATCTTTGACATAAAGCAGTGACGTATAATCATCGATGGCGCGATGACCGTTGAATTTTGATTCGGCAAATACAGTGATGCCAACAAGTTCTGATTCGAATTCTTCAATCAAGCTCTTCATTCCGTTGACTGTTCCGCCGCCTTTCATGAAATCATCCACTACAAGGACACGTGAACCACGTTTCAAACTTCTCTTAGACAGTTCCATCTTTTCAATTCTTTCAGAAGATCCAGACACATAGTTGACACTTACTGTTGATCCTTCTGTTATTTTTGAGTCCCGGCGTACAATAACGAATGGCGCATTCAGATAATAGGACACAGCTTGGGCAATAGGTACGCCTTTTGTGGCTACAGTCATTACAGCATCGATTTTTTCACCAAGGTATTTAGAAGCAATGATTCTTCCAACTTGACGCAGCAGTTCAGGTTCTCCTAACAAATCAGAGAGATAAACATATCCTCCTGGAAGCAGACGGTCTTGTTCTGATAGACGTTCTGCTAGAGATTCAATATATTTTTTCGCCTCTTCATATGAAATTTCAGGGATGAACAATACACCACCTGCAGCACCTGGGATTGTTTCCAAGGTTCCATACCCTCGTTCTTTAAATGTTTTCTTGATGATTCCCAAATCTTCACTGATAGAAGATTTAGCAGATTCATAACGTTCGGCAAAGCTTGTTAAGGAAATCAATTCATGCGGGTGATTCAATAAATACTGTGTCATGTCAACTAGACGTTCACTGCGACGTACTTTCACCTATTCCAACTCCTTTTAAGAAATTTTATCGTTTTACATTATATAAGTTTTTCTTCAAAAATTCGAGCATTTTATGAAAAAATAAGAAAATAGTTCGGTATTTATTAAAATAAAAAGAAGCCTATAAAAAATTTTTCGTTTTTATAAGGCTTCTTTTCTTTATAATTTAGTTATTTTTTCTTCTGAAGGCAACCAATATTCGTTTGATGATATTGACAATCAGGAACAAAGCAATAAAGACTAATGTGATTGTTGCTCCTGGAGGTGTATCTAGATAAAACGAGCTAGTTAGTCCTGACAGCATCCCTAGAAATCCTACACAAACACTGATAGCAATCACGACATTGAAGCTTTTGCCTAATCGCATACCGATTGCTGCGGGAAGAACCATGATTGCGGATATCAAAAGTGCACCGGCAATCGGGATCATCACAGCAATAGCCACACCAGTAATCACATTGAACATCATCGACATCAAATGAACGGGTAGCCCATCCACGTGGGCAGTATCTTCATCAAAAGTCAGAACATACATCGGCCGTTTGAATAAAAAGAACAATATACCGATGGCAACGAATAAGATTCCTAAAAAGATGACTTGCTCCCATGTAATGGTCACGATCGAACCAAACAGATAGGATTGGATACTTGTTGCTGAATTCCCTCCGCTCAAATTCATCAATACTAACGCTAGCGCCAAACCACCAGCCATTAAAATGGCAATGGAGATTTCTGAATAGGTTCGGTAGATCGTTCGCAGATACTCCAATATCACAGCTGCTAATACAACGACTAGCATGGTCGTAAGTGTAGGATTAAGGTTCAAAAAGAATCCTAACGCTACCCCTGCTAAAGAGACATGAGAAAGCGTATCAGCCATCAGCGATTGTCTTCTGATCACTAAAAACACACCTAGCATCGGGGCGATTCCGGCAATGAAGATAGCGGCAAGAAACGCTCTTCTCATGAATTCATATGAAAGCAACGCCATTGAGAATCCTCCTTTCTCACCAGTCGGATCTGTCTGTCCGCATACTGTTTGATATCTTCATGATCATGGGTGATCATTAGAACTGATTTCCCATGGACATGCGCACTATGTCGGAGAAGACGATAAAATTCATTTCTGGATTCTTCATCCATACCTGTTGTTGGTTCATCAAGAACAAATAAGTCAGGGTCAGTAGCAAAAATACGCGCTAAACTGATTCGCTGCTTTTGTCCGCCAGACAATTCACCTATTCGCCGATTTCGCATATCCCACATCCCTACAGCTTCTAAAGCACGCTGTACATGTTGATGATCTTTTTCAGAGAGACGCTTGAACCAGCGGCCTCTTGGATATCTTCCTGAACGGACTAATTCGATCACCGTACTAGGAAAACCTGCATTGAAAGATGCAACTTGTTGAGGAATATAACCGATACTTAATTTTTTTCCTTCTTGATTTTTCTCAGCAATCTTTATCATTCCTTTTGAAGGTTTCAGTAATCCTAACGATGCTTTCACCAAGGTTGACTTGGCTGCTCCATTTTCTCCAGTTAAAATGACAAATTCACCCGCATCTACATGATAAGAGACATCTTCTAGTACAGGTTCATCATCATAGTAAAAGGTCAAATCAGATATTTCGATATAACGCACCTTACAACCTCCATTCTAAAACTTAATTGATACTTTCTTTTAAAGCTTTCAGATTTTTTTCCATGACAGAAATATAATTTTCGCCTGCTTTGATTTGTTCATTAGTCAAGCTTTCTAAAGGATTCAACACTTCTAGCTTCACTCCTGTTTCATTCGACAATGTCTCAGCTACCTTCGAAGAGGCATTTTCTTCAAAATAAATCACTTTGATGTTGTTTTTCTTCACAAATTCTTTTAGTTCAGCTAAGCGGCTTGGTGTGGGTTCCTGATCCGGTGAAACGCCCGAAATCGCTACTTGTTTTAAGTCGTATTGATTCGCTAAATAAGCAAAAGCAGCATGCTGAGTGACAAATGTGCGGTTTGTTGCATCTTTTAGCCCATCGGAGTATTTTTGATCCAGTGCTTCAAGCTTTTTGATATAAGCATCGGCATTCTTCGTAAAAGTTTCCTTTTTATCTGGATATTTTTCGCCTAATTCTTCAGCAATCGTTCTGACTTCTTTTATAGCTAATACCGGATCGAGCCAAACATGTGGATCGTATTCATGTGAATGACCATGCCCTTCTTCTGATTCTTCATGTTCGTCTGCTTCTTGCGATTCTAAACGGTCGATTCCTTTAGCTGCTTCGATCATCAAGGTCTGTTTGCTATCCACTGAATCCTTTAATGAATCCACGAAAAATTCCATGTCTGAACTATTATACACGAAAACATCTGCATCGGAAATTTCTGCTCTTTCTTTTGCACTTGGTTCGAAATCATGCGGCTCCGTTCCAGCAGGGATCAAAAGTTTCACGTTTCCTTCATCCCCTACGATTTCTTTTGTAAAATCATACATCGGATAAAAAGTCGTAACGATCGTCAAATCCTCTTTTTTGTCTGCTTCCTTGTTCATATTTCCACATGCTGCAAACAGTAAAGCACCTATCATTACCGTAGCTGTCAAAAGATATTTTTTCATTTATATGCTCCTTTCAATGAACAAATCGGAATTTTACGATTTATTAACGAGAACTAATGTATCAAAATAAAAAAACACAGTCAATAGAAATCCATCAATTTCTGATTTAAACATGTATATTCTTGATTAAATCGTAAAATGGATGAGTTGCTGCTCATATCTAGTCATTTCACTACAATAAAAAACTGAAGAATACCACTTTAGGATTCCTCAGTTTTTCATCACCTATTTTACTTTTTATGTTTTATTGCAGGGTTCGTACTAAATAAACTTCCTCACAAAAACCTTTTAACCCATTATATACTCTCTGCGCTCTTGAATAATGTTGACACAAGGCAAAAACGGTTGGTCCACTTCCACTCATTAATGCAGCATCTGCTCCGTACTTGATCATACGCTCTTTGATTTGATGGATGACTGGATGCCGCTTTCCCGTTATATCTTCTAAACTATTTCCCATTTTTTTGATCATCTGCTGATAATCTTGCTCTCGGATGGCTTCAACAAGTCCGTGGATGTCTTGATGTTGGATGGCTTGCGTATCTACTTCTCTAAACACTGTACGTGTAGAGACACTCATTCTTGGTTTGACCAACACAACCCAGCACTGTGGCATAGAAGGTAATACTTGGATTTCTTCCCCTTTGCCACCGACAAATGCCGTACTTCCGTAGACACAATAAGGAACATCTGTACCGACTTCCAAACCGATTTCTGCCAGTTCTTCTAACGAACAGCCCAAATTCCATAATTGGTTGATCCCTCTTAGAGCAGCTGCACAGTCTGTACTTCCTCCGCCTAATCCAGCTGCTACTGGAATATTCTTCTTAACAAAGATCTTGACACCGGTTTTGATATTGTATTTATTTTTTAACAATAAAGCAGCTTGATAAACATTGTTCCGTTCATCTACCGGTAAAAATGCTTTATTTGTTTCTACAATGATTTTGTCTTCTGTTATTTCTTCAAAAAATAGATGATCTGCCAAGTCTACGCTCGACATCACCATTTCCAACTCATGATACCCATCTTGCCGTCTATATAATACATCCAGTCCTAAATTTATCTTGGCTGGCGCTTTTTCAATCAATTCCATCCTCTCACCCATTCGAAAAGTCTAAGTCGCAAGTATTCTATCATAGGGAAAAATAAAAGTATAGCTTATGTCTGCCTAGTGGTTGATTTTGTCATCGTTTCAACAGCTCTCATAGAATTTTCTCTTCATAATCCAAATAAACTCTAGTGATTCTTATAATTCTGTGAGCACTTCTTCTGCCAAACTCGGCACATTTCCTTTTTCTTTCCCTATCAGACTGAGCAGCTGCATGGTAGCAAATCCGAAATTACTTCCTTTCCGATATGCAAAGTAGCGACCTTCCCAATGATCGACATATTTTAATTTCTTTTCATAAGCAGACTGGAAGGAATAGAAAAAATTACCATAATTATATACGATATGCATGACTTTTTCTTGAAAGAAAGAAAAATCTGTTTCTCCAACATTTGCTAAAGGGGCTAATCCTAGATTTGCTTCCAGATAGCCCATTTTCTCGTATACAATGAACAAATTAGCTAATAGATAATCCGCTAATTCTTCAGGCTCTTCAGGCAAGATTCGCAGTAAATCATACCCCGCTTGCTCCTTCGTCATCGGTTGAGCGGTGATGAAGCCCACGACTTTTTGCTCTTTACGGACAATACCGACGCCACTAGACAATACATAGGATTCATCGAATCGTCCCACAGAAAAGTATTTTTCTCGTGCACCGTGAAGCCATTTTTGTGAAACTTCATTTACAGCTTGATGTAATTCTTCTGGTAGTTGGTCATACCAAGTGAAATGGTATCCTTCTTTCATCAAACGTTGATATTCAAGTTGCTGACTCAGCCGAGACAAGTCTTCTGTCGCTAGATCAACAATTCCTGCTTCACCTACTTTCGTGAAATGAAAGCCCAATTCGTGAAGCATCACTACGTAGCTTTCTGATATCTTATAAAAAGCAAGCTGATAACCTAAACAATCTGCTCGTTTCATGAACTGATTCGTTGCTGCCTGCATCATTTTGGGATTACCAATTGGATCTCCTAAAACAAAGCATTTATTCCCTTTGATTTGATAGCCAAAAACGACTTGGTCATGGTCGTCTTTTTGGTAATAAAAATAACTGTATCCTGGCAAGCGAAGCTGATGGCTTGTAGCTGTGCCTCCATATGTTTCCAATAAACGGTCAAAACGTTCTTTTTCGTACTCACTGCCAAGCGTCGTAGTATCTTCTGCTAAGTATTGATAAAGCGCCACTAAAGCTAGCAATGAGATGCCCAAACCAATGAGCCCTGAGAACCACACATCATCTGAAGGAAACAAAATAAAATGGTTACCTGTTATCCGTCCAACTAAAAAGCGTCCACTATGATAACCTGCAATTGCGTAAACAATAAACAAGAAACCGAACAAGCTAGCATCAAATAGTATAGCTCCCCAAGAATAAACGAATTTTGTTCGATAAAATTCTTTTCTAGATAACCACACAGCTAATAGAATCAAGACATATACCAATAACAATTGCCAAGATAGTGTACGTGTGATCGTATTTAAAATACCAAAAGCTAGTAAAGCAATCGTAGGCAGAAATGCCTTTTTGACTTTTACTGAAAGCGCTCGAGCAAGACCGAGCAATAAAAAGCCCACTAATAGGTTCAATGTCTGGTCTAAAAAGTTGAACGAGAACGGCAATAACACCTGAAACAGCCGACTAATTGCAGACAGATTAGTGATCGTTGACAGGAGTACCATCATGATTCCTGCAAAATATACAGCACTTACGAGCACGATATGCGCAACCTTTTGGAAAAATAATCGCGGTATATTATCTAAAAATCGATTGATTTTGACTCCTGTATGTGTGATGAACAATAGAAGTCCCGTCAAAAAAGGCAGGACATAATAAAACAACCGATAATATAACAACCAAACTACTGCTACGTCTTGCCGAACAGACAATTGACTCATTCCTAAAATCATCAAAACATCAAAAGTCCCCATTCCACCTGGGACCATTGTCAACATTCCTATCAGCGTCGCAATCATGAACATAGGATAGATCGAAAACATGGAAATATCTATTCTCATCAACTTGCCGATAGTCAGAAATACCGCAAGTGCCCCTGTCCATTGTCCAAAAGATGCCAGTAGCAGACCAAACAAGCCTTTTGGATAAAACTCAGAGAACAAGGACTTTCTCTTTAGATAAGCAAAAAAGAAAATGACTGGCGCTAAAAAACTACCGCCGAAAAGCCAGATCCAATAGCTCCGAAAAATACTTTCTGACTGAATAAAAAAGACATCAATAAATGTAAGAAACGACCATACAGACAAACCAGTCAGCATAAATAGCGCGACTTTTGAAACAGTCACTAACACCATTTTCCTATTTGTCTGCTTTCCATAAAAACTAGCCCGAAGACTGGCTCCTACCACACCACCAAAACCGGCGAGATTGTTGATCGTGTTTGTTACCCACGCAGCAAGAAGGAACTCTTTTCTTTCCATTTTTGGTTTTCCTTGTTTTTCTAAGACTCTGATCGTCACCCAATCATACAACAACATCGGAGTGACACCCAGCAGTCCAGCCAGAATCATGAGTAGAATCGTCATGTGGCTTTGTTGTCCCATCCTTTGCCAAATATCTTGCCAACTCATGCCATTAGCAATATTTGCGACTTGATTTGCCACAAAGACTAACACGGAGCCGAAAAAAATCAATTTTAAAATCAGACTATGTTCCTTTATCCATTGCAGCATCAAGTATCGTTTATTTTTCACATTTTCCCATTCCTAACTTGTATACTTTTGTGTTATACCCCAATGTTATCTTATTTATTTTAATTTTTCCACTTTAGACCTGTTCTTTGCTTGCGATCATAGAAAAAGAAAGATATCCTAATGCTAAAGGAGAGGATAACATGAAAGTAGGATTTATCGGCACAGGGAATATGGCACAAGCTATTATTGATGGTTTATTGAAAACAGGAACAGTCTCGAAAGAAGAAGTGTTCGTTTCCAGTGGTCATTTTGAAAATGCACAAACATTCGCTGCTGAAACTGGCGTCCATGCGTGCAAAAGCAACCAAGAAGTTGCATCAAAATCAGATATCGTTCTTTTAGCCGTGAAACCAAAAATCATTGAAAAAGTATTGAAAGAACTAAAAGAATACAGCCAGAAGGTCTTATTCATTTCTATTGCTTCAGGAAAATCATTAACAGATTTAGAAACAGCGCTTGAAGATCCTCAGGCCTCCATCGTACGTGTGATGCCGAATGTCAATGTCAGCGTAGGAGCAGGCGTTTCTGCGATTTGCAAAAATGAAGCTGCCACGGAGGAACAGCTTCAACAAGCCACGATAATTTTTGAAGCAATTGGTAGCGTCTATCCCTTAGCAGAAGCAGATTTCAGTACATTCATCGGCCTTGCTGGCAGCTCGCCCGCATTCATTTATATGCTGATCGATGCGATGGGACGGACTGGTGTATTAAATGGTTTGTCCAAACAGACGGCCACTGAAATTGCTGCAAAAGCAATCATGGGTTCTTGTCAAAAATTCCTTTCAAGTGATAAAAATCCATGGGAACTTGTAGACCAAGTTTCTTCTCCTGGTGGTACGACCGTTGCCGGTGTAGTTGCCCTAGAAGAAGCAGGATTCATCCCAGCAATCATCAAAGGAATCAATACGACGATCGAGAAAGATCTTGAGATGTTGAATAAAAAATAATAATAGCAATGTTTTTTCGTACCTTACAAAAAAAGAAGAGCTGCGGCTTTTGCCGCGACTCTTCTTTTGTGTTTACTGTTATTTAGCATAATCAGTTGCGCGAGTTTCCCGAATAACGATTACTTTGATATGTCCAGGATAATCCAACTCTTCTTCGATTCGTTTACGGATATCGCGTACTAAACGAACAGCGTCCAGATCCGAGATTTCTTCTGGTTTGACCATTACCCGAACTTCGCGTCCAGCTTGAACTGCGTAACTTGATTCTACACCGGCGAAGCTGTTCGAAATATTTTCCAGACTTCTTAAACGACGGATGTAGTTTTCCAATGATTCACTTCGCGCACCAGGTCTTGCTGCTGAAAGCGCGTCTGCTGCAGCTACAAGGACAGAGATAACAGAAGTCGCTTCCACATCGCCATGGTGAGAAGCGATTGCGTTGATTACTACTGGGTTTTCTTTGTACTTGGCAGCTAATTCCGCACCGATCTCAACGTGAGATCCTTCAATCTCATGGTCAAGTGCTTTTCCAATATCATGAAGCAACCCGGCACGTTTTGCTAATTGGATATCTTCGCCAAGTTCTGCTGCTAAGATACCAGCTAATTTTGCAACTTCGACCGAATGCTTCAAGACGTTTTGTCCGTAACTAGTTCTGAATCTCAGACGTCCGATGATCTTGATTAGATCTGGATGAAGTGTATGGGCACCGACTTCAAATGCTGCTTCTTCCCCATATTCACGAATACGTTCATCCATTTCTTTACGAGATTTCTCGACCATTTCTTCAATTCGTGCTGGATGGATTCGTCCATCTTGTATCAGTTTTTCCAAGGTCATTCGTGCGATTTCTCTTCGGATTGGATCAAATCCGGAAAGAACAACTGCTTCAGGTGTGTCATCGATGATCAAATCGATACCAGTCAGCGTCTCAAGCGTTCGAATATTACGACCTTCTCGTCCAATGATACGACCTTTCATTTCATCATTCGGAAGGGTAACGACTGAAACAGTCGTTTCTGAAACTTGATCTGCTGCGCAGCGTTGAATCGCTAATGATAATAAGTTTTTCGCTTTGCGATCTGCTTCTTCTTTGGCACGCTGTTCAGATTCTTTTACCATTAGAGTTAACTCATGATTCAGCTCTTCTTCAGTCGATTTCATGATGACATCTCGTGCGTCCTCTTTTGATAAACCAGCAATTTTTTCTAGTTCTTTTTGTTGATCTTCAATCATTTTTTCAACGTCTTTTTCTCGCTCTTCAATTAATTGCTGTTTTGAACTAAGTGCTTCTTCTTTACTTTCAAGTGAGTTCTCGCGTTTTTCTAACGAGTCATCTTTACGATTCAGCGTTTGTTCGCGTTGAATCAAACGATTCTCTTGAGATTTTAATTCTAACTTACTTTCTCTCAGCTCACTTTCAACTTCAGAACGGTATTTCTGATTTTCTTCCTTAGCTTCTAACAATGCTTCTTTTTTTAGAGTTTCTGCTTCTTTCTTTGCACTATCGATGATCCCAGCAGCTGATGATTGTGCACCAGCTATTTCTTTCTCGTGACGTGACTTTGCGACCATAAACCCTAAACCAAGACCGACAATTAAACCGATGATAGCGAGGAGAATGTTGAATACCATAAAATCCACCTCCATACTATCTTTTTCATTTTTATCATCTATACAGCTTCTATGATAAATTATTCTAAACTTGTCAATATGCATCTTCGCATATATGTGTACAAAAAACATGCACAACTTTATTCTAATGTTTGTACCCCGTAGTGTCAACTTTAAATAAACAAAGAAACGGCTTTCCGTTCATTCATTAAACGGTGGTTTTTAGAATAAATGACACTAGTTTCATATAAGTAAACCTTTAAGTTGAGAAACTTTTTCACTAAATTACTTTTTGTAGTCGAATAGATATTTTTTATTTTATGTAGCTACTCGTATGATTAAATAACTCAAGATTTCTTTGTTCTTTATTCAATAAAAAACGGCAGATCAAGGAGAGTATCTACTCTTCAGACCAGCCGTTTTTGTTTATCATGATTTTTATTCTTCTAAAGGCAATTCTTCTTGTCCTTTTGTATCTTCTGGGACAGCCACTTCTTCACCAATGCCATAAGCTGCTCTAACTAGAGCAGAAACTTCTGCCATCATTTCAGGATGATTAGCCATATAGATTTTAGCATTTTCCCGTCCTTGACCAATCCGATCTTCTTTATAAGAATACCAAGCACCGCTTTTATCAACGATGTCTTTTTCTACTGCCATATCTAGAAGTTCTCCTTCTTGTGAGATCCCTAAACCATACATGACATCTACTTCAGCGATTTTGAAAGGAGGTGCTACTTTGTTTTTTACGACTTTGATCTTTGTACGGTTACCAACAATATCTGTACCTTGTTTCAATTGTTCTGCACGACGTACTTCTAAACGGATCGTTGCGTAGAATTTCAATGCGCGTCCTCCAGGAGTGATTTCTGGATTCCCAAACATTACGCCTACTTTTTCACGGATTTGGTTGATGAAAATAGCGATTGTTTTTGTTTTGTTGATCGAACCAGAGAGTTTACGCAATGCTTGAGACATCAAACGTGCTTGTAACCCGACATGTGAGTCACCCATTTCGCCGTCGATTTCTGCTCGTGGAACTAAAGCGGCAACTGAATCGACTACTACGATGTCTACAGCTCCACTTGATACTAAAGCATCAGCGATCTCCAGACCTTGTTCTCCTGTATCAGGCTGTGAAAGAAGTAGTTCATCGATATTCACACCTAATTTTTGTGCATATTGCGGATCTAACGCATGCTCAGCATCAATGAAAGCGGCCGTTCCGCCATTTTTTTGTACTTCTGCAATAGCGTGTAGCGCCACTGTTGTTTTACCTGAACTTTCAGGTCCGTATACTTCGATAATACGTCCACGGGGATAACCGCCGACACCTAAAGCGACATCTAACGCAAGAGAGCCACTTGGAATTGTAGAGATTTGTTGGTCGATTTTTTCGCCCAATTTCATAATAGAGCCTTTACCATAGCTCTTTTCAATTTTTTTCAGTGCAGCATCTAAGGCTGCTTTACGATCATCTGCCAATACGATAATCCTCCTTATATTTACAAATCAGAGCAACATTTCATTATCCTTATCATATCGTTTTTAGTAATAAAAAGCAAGAAAAAACCGAACAAATATTCGCATTTATCATTTTCTTAAAAGCTGTTTTCTCAAAAGATCAAATCCTTGCATAACCGTATTATATCTGATAGCCGCACGGTCTCTGGCAAAATGATATTTTTCTGAAACCACGCCATCTTTAGATGAAATAGCGATCCATACTGTTCCTGCAGGGTGACCTTCTAATGTGTCCGGTCCAGCCACTCCGGTGAAAGCTACACTGTAATCTGTTCTTGCTATCTCACGTGCTTGAATGGCCATCTGCTCCACACATTCTTTGCTGACTGTTCCATATTCTGCTAATAGCTCCGGATCAATCTCCAGAAAACCAGCTTTTGTTTGGAGCGAGTAGGTAACAAAGCCGCCTGGAAATACTTCAGATACACCAGCAATATCGCCCAATGCGGCTTGGAAGGCACCGGCTGTCAAGCTTTCCGCCGCTGTTACAGTCTGCTTGTTTTCTTTCAGCAGTTCCACTACGACTTTTGCTAACGAATTATCATCGCCATATCCATAAAAATATTCTCCTACTCGTTCTTGAATCTTTTCTTCCAATGCTAAAAGAGCTTGATTTCCTGCCTGAACATCCTTTGTTTTTACTGTTAGACGCAATGTCACTTCATTTGGTTTGGCATAAGGAGCGATCGTTGGATTAATCTGTGTCTCGATTAAATCTTTTAGTTCAGTGACCAGTCGCGATTCACCAATCCCATAAAAGCGCAAAACTTTAGAAATCAGTTTTTCTTCAGAAGGAAAACGTTCCTCTAGTAAAGGACGTACTTGTTCCACAAACATTGGTTTCAACTCATTAGGCGGACCGGGAAGAAGGATATATGCATGTGTATCTGTTTGATAAAAAGTCCCTAAAGCAAGCCCTGTACGATTTGGTAGAGGAACCCCACCTTCGATGATTTGAGACTGTTGCAGATTGTTTTTGGTCATTTTTCGATGGGTTGTTTCAAAATATGCCAATAATTTTTTGTATCCTTCCGTATTTTGTATGAGAGACTTACCGAGGTGAGCCGCAGTTGCTTCTTTTGTCAGATCATCTTCTGTCGGCCCTAATCCGCCACATAAGAGTATGAGTTCACTTCTTGTTTCAGCTAGAGCAATCAACTCTTCTAAACGCTGCTGATTATCTCCTACGACGGTCTGATAATAAACTTCGATACCTAGATCAGCTAGCTGTTCTGACAAGAAAGTGGCATTCGTATTCACGACTTGTCCTAGTAAAAGTTCTGTTCCGACAGCTATTATTTCTGCTTTCATTACTTCCCGCTCCCTTATATAGTATACGCTGTACTTATATATTTTTTTATTTAAAAAGAGGGCAAGGCTGATCCATGGACCAGCCTCTCCCCAGTTCTTTTTTCATTATATGATCAAATTATTTTCACTTTATCAAGAACCGACGAATCTGACCATCCACAAAACAAGACCTACATTGATCCTTTGAACACGCCGCTATTTTTGATGAAGTAATCCGCACCTGAATAGATAGTAAAAATCAGACAAGCATAGAGCATGATTTGGTCTACTGGAATACTAATCAGATTGAATGGGATATTATTGATAAACAGCAAGATAATAGCAACCATTTGTGTAGCCGTCTTGACTTTTCCCGGCCAAGCAGCAGCCATGACTTCTCCATGTTCGACAAGTAGTAAACGTAAGCCTGTGACGGCTAATTCGCGGCAGACAATAATCGCGACTACCCAACCTGGGGCCTTTCCTTGGTCAACCAACATGATAAAAGCGGTCATAACTAGCATTTTATCTGCCAGTGGGTCCGCAAATTTGCCAAAGTTAGTGACAAGACCTCGTGCACGGGCAATTTTTCCGTCTAACCAGTCTGTGATGCTGGCTAATGCAAAAATAACTGCGCCTACTAGCTGCGTGACAGCCAGTGTGGTGTCCCCTACGTTAAGTTGTCCCCAATCTAACGGTAATCCTACAACCAAAATGAAAATCGGGATCATACAAATTCTAAGTACAGTTAATTTATTTGGTAAATTCACATTATCGACTCCTTTCTTCCCTATTCTACGTGACTATCCGCGAAGTTTCCACCGATATTATTTACTTTTCCAAACGAATTTATTCAACGGAGCATTTTTATTGAAACTGATCTTTTTAAAATAATGAAGAAGGACCGCGACACAGATTTGTCACGATCCTTCTTTTTTATGCCACAAGTAAATAGATGAATAAACTCATTTGTACGATCACTCTGCGTATTGGAGAGTCAGGTTCACATTTTTAGGACTCTGATTGTTTTCCCCTGGATTAACTGGTACGGATTCTCCATTCGCTTTGATCGTCGCATTGCTTGCTGCACCGATCGTAATGGTCGCATTGGCCGCTGTTTCCGGTAACACGGTACTTTGTGTTTCATTTGCTGCCAGTGTTCCTTGATAAACATAAGCATTGTCTACTAGTACACCGATCCACACACGATTAACAGCGGTAAACTCAAGAGTGACAGGCTTGGTAGCATCTGTAATATTTACTGCGATGGCACTGCCGGAATCCTCTCCTGCAGCTATTGCCATTTTCTTTTCTTCACTTGATTCTGTTGTTGACTCTACTGTAGAAGACTCTTGGGTCTGCGTGCTTTGCTCTGAGGAAGAGGACTCCTCAACTGATCCTTCTACTTTGAGCGAAGAAGCTGTATCGCCGATTATTGGATCAGCTTGACGATCTTGCCAAGTCATATAGCCTACGACAACGACGATTGCCAAAGCGACCAATCCTAATAAAATGACAGGAAGACTTGTCCAAAAACGACTTGGATGCGATTCTTCTTGATGTATTGCTTTTCTGGAAGTACTTACTGTTTCAGGCTGCGGACGTTCAGGGACCGATCCTGTCAATTTGCTTTTTCCATCAAAAACATCGACTAAATGGTCTCCATCTTCTCCTACAGCTTCAGCGTATTGCCTAATAAACGCCCGTACGTAAAACTTACCAGGCAATTGATCAAAATCATCATTGTCGATTGCTTCCAAATAACGTTTTTGAATTTTTGTAATCTGCTGTAATTCATCTAAAGATATCTTTTTATTCAGGCGTGCTTGCCGTAATTTTTCTCCGATGGTTTCAAAAGCCACTCGTTCATCTTCTCCAGTCTGTTTGATTCTCCGAAGCATCTGCTGTTGCAACGAAAGACGTTATGTTTGGGGCTGTGACAAAAGTCATGTCACAGCTCCTTTTTCCGTATAAACGGCGTTCCAGAAGTAGCTTCTTCGGCAATAAGCCGAAATTTCACAAAAATTTGAGAAGCAATTTTCGTCAATTCCTTCTTATTTCTTGAAGCTGACCACTTCTGTCACAGCCTCTTTGATTACTTCGTTTAATTTTATTTTAATATAAGTTGATTAAAAGAGAGCATGATTTGTTTTATTTTCTCATTAATATTTCCAACACATCTAAGAATACCATAAAAGCTGGTTTTGGAGGAGGTTCTTGCTACAAGTCTAAAACGAAATTTAAGACTTTTCTCCATAAAACACTGGTTTATTTTGGTCTCATATAAAACTCACTGAAGGCCTCTTCACTTATAAATGCTTCTCCAGCTGCCAGTACGTCTTTCATTTGGATCGAATCGATGATTTCAGGAAGATCAAATAATGTTCGATCACCAAATAAACTTTGCGTAAATTGATTAGCAATATATTCGATTGAATTCAATGATTGGAAATACTGTCCAAGCATTTTCTTCTTCAGCAAATCGAGATTCATTTCTGACACTTCAGGATCATCAGCGAATCCAAGAACGATTTCTTTGATTTTTTCTGCTGCTTTCTCTGGTTCATCCGTATCTCCGCTGAAGTCCGCAAAGTGAAATTCACGATCCAAGCTGAATTCAAAACCAAAGCTGTCATCGATAATTCCTTGATTGTACATAGCTAAATAGTTTCGAGAAGTATTACCTAAAATCATTTGGAACAACAGATTGATAGCTGTTTTATAACGTAGTAGTTCTGTTCCTTCTTGCGGCAATGTGTCTAATCCTTTAATACCAAGTACAAATTTATTTCGTGTAATGGCTGCTTCCAATGCACTTTGTTTGATGATTTCTTTTGTGTTTTCTGGGAAATAACGTACAATTTCTTGCTTTGGCGGGAAATTTTTTTCTTCTTGGTTTTCCCGAATAAGTTTCATCAATTTCTCAGGCTCCATCTTACCAACTACAAATAAAACCATATTGCTTGGCTGATAAAACGTCCGATAGCACGTATACAAATCTTGAGCTGTGATTTTGTCGATACTTTCAACCGTGCCCGCAATATCGATATGCAACGGGTGTGTAGGATACAAGTTATTTAGGATACCAAAAAACATCCGCCAGTTAGGGTCGTCTTCATACATTTGGATTTCCTGACCAATGATTCCTTTCTCCTTGTTTACAGTTTCTTCTGTAAAGTAAGGTGCTTGTACAAAGTCGATCAGGGTCGTCAGATTCTTTTCTACCTGATCAGTCGTAGAGAACAGGTAACTAGTTTTCGTGAAACTCGTGAAAGCATTAGCGGAAGCACCTTGCTGTCCAAATAATTGAAAGACATCACCGTCTTCTTTTTCAAACAGCTTGTGTTCTAAGAAATGAGCGATGCCATCTGGGACTTTCACTTTTTCTTTTTCACCATAAGGAATAAATTCGTTATCGATCGAACCATAATTCGTACTGAACAAACCATATGTCTTGTGATAGTCGTTTTTAGGTAACAAATACACGGTCAAACCGTTTGGCAGTACTTCATGATAAAGCGTTTCATTGATTTGCTCATATTCTGTTTTATTCATTTGCATTTCCTCCTGCTAAAAAGAAGATTGCTTGCAATTCGATTTGCTCAGCTACTTGTTGTATCTCTTTGATCGTTACACTCTCCATACGTTTCAACCATTCTTCATCAGATAATTTTGTTTCCGGCAGCCAGCTGTCCAAAAAAGAAGCTTCGATTGCCGCTTGCGGAGAGTCTAGAGAAAGCAGGTATTGGTTTCTTAGCATCGCTTTTGTCTGAGCTAGTTCCAAATCTGTTATTTCACCGTTTCGCAAACTTTCTAATTGCTCGTGAATCAGGCGAAGTACTTGATTTCGTTTTTTTTCGTCGATACCAGTCTGGACACTCATGAACCCTCGGAATGTATCCACGCTGCTAGAGGCATAATAAGCTAGACTTTCTTTCTCTCTCACATTCATGAACAGTTTGGAGTGAGGAAACCCGCCAAATAAACCGTTGAAGACCATTAGCGCAAAACGTTCTGGCTCATCATAATACACATTTGTCTGATAAGCTAGATTCAGCTTTGCTTGAACGATTGGCTCACGGACTTGTCGTTCCTTGACGATATTCACTTGAGGCTGAGTATAAAACAATTCTGGATGAGCTGTTTCACGCGGCTCAAATGGTAATTGCCCAACAACTTCGGCTGCTTTGTCCGGATCAACATCGCCGACAACAAAAATGTCAATTTGATCGTTCGCCATCATTTCTTGATAGTAAGCCGCTAGTGAGCGAGCAGTGATCTTGTCTAGTTCTTCCACTACGCCTAAACTTGGGATTTTTTGTTCCGGGCTGTTTTCAAAATAAAGTTCTTGCAGTGCATAGGAAGCAAAAGTTTGTTTATCTTCCTTCAAACTTTCCAAATAGAGACGCAGATTGTTCTTTTCCAAGTCAAACGTCAACTGATCAAACTGTTGATTTTTGATATTTGGATAAAATAAAACCTCTTTTAAAAAATCCACCGCTTGAGAGAAAAGGTTAGGATCATTGACATATTCGCCGTTCACAAAGCTGATTCCTGCGTTTAGCCAATGCAAGTTCCCTTTTTTTCTTACTGATAGTCCGAAGCTTGCACCATAAAGCTCAGCAAGTTTCGCACTTAACTTTGTCTGATCCGGATAATTCAAACTATTTGATTCCAGCATACTGCTGAGTAGTGAACGTTTTGTAATGACTTCTTGTTGCAGACGTGCCGTAAAACGGATAAAAATCCGAATCGTTTTATATTGTTTTGTTGGTAAGACATGAAGATTCACGCCTTCTGCCAATTGATACACCATATTTATATGCTCCTTTTCATAGATGATTGCCCCTTACTCTTTTAGTAGGACAATCGGCCTTTTTTACTTATGCATCTGCTTGAAATATATATAAGTTCAGACAATTCGCCGATTTTTCTAAATGATGTTACACTTTATAGTATAGCATAGAAGTTTTTTATCAAAAGGGACAGACAGCTAAAAGCGTATATCGTTTTTTTATTTTTTATTTTTCGATATACTAAAGACATACAAAAGAAGGGAGGGTCATTCATGATAAAAGAATTCAGAGAGTTCATCATGCGTGGAGATGTCTTGGATCTTGCTGTCGGTGTTGTTATCGGGAGTGCGTTTACAAGTATCGTAAACCAAGTGGTGCAAGGATTAATCACTCCGCTAATTGGTTGGATTGTCGCTATGATCACAGGAACTTCTGATTTAGAAGGAGCACTTTCAATTCTTGACTGGTCGCCGACAAAAGGTGTCACATTTGCGTTTGGTAACGTTATTAGTGCTATCATTACATTCCTGATTACTGGTTTTGTCTTATTCTTAGTTGTCAAAGCGGCAAACCGTGCGAAGAATTTACGCGCCAAAGAAGCAGAAGAAGAAGTGGAAGAAGCACCTACTGCAGAAGATTATCTTAGTGACATACGCGATCTTCTTGCCAAACAAGTGGCAGAAGACAATACGCATCCGGTAGAGCAAACAAATCTTTCAGATACTTCTATTTCAGATACTTCTAAATAATGAAGAATCTAAAAAAAGAAAGCCGATTTTCAGTGTCGGCTTTCTTTTTTTAGATTCTTAACTTGTTACCTGTTCTTTTTTCATGTCTATATGCGGAATATCATCTTCCAAATACACATCTGAGATTGCCTTGAATCCAAAAGACTCATAAAAGGCCTGTAGATATTCTTGTGCACCAATCACAATTGGTTTTTCTGGAAATTTTTTCTGGATCATGTTGATCGTTTCTTGGACAATCTTTCTTCCTAAGCCGTCTTTACGGTTATTTTGATGAACAAGAACGCGACCAAAATGGATGCTGTCTACTTCTTCATATACCCGCGTGTAGGCAAGGATCTTCCCATCAGTATCTTGGAAATACGTATGCCAAGCTTGTCCATCGATATCATCAACTTCTTGATAAGGGCACTGTTGCTCCACAACAAAGACTGCAATCCGTTCTTTGACGATTGCATAAAACTCTGCTGTCGACAATTCTTCAAATTTCTTTACCTGATATTCCACTAAGTAAACGCCTCCTACTTTTTTATTATTAGCATACCGATTCATACACAAAAAAGCAAACGAACCTTACGAATCTCAGGCTCGTTTGCTTTTTAAACTGCTTCAGTTAAAAATTCGATCTCAACTGTTCGAGTAAGTACATCTGAATAGCTGTAAGATACTCGTTCAAAAGAATTTTCTTCAGGATCCAAGTCAACAACGAATACTGAAGGATAGGTTTCTGTTAAAACGCCGCGGCGTTCTGTTTGACGCTTTCTTCCTGTCTGAGCAACCAACATGATTGGGCTGCCGATACGGCCTTCTAAGTCTTTCTTGATTGAAGCTAAAGTTGTTGGCATACAGTTCACCTCTACTACCAACTATACCACATATTTTTAAAATTTTCAAGTTTACCATAAAAAAAAAAGAAATGCAATAAAAATAAATAAGAAGCTCATTAAGATTTTTCTAAATTATTCCTCATTATAAAATTTCAAGTGTTTTTTTATTTTGAGTTTTACCCTTCCATATGCACTCATCACTTGCTTGTGATCCATTGACAACCATTCAGCCATCTCCGCAAAATCAACCCCTTGCATGTAATAATGAAAAATTTGTGCTTCTTTTTTTGAAAATCGGATCTCGCAATTTTCGATTGCTTCTTTTAACAAAAGATGCTGAATCGCTAAAGGTTCCTGCAAGGTAATCTCTGCTAAAAAATCTGGTCCTTCTGTCTCTATTTTTTGGTCGATCGAGACTTCATCTTTTTGGTCACGGCGCTTCAGCGCGTTCTGTTTTCTCAATAAAGAATAAATTTGATTGCTTATAATACTTTTATAATAACTTCCAAAGCTAACTCCTTTGCTTTTTTCGTAAGTTCTCAATGCCTGATATAAAGCGATCCTCGCTTCTTGTTCCCAATCCTCAGTAACATAATTTCTTAAATAATAAGTGTTTTTCAAACGTAGTAAGAGTGGAAAATATTTTTGATACAGGGCAGCAAATGCTTCTTCGTCACCATTACGTGCAGCGCGCAATAACTCCTCAGACATAAAATAATTCCTCCATAAATTCGTTTATGGAGGAATCTTATCATCAATGATTCATCGAACTGATTAGAACGATATGTTATTTATTTTTTCTCATTAAATCGTCCAATTTTTGGGACAATTTTTTTAACTGCTCTTCATTCCACGGAGAATTACGTCGGAAATCAACAAAATGCATATCTTTATTTTCTTGGGCTATTGTTTTTTCCGTTTTTTTAATCGTTTTATATAATTCATAAGCAGAAGTCCGCAACGCCCCCTGAGAAAAAATCATCCACTGTTCTGCTAGATCGCTTGTCGCCACTGTTACTTGTGTCAAACGATCATTCAGCTGCCCAGCGATTCTTTCGATATAACTGTCAGCCGTTTCATCTTCTTTCGTAAAAACAACATCCAACTGATATTTCCTATAATTTTGCTGGATGCCCGGTACTAATTGAGCATCGAAGACAACGATGACTTCCAGTCCTTCATATTTCGCATAATTTGATAAACGATGCAAAAGAGCTTCTCTTGCATCTGCCATTTTGTCCTGCTTTTTAAGCTGGACCAGTTCCGGCCACGAACCGATCATGTTGTAGCCATCTACAATCAACAGCTGTTTTTTCATGACCTACTCCCCCTGACGTTGGGAAAAAGCCTGATACATCAGCAATCCAGCGGCAACACTGGCATTTAAACTTTGGACGTGCCCAGTCATTGGAATCGTCAGTAATTCATCCATTTCTTTTTTCAATCCTGGACTCATTCCTTTGCCTTCATTACCAATGACTAAAGCAATGGATCCTTTGGCATTCCATTTTTGGAAGTTTGTGCCAGTCATATCTGTGCCAAATACCCAAAATCCTGTCTCTTTGAGCTGTTGCACAGCTTGTACCAAATTCGTCACACGTGCAACAGGCACATATTCCACTGCACCAGTGGAAGTCTTTGTTACGATAGGCGTGATTCCAACTGCTCGGTGTTTTGGTATGATCACACCATCGACGCCACTTGCGTCTGCTGTCCGTAAAATCGACCCAAAATTGTGTGGATCTTCGATGCTATCCAAAATCAAAAAGAAGGGGGCTTCTTTTTTCTCTTTTGTTCGTTCAATCAGTTGGTCAAGGGATAAATATTCATAAGGTGTAATCGCAAGAACGACTCCTTGATGCACGCCATGATCGCTCAAAGTTTCTAACTTTTGTTTAGGGACCCATTTGACCGGTACAGCTTGCTCACGTGCGATTTCTTTCAGTTCTTCTACTTTTTCTCCTCGTGAATCTTCTTGAAGAAAGAGTTTATTCCCTCGCCCTTGTTGTAGCGCTTCTACTGCGGCGTGGTGTCCAAAGACGAAATTATCTTCTAATGCTTCTTCGTTTTGATCAGAAACTGACTGATTTCGTCCAGTTCGCTTTTTATTTGGATATCTATTTTGTTTTTTGTCTTCAAATCCACGTTTCGATTGATGTTTGTTTGTTCTTTCTTTACCCATTTTTTTCACCAACTTTCTGAATACACCAGCGGATCAATTCTTCCATCCGCTCGGTTTGTTTTGTCAAATGCAGATAGCCCATCAGTGCTTCGAATCCTGTTGCGACCCGGTAAGTCGTAACATCAGCATTTTTTGCACTCGTATGGCTTTTGGCATTTCTTCCTCTGCGATAATAAAGCTCTTCTTCTTCTGTCAAAAGATGTTCCTCCAGCATTTGCTGAATCAAAAAAGCTTGTGCATTTGCAGAGACATAATTCGTTGCCGCACGATGCAACTTATTGGGTTTTGTTTCTCCTTGATTGATCAGGTGGTCACGAACATAGATTTCGTAAATCGCATCTCCCACGTAAGCCAGGGCTAAACCGTTCAATTGTGTGTAATCTCTCATGCTTCTCTTCTCCATCGGGTTCCTTGGGGTGTATCTTCTAATAAGATCCCTTTTTCTTTCAACAAATCACGGATTTCGTCGCTTCGGGCAAAATCACGATTGCTTCTTGCTTGATTTCGTTCTTCGATCAATTGTTCAATCTCTTCATCCAATAATTCTTCTGCTGTAAATAAAATACCGAAGATCGAAAGCCATTGCGAGAATAAAGCTTCTCCCTGTGCCAAGACAGCGGCAGAAACTTCCGCTTGGTCTAGATAAGTGTTCAGCCATTTAGCAAGCTCATAGACCACTGTGATCCCATTTGCTGCATTAAAATCATCATCCATTTCTTTGATGAATCGCTGTTCCAAATTTTCTAACAAAGTGATTTTATCCGCATCATCTGCCAAATTCTCTGAGGCAGTTTCTTGGCGGAATTTCAAATTGTCAAACGTATTCTTCAGTCGTTGTAAATTGGTGGCTGCTTCTTTCATCGTCGTTTCACTGTAACGGATCGGACGACGGTATTGTGTGGTCGCCATGAAGAAACGCAAGACTTGTGGATCAACGTTTTGGATCATTTCATGTACAGTGATGAAATTCCCTAGAGATTTACTCATTTTTTCATCGTCTTCGCCAATCGTTACATAGCCATTGTGCATCCAGTAATTAGCGAATTTTTTCCCTGTTTTCGCTTCACTTTGTGCGATTTCATTTTCGTGATGAGGAAATTCCAAATCTTGCCCACCACCATGGATATCGATTGTTTCGCCTAAATGTTTTGTCGCCATGACGGAACATTCGATGTGCCAACCGGGACGCCCTTTGCCCCATGGTGAATCCCAAGAAATCTCGCCAGGTTTTGCTTGTTTCCATAAAGCGAAATCTAATGGGTCTTCTTTTTGCTGCTGTTCTTCACCAGTACGCTGACTTGCGCCGACTTCCAATTCATCGATGGATTGGTCACTTAATTTCCCATAGTTTTCAAATTTACGGGTACGGTAATACACATCACCTGAAGATTCATAAGCATAGCCTTTTTCAACCAACACTTGAATAAATGCTAAAATATCTGGCATATGGTCCATGACTCTTGGATGCAGTGTAGCAGGCTCGACATTCAACGCTTTCGTATCTTCTTCAAATGCTCGGATGAAACGATCAGCGACTTCTGGTGCTGTGATGCCTAATTCGTTTGCTGTACGGATGATTTTATCGTCTACATCCGTGAAATTCGATACGAAATCGACTTTATAGCCTCGATATTCAAAATAGCGTCGAATCGTATCGAAAGCAATGGTGCTACGAGCATTTCCAATATGGATATAGTTATACACAGTCGGTCCGCAGACATACATACCGACATGTCCCTTTTGTATAGGGATGAATTCTTCTTTTTTTCTGGTCAATGTATTGTAGATTTTTATCATTCTGATCTCCTCACTTTTTCTCCTTTGATTCGAACGACTTTTGCTGGTACTCCTACGGCTGTAGCGTCGTCTGGAACATCTTTCAACACAACGGCACCTGCGCCGATTTTTGCGTTTTTTCCGATCGTTACCGGTCCTAATATCTGCGCATTCGCAGAGAGCATGGCTCCTTGTTTGACCGTTGGGTGTCTTTTACCTGTTTCTTTTCCCGTACCGCCTAATGTTACGCCATGGAACAAAATCACATCATCCTCGATTTCTGCGGTTTCGCCAATGACGATCCCCATTCCATGGTCGATGAACACACCTGTTCCAATCGTTGCTCCTGGATGGATTTCAACACCTGTCAGGAAACGCCAAAATTGAGCATTGATCTTCGCCAATAAAAAGAGCCGATGCTGATATAAAAAATGAGAGAAACGATGCCAAAACAAGGCATGAAAACCGGGATAGGTCAAAACGATCTCCGCTGTCGAACGTGCAGCCGGATCGTTTCTCTTTGCTGCATCAATCGCTCGGGCAAACCAACTCATGACTTTCCACTCCTTTCGTAAGTATTTTATGTAGGAAAACAGCTTATAAAGAAAAGAAGCGCCTTTTAAATAAGTTTCCTTATCAAAAGACGCTTTCCGCGTGGTTCCACTTTTCTTCATAATCAACGATTATCTCTGACAGCTAACGCCTGTTATACGTTCTTGGCTACTTCGTTTCCTGTAAAACAGTTTTTCCTGTTTTCTGTGTTTTCGCCAAGACCACTCCCAGAGGCATTTCGGCAACTATTCATTGACGCCTTGCACCACCCGGCATCTCTCTTGTAATGATCAGCTGCTTACTTTTTTCTGTTCATCGTGTTTAGTTCAGTACTTGATTTAAATGTGCTAATGATTTTTCACGACCAAGCAATTCGATCGTTTCAGGCAATTCTGGGCCATGCATTTGTCCTGATACAGCTACACGGATCGGCATGAAAAGATTTTTCCCTTTTACGCCAGTTTCTTTTTGAACAGCTTTGATGGCAGCTTTTACAGTTGGAGCATCTACTACTTCCATTTGTTCTAGCTGTGCTTTAAATGCGTGGAGAACAGTAGGAACTGTTTCACCAGCAAGTACTTCTTTTGCTGCTTCATTCAATACAGGATGTTCATTGAAAAATAGCGTAGACAGATCAACGATTTCTGCAGCATAGCTCATTTGAGGTTGATACAGGCTAACGATCTTCTTCACCCATTCGATTGTCTTTTCATCTGGGTTTTCTGCTACACGTCCGTCAGCGATTAGATAAGGCAGACACATGTCAGTAAATGCATCTAGATCCATTGCTTTGATGTAATGGTTGTTTACCCATTGCAGTTTTTTCGCATCGAAAGCTGCGGGTGATTTACTTAGGCGTTTTGGATCGAACATTTTGATCAATTCTTGGTGTTCGAAGATTTCGTCTTCGCCCACAGGTGACCAGCCCAATAATGCAATAAAGTTGAACATTGCATCTGGTAGATAACCTAATTCGCGATATTGTTCGATAAATTGTAAGATTGATTCGTCACGTTTGCTTAGTTTTTTGCCTGTTTCACTGTTGATGATCAACGTCATATGTCCGAATGTTGGTGGCGTCCAGCCAAATGCTTCATAGATCATCAGTTGTTTTGGTGTATTGGCAATATGGTCATCTCCACGTAAAACGTGAGTGATTTTCATCAAATGGTCATCGACCGCAACAGCAAAGTTATAGGTTGGCATACCATCGCGTTTTTGGATGACAAAGTCGCCGCCGATATTATCGGATTCGAACGAAATAGCGCCTTTTACCATATCTGTAAATGCGTATTCTGTATTGCGAGGCACACGGAAACGTACAACAGATTCTAGACCTTGTGCTTCTTTTTCTGCTTGTTCTTCAGGTGTCAAGTTCGCACATGTTCCTGCGTAATGAGGCATTTCTCCTCTTGCGCGTTGTGCTTCCCGTTCTGCTTCTAATTCTTCTTCTGTGCAATAGCATTTGTATGCTCGATTGCTAGCAAGCAGCTGATCAATCAGCGGTTGATAGATTTCTTTACGTTCAGATTGACGGTAAGGGCCGTATTCTCCAGGATTTTCAGGAGATTCATCCCAATCCATTCCCAACCAAGCAAGGTTTTCCAACTGGCTTTTTTCGCCATCTTCGATATTACGTTTTTGGTCAGTATCCTCAATACGAATAATAAAGTCTCCATCATTGTGGCGGGCAAACAAATAATTGAACAATGCAGTTCTTGCATTTCCAATATGCAGGTGCCCAGTTGGACTTGGTGCATAGCGTACGCGTACTTTCGTCATTTTCTTCCTCTTCTTTCAAACTAGACTTTGACTAACAGTAAAAATTCCGTCAGTTACGGCTTCTCAAATATCATTTATTTAAAGCCACTCAGCACAAATTTTACCTTTTCTAAGGTAAATAGTAAAGCCAACTGGTTGAATTTCCTTACCAGTTGGCTGAATTTCTTTTTTATTTTGATTGTTTTGTCTTTTTCTCTGTCTCTTTTTTATTGTCGATCCCTCGTCCTGCATGGGCAGGTTTAGCAAAGATCATGCGTCCAGCAGCTGTTTGAAGAGCGCTTGTCACAACAACTTCGATACGTTCATTCATGTAATGCTGTCCATCTTCTACGACAACCATCGTGCCATCATCAAGATAGGCTACCCCTTGTTGGCGTTCTGTTCCGGCTTTTACTACTAGAACATTCATCGTTTCGCCAGGAATGACGACTGGTTTCACGGCATTTGCCAACGCATTGATATTAAGAACAGGTACATTTTGGAATTCAGAGACTTTATTCAAGTTATAGTCATTGGTTACGATGACACCGTCTAAAAGCTTGGCTAATTTAATCAACTTGCTGTCTACTTCGCTGATATCTTCAAAGTCTCCATCGTACATTTCGACAGATATACCTTCTTCTTTTTGCAAAGCATTTAGGATATCTAATCCGCGACGACCACGCACACGTTTCAAACTATCCCCTGAGTCCGCGATGTATTGTAGTTCGTAAAGAACAAAATTAGGGATCATCAAGGTTCCTTCTAAAAATCCAGTCTTTGTAATATCATAAATCCGACCATCAATAATCACACTTGTATCCAAGATTTTATATTTATGGAAATTTTCTCCTGATTTTCGTTCTAACAGTTGGCTCTCCACTTGGCTAGCTGTTTCTTGCTCGATTTTTTTGCTTCGTGAACCAAAGACTTTCTTCCATTCTTCGATTCGTGTCGTTCCCATTCTCAATCCCAAATAACCTAAGATGATCATCAGTAAAATCGGCAATACACTATTGACGAATGGAATTTCCATATTGTAAAGAGGGGTTGAGATCACAACGCCTAAAGTCAATCCGATGATCGCACCGATCGCACCGAAGAGAAGATAAGTCAAGCTGACCTCGCTTAGTTTTTGTTCTACTTGTTTGATAATAGCTGAGATATGTTTGGCCAACAGCAAAGATAATAAAAAGAAAATAAGTGCGCCTAACAAACTGTTGGTAAATGTATTATTCAGCCACCCATTTGACTGTTGACCGATTGCCTGCCAAGCTGAGGGTAAAAATGAAATACCCAAGCTTGCGCCGACAATGATCATCAGCAACGTAATGACACGTTTTTGCATCGTTTTTCCTCCGTTTCGACAATCATTTATTATTTAGTGGAACACACGCTTCAACGTTTCAGCCAAAGTTGCTACTCCAACGATCTCGATTCCTTTTGGCGCTTCCCAGTTGCCTAAGTTGTTTTTAGGCAGGTAAACTTTTGTGAAGCCGAGTTTTTGGACTTCTTTGACCCGTTGTTCAATATGACTGACACGTCTGATTTCTCCAGTCAGTCCGATTTCACCGATGAAACATTCCGTCGGCTGTGTTCCTTTTTCTTTGTAGCTTGAAGCAATACTGACAGCGATAGCTAAATCAATCGCTGGTTCATTTAATTTTACCCCACCTGCAGCTTTTAAGTAAGCATCTTGATTCTGAAGAAGTAGTCCAGCTCTTTTTTCCAGCACTGCCATGATTAGAGATACACGATTGAAATCAAGACCTGTTGTTGTTCGCTTAGCATTTCCGAACATAGTAGGTGTGACTAATGCTTGGATCTCTACCAAAATTGGGCGTGTTCCTTCCATTGCTACAACGATAGCAGAGCCAGTCGCACCGTCTAGGCGTTCCTCCAAGAAAATCTGTGAAGGGTTAGCGACTTCTTCCAATCCATGCTCATGCATTTCAAAAATCCCAATCTCGTTCGTTGAGCCAAATCGGTTTTTTACCGCTCGTAAAATTCGGAAACTATGATGTTGTTCACCTTCAAAATATAACACTGTATCCACCATATGCTCTAACATTCTTGGACCGGCGATCGAACCTTCTTTCGTAACATGACCGACGATAAAAATGGCAATTCCATTCGTTTTAGCGATTTTGAGTAATTCTGCAGTGGTTTCTCTTACTTGGCTGACGCTTCCTGCCACACTTGTGATGTCTGGCTGCGTCATCGTTTGGATGGAATCAATAATAACATAATCAGGGGAGATATGTTCGATGGCACGACTGATTTCATTCATATCTGTTTCAGCGTATAGATAAAATTCTGTGTTGATACTTCCGAGGCGCTCCGCGCGTAATTTTATCTGTTCTGCGCTTTCTTCGCCGGATACATACAAGACTTTCCCGCCTATGGCTGCTAATTGTTGAGAAACTTGTAACAGCAAAGTAGATTTACCAATACCTGGATCTCCACCAATCAAGACCATGGATCCCGGAACCACGCCTCCACCTAGCACACGGTTCAGTTCTTCTAATTTCGTTTTGACCCGAGGTTCTTTTTTAGGGACGACGTCTGCGATTTTTGTTGGTTTCGCTTTTTCTCCTGTCAAACTTGTCCGCGTTCTGCGGTCTGTTGTATCTTGTTCGATTTCTTCGACCATCGTATTCCATTTTCCGCAATTTGGGCAGCGTCCCAAGAACTTAGGCGACACATACCCGCAATTTTGGCAAACAAATTGTACTTTTGATTTTTTTGCCATTGTACCGCCTCCTCTTATTCTAACCATGAGACATTAAATCAAGCTTAAATTTCTTTATCGTTTTATTTACTGGAAGAACCAAATCCGCCTTGACGTTGAGCAGTCGTTTGATCTTGATCTGCTTTTAAAAATGGCAAGAAGATCCCTTGACCGATACGCTCACCTTTCTTGATCACTACATCCTTGAAACCAAAGTTGGTGAATTGGAACATGATATGTCCTTCATTTGCCTCATTATTGTAATAATCACTGTCAATCACACCTACGCCGTTCGTCAACACTAAAAACCGCTTCAACGGATTGCTTGAACGGTTAGCAAGCTGCAAAAATTCATCTTCTCCCATGTAGGCTTTGACCCCAGTAGGCACAAGGATCGGTTTTAACTGTTTTTCATTTTCTGATACGTCTTTTTTCAATGCATCTGCGATTGTTTCCAATCCTTTTTTCCAGCCTGCTTTCCAGATACTTGGAATCACGACCTCTTCTGCTGCTTCAAAATCATAGCCAGCAGCATGATGTGTAGCGCGCTGCGGTAGATTGATATTTTGCTCTTTATATTTAGAAATAACTTCAAATCCTCTTTTTCTCACCGGTTTTCCTCCCTAAATAAACTACTCCTATTCTAACATATTCGAGGCTATAAAAGACTCTCTTTACAAATTCTTCAAGAAATTCTGCTATCCTAAAGTCAACCATTAACGCGTTCTTTTACCGAACAACTGCAAGTTGTACAAAAAAACTATTTTTTACATGACTTTACTCGTCAAAACAAGTAGAATAGAACGAAATTAATGAGTGGATATTTGATTGAGGTGTCACATGCGTAAAGAAATAAAAAATGCAAAACGAATTATTGTCAAAGTAGGAACAAGTACATTGATCTATCCCAATGGAAACATCAATCTTGCAGCGATCGATCAGTTAGCTTTTGTCCTTTCCGATCTTAGAAATCGTGGAAAGGAAGTGATCCTAGTCTCATCAGGGGCTGTAGGCGTCGGTATGCATAAATTACATTTGTCAGAACGTCCGACTTTGATCCCTGAACAGCAAGCGGCGGCGGCTGTTGGCCAAGCCGAATTGATGAATATCTATAATCAAAGATTCAGTGTATATAATCAGCAGACAGCACAAATCCTCGTGACAAGAGATGTGGTAGATTACCCTGAAAGTCGTAAAAATGTGAGGAATACATTGGAACAGCTTTTGATCATGGATACGATTCCTATTGTGAACGAAAACGATACTGTCGCAGTAGATGAATTAGATCATCTGACCAAATTTGGTGATAATGATCAGCTGTCAGCAATCATGGCAAAACTTGTCGCGGCAGACCTTTTGATCGTTCTTTCTGATATCGACGGTTTTTATTCAGATAATCCGGCTACAAATCCCGAGGCTCAGATGTATCGCTATATCGATAAAATCGATGAAAAGATTCTGGCACAAGCAGGTGGTGCAGGTAGCACCTTTGGAACAGGCGGTATGCAAAGTAAATTAAAAGCAGCTTCTAGGATATTTGAAGCAAACAGTGCAATGATTCTAGCAAATGGGAAAAATCCGGCAATCATTTTTGATATTCTTGCAGGAAAAGAAGTAGGTACTTTATTTAAGGAGGACTTGAAATGACTGATTTGATGCAATTAGGGCAACAGGCAAAAGATAGTGCGCAACAACTAGCACTTATGCCTACAAACCGTAAAAATGAGCTACTTGTTCAGATGGCGAAAACCATCAAAAAGAATCAACAGGCAATCATCGAAGCAAATCATAAGGACTTAGAAAAAGCAGTCGAAAACAATATCAGTGAAACGATGCAAGACCGCTTACAACTGACACCTGAGCGAATCAATGCCATGGTTGCAGAGATCGAAAAGATTGCTTCGTTAGACGATCCTATTGGAAAAGTAGATGAGATGTGGACGAACACCGACGGATTGAGAATCGGCAAAAAGCGCGTGCCCCTCGGCGTGATCGGTATCATTTACGAATCTCGTCCAAATGTCACGACTGATGCAGCCAGTCTAGCGTTCAAATCAGGAAATGCCGTTATCCTTCGCGGTGGCAAAGAAGCATTCTTCTCGAATCAATTACTGGTCCAACTATTGCAGCAAGTACTGCTTAGTGCTGGCGAATCTCCTTATGCCATCCAGTTTGTTGATGATACTTCTCATGAAACTGCAGAACAGTTGATGCGATTGACAGAATACTTAGATGTGCTGATTCCTCGAGGCGGAGCAAAATTGATTCAACGAGTCAAAGAACAGGCAACGGTACCTATCATTGAAACAGGTACAGGAAATAATCACGTATACATCGATAAAGAAGCACAGTTGTCTATGGCAGTGAAAATCATTGTCAATGCAAAAGCTTCCCGTCCTTCTGTCTGCAACGCGGCAGAAACATTACTGATCCATTCTGAGATCGCCCCCTTTTTCTTACCGGCCATTGAAAAAGAACTGGTAGAACACGGCGTCTCTTTACGTGCGGATGCTCGTGCGTTAGAATATCTAGAGACAGCTGCTTTAGCAGAAGAGGCAGATTGGGATACTGAATATCTGGATTATATCCTTGCCGTCAAAGTAGTCGATTCTTTAAGCGAAGCAATTGCGCATATCAACCGACATAACACCAAGCATTCAGAAACAATCGTGACAGATAGCTATTCGGCTAGTCAACGTTTCTTGAATGAAGTGGACGCGGCGGCTGTCTATGTCAATGCCTCCACTCGTTTTACAGACGGATCGGTATTTGGTTTTGGTGCAGAGATCGGTATCTCTACTCAAAAGTTGCATGCCCGTGGTCCAATGGGGTTAAATGAATTGACTTCCACAAAATATATCATTTATGGCGATGGACAAATCCGCGAATAATGTTTCGTGTGAAACATTATTCCCGCCTTTTGCCTTTTTACTGTAAAGGTTCTATCCAATTAGAAAGGTGTCAATATGTTTGAAATTTTAATGATTTTTTTTATTTACCTTATTTCTCTGAATATCGCTGCTTTTCTAGGAGTCGGTATTTTATCCCTTTTTTTTCAGTTCAAGAAACGAAGCATAGGGGGGCAACGGGAAAAATGGGCGCAGTATTTTGACAAAATTGGTCCAAAAGGTTTGGTTGCTCGCTTACACATCAGCTACATGGTTGCATTATGCCTGTTAGCTGGAGTCAATTACTATTCTTTTTTCGATCATTCAATTGCCTATACGATTACGTTGCTGATTGCTGGGATCTTTCACTTATCTTATAAATATCAGCTGAATAAAAACCACTTGAATCGGACTTTCCGCTAAAAAATGTCCGTATGATAAGTAGGGTGCCTTGAACACCGGCAAAAAACTGCCGAACTTTTTAGGGGCTTTGACAAAGATTTTGTCAAAGCCCCTTTTCCCATATAAACGGTGTTCTCCTACCAGCTGCCTGGTAAATCTGTTTCCTCTTCGTTAAGAAGCGAAAATCCGTCAAATGTTTCGCCATCATAATAACGAAGCAGCTCATCCATGGACAAGTCCATCGTTTTTTCTTTTTCTTCTTCCGCTGATTCTGCCAATAGCTGTTCCCGATACATCTGATATATACCAGCTATTTTTTGCTGCATCGCTTTTCTAGTTTCACCTTCCGCGTTGATCATTGGCAATTCTTTGATATAGCCACGATAAATCAACCGATCATCTAAAAATTCAATGGGTAATTCAACGAGTGTCAACCCGACTTCCTGAAAATATTCTTCCAGCATCTATTATCCCCCCATTCTTTTTCTTAAATGAATTTTAGCTTACCTACTAAAAATTTTCCAGTTACATTATTTTGAGAAAAAAAAGGAATGTGACACGATTTTTGTCACATTCCCTTTTTCCAAATAAACGGTGTTCAAAAGCCAGTTTCTCGGTATTAAGCCAAATTTATGCAAAAATGTAGAAAGCCATTTTCACAAAATTTTTCTTAATACTTGAAACTAAACGACTTTTTCACAACCTCTTCCTTAAACGGTGTTCGCCTGCCAACTCCTCGGTCACAAGTCACGATATTCAACAAACATGAGAAACTGTTTTTTGAAATTGTTCCTTGTGACTCGGAGCTGAACGGCAGCCTTACGACCTCTTGATAAACGGTGTTCAAAAGATTGCATCTGCGGTAATAAGTCCAACCAAACGAAAAATAGGAGGAGCTGTTTTTGTTTGGCTGTTCTTATGATTTGAGGCAGGACAGCTTTTTCACAACCTTTAGTTTCTTATTTTTCTTCATTTGTAGCAAAATAATTACGGTGATAAATGATACAACATACACTGATAAGAACAATGGCACCTGCAAAATAAAACGCATAGCTTTCACCAATATGTTCGCCGATCACACCTGCAATAAATGGTGCTAAAGCTCCACCGAAAAAACGGACAAAACTATAGCTGGAAGAAGCAACGTTTCGTTGCAGACCGGGTATTTCCATAGCAATCGTCGTCAACAATGTATTAATGATCCCTTGGAAAAATCCTGCTAACACAATACTGATTGGTACAAGGACTGGCATAGAAGTACCAGCTCCTAATAACAGCAAACAAATAATGAATAAGACAAATGCAGCTAAAATCGTCCGATAAGTCGTAAACTTCCGCTCAAGAGCCGGTGCAACGAAAATCGAAGCAATAGCCAGAAGCACACCCCAGCCAAAAAATACAAAACCGACCTCTAATTCAGAATAGCCAATCAATAAAAATGGCGCATATGCAAGTAAAGTAAAGAATCCGAAATTATATAACAATGCGATCAGTCCAACTGAACGAAGTTTATGATTGCTTAACGCTTTGACACCTTCCCAAAGGCCTACTTTTCTCTTTGGTTTCTCAGTTTCAGGTAAAAGTACCGCTAGGGCTATAAAACCGCAAAACATCAAAAATGCTACCCCAAAAAATGGATAACGCCATGAACCACTGCCCAAGACTCCACCGACTAGAGGACCAACTGCCATTCCGCAGCCAAGTGCTGCTTCATACATCATGATTGCTTTTTCTGTGTTACCGACTAAAATACTGACGATCGTTGCTAGAGCAGTAGAGACAAATAAAGCATTCCCGACACCCCAGCCAGCACGTAACCCAATCAACATACCGATATTGCCAGATAATCCACCAAGACCAGCGAATACAACGATGATAAACAATCCGGTCATCAATGTTTTTTTCAAGCCAATCCGACTAGATAAGAAACCTGTAAATAGCATCACCACACCAGTGACTAGCATGTAACTAGTAAATAACAGGGTCGTTTCAGCTGGCGTAGCGTTTAACTGTGCAGCAATCGTTTTTAAAATCGGGTCTACC
The DNA here is from genome assembly GCF_040887565.1 of Enterococcus sp. C46. NCBI lineage: Bacteria > Bacillati > Bacillota > Bacilli > Lactobacillales > Enterococcaceae > Enterococcus > Enterococcus sp. C46. The sequence goes on from NZ_JBFOGA010000007.1 coordinate 78,588, forward strand.
AGGCCCACTCCCATAAAAGCGATCATACAGGTAGCTGCTACAACTAGCGCCGAACTTTTCCCCTTTGTTTCTTCATTTGTTTGTTCTTGTATATCTATTTGATTCTCCAATATTTCCATCCCTTTCTCTCTATTAGCATCATACATGATTTATTTTACATGTCAATATGCACATGTAAAACATGGAAACTTTACTGTGATATAATAAAGAAAATAAGACGAGAGGTAGGATTTTTATGAATACTTTAGCCTATATATTATTATGCGTGCTTTTATCCAAACCGCGTTCTGGGTATGAATTGAAGCAGCTGATCACGATTTTTTGGGAAGCTCATCACAGTCAAATCTATACGACGCTTGCTAAGTTAGACCAACAGGGTTATGTGACCGTTTTGGACAAAGACGAGCATTCTCAAAAAAAGATCTACCACTTGACTGATGAAGGACGTGCCCTTGTAGAGGAATGGATCAAAGAGGAGACCCCAGCTCCTACGCAAAAAGATGAATTTTTAGCAAAAATCTATGCTTTTTCGACACTCGACAAAACAACAGCTACTGGACTGCTATTCACTAGAGAACAACAACTGAACAAAATCATGCAAAAAAATCAAAAAAAATTGAATGACCTCTCGCTAGACAAGAGACAAGAATTTGGACGTTATGTTGTGATCCAGCGTCGAATCATGCTTTGTCAGCAGGAACTCCAATGGTGTCAGCAAGTAAGAGAACAAATGCAGCCGTTTTTTGAGTAATGGATAAACAGAACCTTTCTAGATTTATCTATTAAGCAACGAATCATCTTCACTAAAAGAACGATACAGCTGAAAAAGAAAAACGATCCGAAAGACAGGCAAAAACCTATCGTTCGGATCATTTTTCTTTCTAGAACTGCATTGAAGGAACTGTGACAAAAAGCAGGTCACAACCTTTTTTTCAAATAAACAGTGTTCCATTATTCATTGCTTTGAATGGCTTTCAACACACTTCTTGAAAGTGGGCCAACGATAATCAACTGCAACGGTAAAGCGGCAATCACATTCATTTTCCAAGCATTCATATAAGCAGAGAATAATTGATCAGGTATTCCTTGTTCCATGATCACACCAAACAAAGACATACATGTGACCATTCCTAAAACCATCAAGCAGGAAATAGTTAAGATCATTTGGATCTTGCTTTCTGGATTTACTGGTAGTTTAAAGGCAATTTTTTTCGCCAGCACACCGATGATGAAGACATCCAAAATGAAAGCCACCACGAATCCAGGCACTAGACCAATCAATAAACTTGATAAATGAAGATCTTGATGCAACCATAAATTATACGCGCTCATTCCCAAGACCATCAAAAAACACATCATTGTTGTAAAAATTATTCCTTCTTTTTTATTTGTAGGCAATCTGTACCACTCCTTTAAATTTGTCACGAAAATCATCGTAGCACATTTAAAAATTTCTCGTAAGTACTTTTTTTATTTTCTGCCCTTTTATTTCATAAACTTCATCAGCCGTACGCTCGACAAAGTAGGAATCATGTGAAGTAAACAAAATCGTTCCCGGATATACTTGCATCAGCTGCTCTAAAGCTTCGATCGTTGCCACATCAATGAAATTAGTCGGTTCATCTAACAGCAACACATTACTTGGCTTAGTAAAAAGCAAAGCAATCGTCAAACGAGTCGCTTCTCCCCCACTTAACGTACACAACGGTTTCGTCAGAGTTTCCTGAGCAAACCCTAAATGATTCAACAAACTGCGGACAAGTGATTCCGAAAACTCTGTTTGTCTCATGACAAAACGAATGACGGATTCTTCAGATGTCATTTGATAATCCTTTTGCTGATATACTTGAAAGCTTACTTTCGGAGAGAGAAGGATTCCTTCTCCTTGTTTGCGGATATGTTACAATAAAGTTGTCTTACCTGATCCATTTTCGCCGACAATCGCGATTTTTTTACCTAAAGAAAATTGAAAATCGCTATTTATCAGTAATGTTCTTCCGCTTCTTTCCAATTGGATATTTTGTCCCATGATTGGATAACGATTGTGGAGTTCAAGAGATTTTGGTACTGGAAAACGGATTTGTTTCATCTGTTGCGGTTTGGTTGTTTCTCCTATTTTTTGGAGTCTTCTCTCTAATGTTTTCGCATTCTTTTGGATAGATTTTTGTACACTGTCTTTTTGTTTAGAGGAAGACAACCGATCCGGTCTGATTTGTTGCTTTTTCTTTTTACTAGACACTTTTTCTAACTTTTCCGCTTGTTTTTTCTTTTCTTGGATCGATTTTTCCAATCGTTTTTTCTCTTTCATGATCGACTCTGCTTCTCGTAGCTGAGTCTTTTTCTCCAATTCCCTTTGAGTGAGATAGGCACTATAATTCCCCGGAAACTCTCGGATTTCTCCGTCTTTTACTTCCCAGATTTTCGTTGCCAACTCATCTAGAAAATAGCGGTCATGACTAACAAAAATCTGCGTGCCATAATAATAACGAAGCTCTTCAATTAGTCGATCCATACTTTTTCTATCTAGATGGGTTGTCGGCTCGTCTAGAAGCATCCCTTGTTCATAAGAAGAAAGAAGACGTATCAACTCGATCTTTCGTTCTTCCCCTCCACTCCATTTCCGTTCCGAAGTTTCTTCCAGTTTCAACTGGAAATGACTGGCTAATTCCAAATTTAGGTCCTTTGCCTCAGCAAGATAGGTTAATTGAGGCAGATAGTTGAAAGTGATCTCTGTTTGGATTTTCCCTTGATTGGGGATAAGTTCACCGGCTATCAGTTTCAGCAACGTTGTTTTACCGACTCCATTTTCCCCTATTATTCCTATCCGATCTTGCTGATAGACACGAAGAGAATCAATAGATAATTCTAACTGGTTACCAAAACGAACTTGCAGGTTTGTTATATTTACTGCTAAATTTTCCATATGTTTTACACTCCTATTTCATGTAAAACAACAATATCGATACTAAAAAAGAGCAGAAAAATCTGTTTACAAAAAAACTGCATAACATCTTTTCCTACTCTGAACGAAATAACTATGACTAAATCATCAAATCTGTCATAGCTTTCACCTATTCTACTGTCGTTCGAAAAAATGGACATACTCCACCCATGAAATTGTTGTTTATACATGTCTTTTGAATTTATTTAGTTGTTATTCAAAAGTTCAAAACGTAATTTCATCGATGCAGTCATTTTTCCGACCTCCTTTTTTATTAGGTTACCACACACGATTCAAAAAAAGCAATAGCTACTGAACAGTAACTGAAAACCTTTTATTTGAACGTAGTGATCTTTTCTGGTGCTAAACGTACAGACTCGTAACCTTCTTCTACCGCTTTTCCTATTGATAAAATAATAACTGGAACATAGCGGTCTTTATCCAAACCAAATGCCTCTGCCAACTGATCTGCTTCGAAGCCACCAATTGGATTTGTTTCATAGCCATGATCACGTGCAACTAACATGAATTGCATAGCCGCTAAGCTAGAATCGACTTTGACTACATCGTTCATTTCTTCTCTTGAAAAACTCTTGTAATAAGGAATGATCGCAGCTAATTGTTGATCTCTGACTTCTTTTGGCATCTTCCCTGATTCGTAAGCTTGGTTATAGATTTCTTCGCCATATTCATAACATTGCATATCGCCAAAAATCATGACCATTGCAGAAGAAGTATCATTTTGTCTCGTATTGAAACGGATCAAAGGACGCAAGATTTTTTTTGCTTCCTCGCTTTCTGCGACTACAAAGCGCCATGGTTGCATATTGACAGAAGAAGGAGCAGTCGTCGCTTCTTTGATCATTTCCAGCATTTCTTCGTGTGGGATTTTGTATGTTTCATCATATACGCGAACGGATCTTCTACCAGTCATAATTGTTGAAAAATCATTTTTTTGTTCCATTATTATTAACCTCTTTCGTTTCTGTTGTTATATTGCAAAGTTGGGTATTCAATTTATCTAAAAGTGTTAGGAATTGTTTCATCTCTACATCGCTGAAAGCTGGGGACAGCACGGAACCTGTATCTTTATGCTCCATTTCACAATGCTCGATTTTCTGCTGGGCTTTTTCTGTCAGTGCTACGTAAACTTCCCGGTTGTTCTGAGGATTTCTCTGACGCGAAACATACCCGTTTGCTTCTAAAACCTTCAGATGACGAGTAACTGCTCCTTGATCAATCTGCAACTTTTCTTGCAAACTGCTTTGCAGCAATGGATTTTCTTCTTTCAGTCTCATCATGATCTCGTATCTAGTAAGACTTATACCGATATTTTCCTCAAAGATCTGGACGATTTTTTGATCGGCTAATTTGATTTGATATAAAAGGTGGCTAATCTCTTCTAAAGACATAATTTCCTCCTCTCCAATAATTGACTAGTCAACGATTGACTTGTCAATAATAGAATAAAAAAAGAAAAAAGTCAAAGAATCAGCTGTGAAATTAAAAAACAAAGGCTTTCAATAGAAATGAGTGTAAATAAAAGAAATCTCTTGTAGAATGAAAAGAAAGAACAATAAAAAAGAAAGAGAGGACAATGATATGAGAAAAAGAAGATTAGCCGCAGTATTTCTCTTAGTGAATGCGACATTGTTACCTAATAGTCTCGTATTTGCTGATACCGTTTTGTCAAATGTTCAAACAACAGAAACATCTGCCCTATCAGAAGATGAAAGCGCACCATCCCAATCAAGCCTATCTGGAGAGAATTCCTATCAAAATCTAGAAGACAGCTCTTCTGCAGTAGAAAATTTCACACCGCCGAAAATCTCTGGAAATCCCTCTTTGCAAGGAGCAAATGGTAGATTTGAACAAATGAAACCTGATAAAATCCACCTTTCAGCTTCAAAACAAACAAAGGAATCGTTCATTCAGCAGCAATCTACTCATAGCTACATTGATGCGCAAGGTGTGTATGAGATTGTCTCTACTGATGTCCAGCTACCCGATGGACAATGTGTGGATAAAGGAACGATCCAACTAGTCATACCAACAGAGCCAACAGAACAAGTCACCAATTATCTGGCCTATTATGTAGCAAAAAAAATCAAAACCTATTCTTTACCCTTGGAAAAATCAGCTGATTTCTTGATGTTTGACGATTCGATCACTCTAGACAAGGAGCATTTTCTTTCTTCCGTACGTGCGTATTACTCGGAAGTTTCAGCTGATCCTATCATTCAAACACATATAAGTATGACAGAAACCTATACGACTCTGAATGAAACAGATATTTATCCTACCTTCTATCGCCAAGAAGAACATCAAAAAATATCTGGACCAGCCCTCATCACAGATAAAGTAGCGTTATCTGATCAAACGACTTGGGTACATATCCAAACAGCAAACTATGAAGGATGGGTAGCAGCGAACTCTGTAACTGCTCATGAGCCAAAAACAGTTCCAGTTGAAGCATCACAAGGTCAGCTTTCTGAATCAACTGTTGCCTCTCTGTCCCTTGATCAAGCTTGGCTAGAACAATCAGAGGAAACCATTTCACATTCAGAAAGTTATCACGTACAAAGAGCAGTCCAAATCAGCAATCAAGTGTTTTATGTGCTGACAGCAAAGGATTCTTCAATCGTTTTTGTCCCACAGAAAGAATTCCAACCAGAGGGTTCAGTATCAGCAGAGACTGATTCCTCAAATGAACAGATAGGAACAGCTGAAAGTACAGCATCTGATTCAAAAGAAACAACTGATTCTTCTTTCCAGCCGCAAAACAAAGTGCCACAGACAGATGAATCTACCTTGCGTACTGCACGTCCATCTATTACTTATAGTACACATGTCAAAAATCGTGGTTGGCTGCCAAATGTTTCTAGCGGTCAACTTTCAGGAACAACAGGTCAATCTTTACAAGTAGAAGCTTTTCGTATCCATCTTTCATCCTCCCTCTCTGGTGCTATTGAATACACCTCTTATGTCCAAGGTTCAGGATGGCAAAATTGGGTAGCTAACGGCGCTATTTCTGGAACGACTGGACAAGTCAAACAGATTGAAGGAATCAATATTCGATTAACTGGACAATTAGCAGCAACTTACAATGTTTATTATAGAGTCCATGTACGAAATTTTGGCTGGCTTCCTTGGACAATGAACGGAAATCCTTCCGGAACACTTGGATACGGTCATCAAATCGAAGCAATTGAAATCCAATTATTGGACAAAAACAGTTCCGGCCCTGCTACCAACGGTATTTCTTATATCGAAAAGGAACCATCCGTATTGGCGAATACTCACGTAACTAACAGAGGTTGGTTAGGCCAGACAGATGCTGCTAATCAAGCTGGTACGACTGGCCAACGGTTAAGTCTTCAAGCAATGCAACTGCGTTTATCTGAAAATACAATTGGTGGCGGTATCACTTATCAATCCCATATCGCTAACAAAGGTTGGGAAACCAACTGGGCACAAAATGGCACGATTTCTGGTACGACTGGACAAAATCTGCCTATTGAGGCGATCCGCATCAATCTGACTGGCACAATCAGCACCCGATATGACGTTTATTATCGTGTACATGCACAAGAATTCGGCTGGATGAACTGGGCAAAGAACGGTGAATCAGCTGGTACACAAGGCTATGCTTACCGTGCAGAAGCGATTCAAATTGTATTAGTAAGGAAAGGTGGAGCCGCACCTGGTGCAACTACTCGCGCCTTTCGTATAGCTCCACCTAGAATCACGTTGCAAGGACATGTATCGAATATTGGCTGGGTAAGCCAAACGAGCCTGAACAACTCGATCAGCTACGCAAATCAAGGAAGACAATTTGAAGCGATTCGCGCAAATTTAGGAACATCAAGGTATACTGGCGGTATCCAATATGATTCACACCTAGCTGACAGCGGTTGGACCAGAACTGTAGCCAATGGAGCAATCTCAGGAACGACTGGACAAAATCGCTCTCTTCAAGCCTTTTCCTTTCAGTTGACAGGAGAACTTGCTGAAAACTATGATATTTATTATCGTGCCTTTGTTCGTTCCAGAGGCTGGTTAGGCTGGGCATCAAATGGACAAAAAGCAGGCTCTGTCAGAATGAATTTGCCTGTTGAAGGTATCCAGCTAACCATTGTTGAAAACGACCGGCGGCCAAGCGGCTATCAGCCAAACCAACTGACGATTCTAGGACAAGTGAACGATCAGACACCTCAGGGAAGATTCATCAATTCCGTCAGCCAAAGTGCGAATCGTATCGCGCCTGCTCATGGCTTGTATACTTCTGTCATGTTGGCTCAAGCAATCCTAGAAACAGGATATGGCACAAGCTATCTAGCTCAGCACGCGAATAACTTCTTTGGGATGAAATTCAAAGACGGCGAAGATGAAGGAAAGTATGGCTATATCTGGCATATATCTAACGAAGTGATCAATGGTGTCGTTGTCCCTGTCAATTCAAAATTTCGGGTCTATCAGTCCACTGACCAATCCTTCTTAGATAATGCCTTAAAATTAAGATATGGTGTTTCTTGGGATCCAAACCGATATGCGGGGACATGGAAAGTCAATGCACGTTCTTATAGAGATGCTACCCGTGCATTAACAGGAACATACGCGACAGATCCTGATTACGGTCAAAAATTGAATAATCTGATCGAATATTGGAAGCTGGATCAATTTGATTGAACGGGCATAAAAAAAGGTTGTGACAAGAATGTTGTCACAACCTCTTTTTAATAACCATAAAATCCTATTCCTTCATATCTCCAGCCCATTGGCGTTAGCCAATCTCTTTCTTTCGCACTTAAGGTATAGTGATGGGTACCAGTTTTTTCATTTGGATTGAATAGTCGATAGATTGGCTTGGAACCACCAGAATAAAAACTTAGACCTTCATAGCGCCAACCGATTTTTGTTAAAGAGTTGATCTCAGATTGCGCCATTGTGTAATGATGGTCTCCGCTGTAAGGATTGTATAAACGGTAGACAGGCTGTCCACTGTTTGGTGCTTGCCAAGCAATTCCTTCATATTCCCAGCCTACAGTTGGCAGATAATTTTTTTCGCCGGCATTCAATGTATACAAATGCTCTCCTGTATGACGATTATATAAACGATACATTGGAGAAGTTGAAGTTGGTGCTGTATCATACTGCGTCAGATTGTAAGTCTCGATTACATTGTTTAGTGTAGCACCATAATTAGGCGCAGTGGCATAACGACCGGTCAACCAAGCTGTAGCATCCTTGTAAGAGTTCGTATTGCTTTTCCATGCACCAGAATAGTAATACACGCCCGGCTGGAAAGAAGTCGTCTTCAATACCGTCACATTATCTTGTAATGATTCTTTGTACGAAGGATATTTTCTAAAAGCAGCATTTACCGTGATCCATTGTCCATTTACATATTCCGAAGTAGGCATCGTAACAGATTGGCCATTATAGCTTCCTTTGATTCCAAATAGATTGTAATTAGGAGCAGAAGCCAAGGCACTGTTCCCCCAGCCGCTTTCAACGATTGCTTGTGCAATCATGACTGATGCGTATAAGTCATTGGCACTTGCCAAGCTTTGTGCAGTGGACGCAATACTATCAATGAATGCTTGTTGAGAATTAGCAGATGAGCGGGCAGAAAAAGCGTAGCCAGTATAGTTTTCGAATTCAGACAAATCTGCTTGATGAGTATGTGTCAATGTTTGTCCATCTGTCAATTGGTTCGTGATTTCTTCCGCATTCTCTGGATTTTTCTGAGCTTCTGCTGATGTGCTTTCTTCCGTTTGCGGTTGTTCTGTTGTCCCTGTTGTTGATTCTTCAGTTGAAACCGTATTTTCGGAGACAGTAGCTGACTGCAACGTACTTTCTGTATCGTTTTCAATTCCTATTTCTGAAGAACCCGTTGCCTGAGCTGTGACTGTTCCTGTCGTTTCTTCAGCTAGCACGGTTGTGTTGGCAACTGCTAGATTTCCTAAAAGAATAACGCTAAATAATAAATTTCTTGCTTTCATTCTTTTTCTCCTTTAAATATGAAACTTTTCCTAAATAACAGTGTAACTAAAAAAGTAAAAGTAAGTCAATGCTCATAATTAAATAACATACGTTTCTTTATTTTGTGCTCTCAATGATCCTCATATATTCCATTAAATTACTATAATTATAAAAAAAGAATTGACAAAACATAACTGTCTATATAAAATGATTACGTTAACAATAATTCGTTTCATGTGACTAGATCATACTAGGCATGAAAAATCTCTGAGGAACATGGTTTCCCTAGGAGGTTTTTCGTGTCTATTTTTGTTTGGCTGCAATCAACTGGTCTAGCAAACATGAAAACCAAATCTTCAAAAAGGGTGCGCGCATGAAAATCAAAAAGATCTTTAATCAAAATGCAGTATTGGTAGATGACGGTGGGCAGGAAAAAGTAGCTATTGGAAAAGGAATTGGATTTGACAGAAAAAGAAATGATTTGATCTTTGATCGTGATATTGAACGGATATTCGTCATGGAGCCAGAAGGACAAATCAAATTGCAAAATCTACTCAATCAGATCGATGAACGCTTTTTGTTTGCAGCAGAAACAATCATCGATCATGCGGAAACTGTCTTGATGGAGAAACTGAATGAACATGTGTTGATCGCTTTGACCGACCACATTGCTTTTTCTGCGGAGAACATCAATAACGGTATCGTCATCCGCAACAAGCTTTTGAGAGAAATCGAAGTGCTTTACAGTGATGAATTCAGTATTGCTCAATGGGCAGTAGAATATCTGACAAAAGAGCTTGGGATTCCATACACTTATGACGAAGCAGGATATATCGCAATCCACATCCACAGCGGACGAAGCGGTCGAAATAATAACCATCGCAGTATCCGTGAAGTGACGATTGTATCTGATATCATCCATTTAGTGGAATCAGAATTGGAAACAGATATCCATTCAGAACCATTTTCACTGAATTATTCAAGACTGGTGAATCATTTACGACTGCTTCTACAACGAACCCATGCGCAACAATATGCTGTCTTAGATACGGAAATCGTAGAAATGGTCAAACGAAAATACCCAGAAAGCTATAAGATTTCTAAAAAAATCCGTGTGTTGCTGACCAAAGAATACCAGCTCGCGATCACGAAAGAAGAACTGGGTTACTTGGCCATCCATATCGAGCGTTTAAGAAGCGCAATCGTACAAACAAATGTTAACAATCATGAGGAGGAAAAAAATTGAAAGCATATCTACAACGAATGGGACGTTCCCTTCAACTCCCAGTTGCGGTCTTACCTGCTGCTGCTTTACTAGTAGGGATCGGAAACTGGTGGGCATCTTATAGTAACGACATTGTCGCTCATTTTTTACAAGCTGGCGGTAACGCAGTTTTAGGTCAATTACCTTTGCTGTTTGCCGTTGGGTTAGCACTAGGGATGTCAGTGGACAAATCAGGTGCTGCTGCCTTGGCAGGTTTGGTTGCATTTGAAGTTCCAGTAAATGTTTTAAAAACTGATTCAGTAGCTACTTTATTGAATATCAAACCAGAATCAGTTGATCCATCTTTTGCTCAGATCAGTAACGTATTTATTGGTATTATTGCCGGATTGATTGCGGCAGCTCTTTATAATCGTTTCCACGAAGCAAAATTACCGATGGCTTTATCTTTCTTTAGCGGCAAGCGTTTAGTGCCAATCTTGGCTGCCTTCGTCATGCTGCTGATCAGTGCAGTGCTACTGTTCGTATGGCCTCCGGTTTACTCTGCTTTAGTTTCTTTTGCTAAATTCATTTTGAGTTTAGGTTGGGTTGGTGCAGGTCTTTATGGCTTCTTCAACCGTTTACTGATCCCTACAGGATTGCATCAAGCAATGAACTCCGTGTTCTGGTTTGACGTAGCTGGAATCAATGATATCGGTAAATTCTTGGCTTCTGAAGGAACAAAAGGAGTAACAGGAATGTATCAAGCTGGATTTTTCCCAATCATGATGTTCGGGCTTCCAGCAGGAGCATATGCTATTTACAGAAATGCCCGTCCAGAAAACAAAGCAAAAACAGCTTCATTGATGTTAGCAGCAGCTTTTGCTTCATTCTTTACTGGTGTAACAGAACCACTTGAATTCTCATTTATGTTCGTTGCTTGGCCATTATATGTCTTGCATGCAATTTTCACTGGGATTTCTTTAGCAGTGAGTGCATTCTTCCATTGGACAGCAGGATTTGCCTTTAGTGCCGGATTTGTCGATTACTTCCTATCTTTTAAAAATCCGATTGCGAATCAGCCTTTGATGTTGATCGTCCAAGGGTTAGTAACAGCAGTGATCTACTACTTTGGCTTTAACTTTGCTATCAAAAAATTCCATCTGATGACTCCTGGCCGCGAGGAAGCAGATCTTTCAGATGACGATACTGCAACGACTAATTCAGACAATAAATATGCTGCACAAGCAAACAAAATCTACGCTGCATTAGGCGGAGCTGACAATGTAACTTCAATCGACAACTGTACTACACGTCTTCGTTTGCAAGTCAAAGATACAGGCCTGATCGATCAAAACAAAATCAAAGCCACTGGCGTACCTGGAATGAAAATCATTGATGGGAAAAACGCACAAGTTATTGTAGGAACAGAAGTACAATTCGTCGCAGATGAGATGGCAAAACTACATGGTGGTGCTGCAGCACGACCTGCACAAACAAACACCGTGGTTAAAACAGAAACATTTGCCGGTGGAACGATCGAACAAGATATTTACGCTATCGCAAATGGGAAACTGATTCCAATCACTGAAGTTTCAGATGATGTATTCGCAGAAAAAATGATGGGTGACGGCTATGCTGTATTACCAGAAAATGGAGAAATCTTCTCTCCAATCGCTGGTACGATCACAAACATTTTCCCAACGAAACATGCCGTTGGCATCCAAACTGATTCTGGTATCGAAGTCTTGCTTCATATGGGCATCAACACTGTTGACTTAAAAGGCGAACCATTCACTTTATATGTAGAAGAAGGTCAAAAAGTCGCAAGAGGTCAATTGATTGCTTTAGTTGATCTTGCTGCTATTCAATCTGCAGGCAAAAACACGGATATGGTCGTTGTATTCACAAATGGCGACAAAGTCCAAAGCTTAGAAATCGAACCCGCACGTGATGTAAAAGCAAATGATAAAATCGGCTCTGTTTCCAATAAAGCCTGATCCATCGTCTTCCCCAGACTTTTTTATTGATAAACAAAAGAAGCTGAGACAAAAATCTTGTCTCAGCTTCTTTTTCTGAATAAAAACGGCGTTCTCCTGCCAACTCCGCGGTAATAAGTCCAGCCAAACGAAACATATGAAGAGCTATTTTTATTTGACTCTTCTTATTACTTGATGCAGAACAGCTTTTTTACAACCTCTGGTAAACGGTGTTCAAAAACCAGTTTATCGGTATGAAATCAAATTTATGCAAAAATGTGGTAAGCCATTTTCATAAAATTTTTCTTCATACTCAAAACTAAGCGGCTTTTTCACAACCTCTTTTATCATCCATTATTCCTGATCCAATATTTCTTTCAATGCTGCTTCAAGAGAGACTAATGGTTTTTCCAAAACTTTTTCTAAATCATCAGAAGAAACAGCTAACTGACCCTTTTTGATATCATGTTGGATCGCTAAAAACATGTCAGCTGCTTCTTGAGGGAATCCGGCTTCTTTTAGATTTTCGACAAACGCTGCATCACTTGCTTCAATAATTTCTAACTCTTTACCTGTCGCACGCGCTAATGCCTTGGCTAATTCTTCATAGTCAGTTAGATGGCCGGATAATTCTAAGATTTCTGGGGAGTCATTCTCTACTAGTACTTTTGCTGCGGCTTCTGCATATTCACGTTTCAATGCCCAACCTGTTTTTCCATTTCCTGCAGCATAAATGAATTGACCAGTTTTTAAAGCTTGCCCAATGATAGGTAATTCATTCTCTACATACCAATTGTTCCGTAAAAATGTATGGGGAATACCTGAATCCTTAATCGTTTTTTCAGTGAATTGGTGATCTGGCGCTAATACACTGATTGAGTGATCGGCATCTGCAAAACTTGTATAAGCGATATAAGATACCCCAGCTGCTTGTGCTGCTTTCACTACATTCTCATGTTCGGCTTGGCGATTTCCTGGAACGCCAGAAACAAAAAGCAATCGATCTATTCCTTTCAATGCTTCTTTCAGTGAATCTAAATCACCATAATCACCAATACGTATATTAAATCCAGCTTCTTTTAGTGCTTCTCCTTTTTCTTCACTACGTACTAGTGCATAAATTTCATTTTGTGGAACCATCTTTTTTAAGAATTCCAGCGCATAACCACCAAAACCTCCAGTTGCTCCTGTTACTAAATAATGCATATTTCCCACTCCTTATTCTTTTTATTTGTTAAGATTTATAGCTGTACATTTATAAATTACACCTTTATCATAAAGAGTGTGGTAAGATAAGTCAAGCAAAAAAAATGAAAGGATGACAATTGATGAAGTATTCTCTGCAATTTAGTGATGCAATCCATGTACTTGCCTATATTGAAATGTTTCAAGATACCCGATTGCTTTCTAGTGAGATGATTGCCAGTAGTATCGAAACAAATGCAGCAAATGTACGTAAAATCATGAGTCAGCTCAAAAAATCCGGCTTGATCCTTACAAAAACCGGAAAACCGCAACCTTCCCTTGCCAAAAGACCAGATCAGATTTCTTTATTAGATGTCTATCGTAGCATTGAAGGTAATACACAGCTTATCCAAGTCGATCCAAAAACAAACCCAAATTGCGTCGTTGGTGCAAATATCCAAGAAGCTTTAGAAGAAAGCTACGTTCGGCTGCAGAAAAAAGCAGAAGAAGAAATGGCTAAGATCACACTTGATAGTCTGATACATAAAATAGCCGTTTTGGAAAAAGAAAAAAGACCAGAAAACACAGGCCTCGTAGAGAGATTTTTATAATTCTCTCTATTGGGCCTGCATTTTTCTGATCGGAATCGTCTACATAAATTCTTTTATTCTCTGGGGGACAAAAGCCTTGTCATGCCTCTTTTCCTCTCTAATGCTCAGGTCAAAGCGCTGAAGTCATGACGTCTTGATAAACGGTGTTCAAGTAGCTGACCCTCGGCATTAGTTCTGAAAAATACAAAATATGGAAAGCTATTTTCCATTTTTCCTCTCTAATGCTCAGGTCAAAACGCTACTTTCACGACCTCTATATTATCATGGTTTGTTGACTACCGGTATCCAGATTTCTCCAATGTATTTCCCATCGGCAACACCCATTTCGACGACAGCATTCGGTCCCCCAACATAGGCGTAATCTTCTACTTCTCTTAAAACATGTCCAAAGGCCGTATTCGTCAAATCATTCCTTAGTTCTTCAGGCGACTCAGATGAATCGCTTACAACGAGATAGGTTCCTTTTGGAAATGGGATGATTCTCGTAGTGTTAGGAACATCTTGGCTCGTTTGAACACCGACATAGTACATCATTTTCCCGTCATAGGGTTCGTTGACTGTAAAGAAATAATGATTTTCAGCAGCTTTTTTCAAGGTGTCTATTGTTCCGTCACTGATGACTTTTTGCTCAAAGGCTTGCTTCTCTGCTGCCAAACCGACAAAATCTGTATTGCTACTTTTCAATTCCACACCAATACCTGTCACTGCAAACTCTGGTTTTTCTTCAATCTTATACTTTGCCATTTCTCCCACCCTTTCTATTATGTTAAGTTCATCTTACATAAAATTAAAGAGAAATGACACGATTACGCTCTTCTTGTAGGGATACTTTCATTTTTTAACTATTTTTTTGCTTTCACTGCAATCCAAATCTCGCTGTAAACATGACTGAAGTCCTCTCCCCATTTTGTAAAAGAGATCTCGGGAGCTTCAACTAACTCATAATCTGAAGAAGGAAGCCATTCTGCATAGATTTTCCCCCAAGTGTCTTGTAAAGTTTGAGGAAATGGTCCTTTATTAGGAAAAATGGCCCAAGTATGTTCTTCTATAGCAAGCATTTCTAAATCGGCGTACGGATTTTCTTTTGTTGTAGCAAAGCCGATCATGTGCATTAAACTACCCTTTTCTTCCAAGCGGTCTCCATCAAATCCATAAGAAACGTTGATTACTTGATGTGGATATAAATCTCCTAACTTGTGCATCTCTTCCCTTTGAGTCTCCGTAATCGTCTGCACTAACTTTTGTATTTCTTGATTGACTCCTTCAAATTGGACAGGGACTTTTTTCGCCACACCTACCACATAAAACTGTTCTTTCTTTTCGATACGAAATTCCATCGATTTTCCTCCTCTGACATCAATAAAAAATGTCAAGCGTGGAAAAGATTTTTGTATGCCATATCTGCTGATTTCTGAAGGCAGATAACCTGACCAATCACGAAAAGCTCTTGAAAAACCCTCGACTGTTTCATATCCATATCTAAACGCCGTTTCTGTTACTTTTTCCCCACCTAGAAGATCGCGATTAGCCAAAGCCAATCTACGGTTTTTGATATAGTCCATCAGAGACATCCCTGCAATAAACGTAAAGATGCGCTTTAACTGATATTCAGAGATTCCTGTATTTTCGGCTATTTTTTTATAGGTAAGACTTTCTGTCAAATGTTCTTCGATGTAATCAATCAATTGGTTCAGATCTTTAAGCGTGTTTATCTTCCTCCTTGCTTGCATTTTTATCATATTATCAAAGAAAGTCAATTACTTGATGAATCAGGAACCAATTTAGTCGGGTATAGAAAAATTTGTATGGATTTAAAGAAAAATCTCAAGCAGCGTTTTGTAACGGATAATTGGTAGTATCTGCCTACTTATGTTTTACCTTTAGAAAAAATGAATTTTGGGGAAGACACATTCTAAGTTAACAAAGCAGGAAAAATATCTTTTATCCCCTTCGTTAAACCGCTTACTATCTACTGTACAAAGCAAGTGGCGATTCGGACTGTTGATACGAACGCTGCTTGAATCTTTCTTTGCGTTACATCATACCTCTTTTATCAATTGGAACAATTATTTATTTCCAACAAAATTCCTTCATTTTTGCCAGATAAATAAAAAAACAAAAAGTTCCATTTTTAAAATACGCTATTTTTTTACTTTTTCTCCCATTATCTAAGAAAAGGAACGCAGAATTAATTTTTGACAATTCGAGAAAAAGTTGCTTCACAGATATAGTAAAATCAGCTACTTTTTTCTTTGACGATTCTTTATACTAAATATAAACAAGTGTTTCATGAAAGGAGAACTATATGAATAATTGGCTTGAGCTTTTTCCTGAAAACATTTTGGAACGCAGGTATAGCTATCATCTGCACGGGTTTGTCAGTCATTTGAACTATACGAGCAAACACTTGACTGCAACAGTTTCTGGCACGGAAGATTATAAGGTAGTGATCACATGGGATGAAAAGATGAATATGACTTGCGATTGTTTATATGCCATAGAAGGAAAAAACTGCAAGCACATGGCCGCTGTCTTATTCGCTTACGAAGAACAACCCATAAAAAAATCCAACTACTCGCTTTCCGAACTCTCTTCCCTTGTTTCTTCCGCTAGTTCCTCTCTTGTACGGGAACTTTTAACAGAGATTCTTATAGAACATCCGCAATTTATCGAACGCTTCAAAGAGAAAATCCCGCTCCATGCAATAAACTACACAGATAAATTAGCAACGATCGCCCACAAATACGATCATCCTATCGGAAAAAATAAAAACAGGAAAACAGCGAAGTTCATCATGGAGATGCGAAAGTTCATCCAAGAAGCTGTTGAGTCGCTTATACAGCAAAATGCCTATCTTCCCGCATTCGAATTGATCAATGAAGTGATTGCTACTCTTGAAACATGCTATTTGGAGCCTGCGGACGAACGATCACTTCTTCTGATAGAGGACTGTTATTATTTATGGAAAGAATTATTAGCAGAAGTACCCCGTGCAGAAAAAAGGCAAATGTTCTCTTGGTTCGTCTGCCAAGTCGATCATACTGACGCCTCTTATTCAAAAAACTACTCCATAAAAATCCTGAAAGAAGAATTTCAGGAAAAAGAGTTTGCTAGCCAAAAGAAAAAAATAGCCAAAAAACGAAAAGAATCTGTAAAAAAAGGCGAGCTCCACAAAAAAGAACAAACACACGCGGACAAGCAGTCTAAATCCATCAAAAAAACAACTGGCTCTACTTTAAAAAATACGGATGATACAAGTAAAATAGAAAATTTGAAAAAACGTTTATTAGCATCTGACAGTATCCACTTCCCTACATTGGAAAAACTAAAAAACGCATGTCCACCTGAAACATGGCCGATCATACGTAATGAACTGTTTTCAGCTCTTAAATATCATAAAAATGTGGATCGTTTTTATGCAGCAGAAGGTTGTTATGATTTATTGTGGGATTATGTAAAAAGTACAGACAGATTGATCATGGTCGATCAGTACTTTGATATCTTGAAAAACTATTGTCCTAAACAGTTATTACAAAAATATGAATTTGAATTACGTCAAAACGTAGCTAATTTTGCGACAAAATTGGAATACCAAAAACTTGGCAACCAAATAGAAAAAATGGCTAGCTTGCCAAACGGACTTGTGACAGCTAAATTGTTGACCAAAGAACTTCGAGAAAAATATCCGCGCAGAAAAGCATTGATTGCTGAGATGAAAAGAATCGAACCAAGGTTGAAATAAAGAAGATGGAAGAGGTTGTGACAGAAGTGGTCAGATTCAAGAAAGAAGAAGAGACTGTGACAAAACTTTTGTCACAGCCCTTCTGTTTTATAAATTATAAGTTATGACAGATTTCCTTCGTTGCTGGATAGATTTTTCGGTATTGTTGATAGATTTTACGATACTTTTCTACATTTTGTGAGAGAGGTTCCACTGCATCTGTATATTGGATAAAAGTCTGACAACAGCTTTCAGGTGTATCGAACCACCCTAATCCTAGTGCAGCAATCATTGTTGCGCCTAATGCAGGTCCTTCCTCCACACTTAAACAATAGACCGTTGCATCAAAAATATCTGCTTGGATTTGTAGCCATGCAAGATTTTTTGCGCCTCCTCCCACCGAAACAATACGTGTAAATCTGCGACTCGCTAGTTCTTCCATCAACTGTTGCGAATCTTTCAATGAAAAGGTGATTCCTTCCAACACCGCTCGGGTAAAATGGCTAAGTGTATGTCGAGTATCCATACCAATGAAACTCCCCCGTATCTGACTATCGGCGTACGGTGTTCGTTCTCCTGAGAGATAGGGTGTGAACAATAATCCATTTGAACCTGGCTCGATCTTTTCAATTCCTTGCAGCAGTTCGTCAAAAGAAAGTCCTTTGGCAAAAGTCTTTTTGAACCAATTGAGACTGTGTCCCGCAGCTAATGTCACTCCCATAGAATAATAAGCATCATTTATTGCATGATGGAATAAATGGAGTTTGCCTTCATAAGACTTTTGGTTATTTTTCTCATAAGACAAAAATACTCCTGAGGTTCCAATACTGACCATAGCTGCGCCATCTTGGATGATCCCAGCACCTAAAGCAGCACATGCATTGTCTGCTCCGCCAGCAAATACCTTTACTTCTTTGTGAAAACCAAATTGTTCTGCTAGTTCTTTGCGTACCGATCCAATGCAAGTAGTAGAAGATACAAGCGGAGGCAGTATTTTAGGAGAGATATGGAAAGTCTGTAAGAGATCCTCAGACCATGTTTTTCTTTCCATATCAAGTAATAACGTACCTGCAGCATCTGAATAATCCATCTGCTGGTTTCCTGTCAGCCAAAATCCAAGGTAATCTTTCGGCAATAAAACATGACGAACATTTGACCATAATTCCGGCTCATTTTCTTGAAGCCATAGCATTTTAGGCAACGTAAAACCTTCTAATGCGCGATTATTGGTAATCTCAAGTAATCGATCACCAAAGTTTTCCATTATTTCTTCACACTCTTTGGTTGTACGCACATCATTCCATAAAATCGCATTTCTTAACGGTTGGTTTGCTTCATCTAGTACGACTAAACTGTGCATTTGACCAGAAAAACTGATTCCTTCTAATTTTTGAGTAAAATCAGGCACTTTTTCAGCTAATTCTTCGATCACTTGACCACAAGCTTGGATCCAGTCTTTAGGATCTTGTTCACTAAATCCAGCTTCTGGTTGTAGCAACGGATAGTCTTCGCTCGCCGCACCCTGGATCGTCCCATTCCTATCCATTACTAATCCCTTCAATGAACTAGTTCCTAGATCAATACCTAAAATATACATTTAACCACCTGCCTTGTTTTTATTATAAATATCAAAAGCGACTGCTGACAATGTCTGTTTTTCCTATTCTTTGATCCCACCTGCAGTCACGCCACCTATAATGTACTTCGATAAAAACAGATAAATCAGCAGAAGCGGTGCGATACTGAGAGAAATCCCTAGATACATACTGCCGAATTCTGTACGATAGACATCGGTTTTTAACAGCTGGATCAACATCGGCAAGGTAAATTTGTCAGTATCGTTGATCAAGATCAGCGGCATCAAAAAATTGTTCCAAGTAGTCACGAATGAAAATATAGCCATCGTCGCTAATCCCGGTTTCATCAAAGGAAGCATCACTTTATGGAAAATCTTCAGCTCTCCTGCACCATCTAAACGCGCTGAATCTGCCAAATCGGAATGATAGACAGTCTCCAGATATTGTTTCAAAAAGAAGACAGTCGTAGGCGATGCAATCGCTGGAAAGATCAATGGAATATAGCTATTCAGCAAATCCAACCGATTCATAAATTGATAAAAACCAATCATGCTGATCTGCTGAGGAATCATGATCAATCCAAGAATAACGGCAAAAGCAAGTCTTTTTCCTTTGAAGCGATAAGCAATCAATCCGTACGCAGTCAAGGCAGAGAAATAAACATTCAATAACGTAGCACCAGCTGAGATCACCAAACTATTTTGGAATCCGTTGAACACATCGAATCCTTTATTCCTCAAAACATGCCAATTCGCTGCTAACTGTGTTCCCGGAAGTAAGGATAGCCCTTGTTGTATTTGCTCTGCTGAACGTGTGGAATTCATCAGAACGACCCAAAAGGGAAAAATACTCAAAAACGTCAGTAACAACATGAATCCATAAATCAGCAGACGTTGCAACCGATAGTGTTTATCCATTTCTTCCCCTCACTTTGCTCTTTTCTTGGAAAAACCGGAAAAGCAATGTACTCAAAAGAATCGACATCCCTAACAAAATGACAGAGGCTGTCGCAGCAATCTGAAAATTCCGACTACCAGTAAACGCTTGTTTGTAGATGAACATCGTGATCGTATTGACACTATTGTCAGGATTTCCGTTAGTCAATAAAAACGGGATATCGAACATCTGCAGACCCCCAATCAATGACGTCACTAAAGTATACAGCATGATAGGTTTCAATAACGGCAACGTAATCTTTCGAAAAATCTGAGCATCACTTGCACCATCAACCATAGCAGATTCGAAAAGCGACTGATCGATACTTAATATCCCTGAAACAAGCACGATCGTTGTCTGTCCATACCACATCCAAAACTGAATAAAAGAGACAATCAAGCGTGTACTTGCCACACTTCGGAAAAAATCAAACGGTCGCTCCAACACGCCTAAATGAGTCAGGACCAAATTCATCGGCCCCATCGGAAAGCTGAACAACGCAAAAAATAGAACGGCTACAGACGCTGCTGTAATAATGTTTGGCAAATAGAAAATGATTTTAAAGAAACCAGTCCCTTTCAACTTCAATTTGAGATTTGTAAACCAAGCAGCCAAAAGGAGCGCCAACGTAATCTGAGGGACAAAATTCACACCCCAAAGAATCAACGTGTTTCTGATTGATTGAAGGAACAATGCATTGTTCAAAAGATTGACATAGTTTTCGAAACCGACGATCGAGGCTTCTGTACTCCATCCTTTCAAATCTGTGAAGCTTAAAAAAATAGTATAGAAGATTGGATAAAGCTGAAATACTAGAAATGCTAAGAAAAATGGGGCAATGAATAATAAACCATAACGATTGTAGCGCTCAAATCTAGCTTTTTTCACTCGAATCTCCTTTCTTGTACCTTTTAGACAACTGTCCCAGCTAATCGATTTCTAAATCAGGATAAGCATTTGCTACGGCATCTTTGAAATTTTGGATAGCCGATTCTTTGTCCGTCTCTCCTTTAGAATAAGGTGTCAAGCAATGGTCGATAAACAACGTTTCGATTGTTTGATCATATTCAGTCAGAATTTTTGCATTGATTGATTGGACCATTTCAGAAAACTCATTATAATGGTTTTGCCCGCCCAGAAAGTCTTCTTGGTAAGACGATTTGATTGCTTCTACTACCCGTTCATTCGATACGAAGTCTCCCGTATCTTTTGCCCATTGTTCCAAAAATTCTGGGTCAGTAGTTAGATATTGGATCAGCGCTGCCGCTTCTTCTTTCATTTCTGAGGTGTCCGTGGCACCGATCCATGTACCACCCCAAAACCAAGAAGAAGGTCCTTGGATCATCCGCCAATCCCCTTCTGTTGTTCTAGAGCCGTCTGCAGAAGTAGCATTTTGTTTCAACCAATAATGTAATCCCCATGTAGGCGGACTATATCCAAAGTCTGTCTCGCCATTCATTCCAGCAAACCATGCTTCTGATTGACCTTCTGTATCTTTCGTCAAATCTTCTTCAACAAATCGCCGTGAAATATCCATTAATTCATGAAGTTTATCATCGATGATTAGCTTTTCATCTTCCACCCATCCTGATTCCCGCATACCAAAAAATGGTTTTGCTAAGTCTTGGACACTGGAGATCATCTGGACAGTCCCGCCACTGTTTTCTTTGACTTCTTTTGCCACTTCATAAAATTTCTCGTAATCAGCTATTTGCTCTTGCATCTGGTCTGCATCTGTAATCCCTAAAAGTGATTCTGCTAGAGAAGCACGATAATAAAATCCGCCAGGCGCTGCTTGCCAAGCTAAAGCATGTAAAGTCCCTTCTCTGCTAGTTCCGACATCCTTGACATATAAGTAGGTATCACTTGCTGCTTCTTCCAGACCGTATTCTCCTAGATCAGCCATCAATCCTGATTCGACATATTTTTTTACGAACGCAGATTCTAAGGCAATGACATCAGGTGCATTTCTTGTTCCTAACACTGGATCTAATTTTGTCTCAAACTGATCAGAAGGAATCTCTACGATCTTTATCTCGTAATCCAAAGATTCATGAGCTGGCAAATAATACTCATTGATCATCGTCGAAAGTTCGTCTGTGAACGTCCACACAGTCAATTCTAAATTGTCTTCTGAAGAACGTTCAGATCCCGTTCCACAAGCAGTTAGTACGCCTATCAGACTGACTCCTAATAGAGCGACACTCAGCTTCTTCCATTGTTTCATGGCTTCCCTCCTTTTTCTTCATACGAAAAGAAATCAAAATCTGCAGCCAGTCTTGTGCCGGAAGTATCGATGGCAAACATACCAACAAATGCTCCCGTGAAAAATCCTTCTTGGGTTTCAGCAGTATAATCATCGGAAAGTTTTAAGCTATCAAAAGTATGACCAACGTCTATCCATACTTTCCCGTCGAATGAATAAGAATAACGATATGTCTCATAAGAAACAATAGTTTTTAAATATACAGCGCTTACATTATCAGGTGTGGGGATGATTCCGACTGGTTCACATAATTGTCCATTGACACAATCTAAAAGAGCGATGACCCTTCCCTTCTCTTCATCATGTGTAAGATGGATGCTTGACCAGTTCTTAGTATTGTAATAATTCGTCATTCCTGCTAGTTGCATAAAATTCTCAGGTGAACATTCTACTTTCGTCACGGCTTCAAATGAAAAATGCTGCCATCGTCTAGCAACTAAAGATTTGGTGAACAGCGAATGGAATGATTCTCGACCAAACAGTCTCAAATAACCTTTTCGCTCAGTCAAACTACCGATTTCTTCGGTAAAGGGAATCCTTAATGTTTGAAAATGCAGAGGGAGCTGTTCTTGATCGAATGATTCTTTGATAGGTGTTTTTTCCCACATCTGTTCTGGTATGGACGGGCTTTCCACTCTATTTTTTGGAAAATTCCCTCCAGTTATATACGGCCATCCCCCTTTCCACTCTATTTTCTGGATCGCAGTTTCCCTTCCTAAGGGGCAATACCCTCTGTTTTCTAAAAGCGGTGTTTCTTTGTATTTTAGTGGTCTAGCTGTCAAATGGACAAAATACCATTCATCTGTATGTGTCTGAACGAATGACCCATGACCTGCTTTTTGCAAAGGCAGTTCGGGAGATGACCAAGAAGTAATCAACGGATTCTCTGGATGGATCTCGTACGGACCCTCGATTTTCTTTGATCGGGCAATGGTTGCCGCATGTTCATACTTCGTCCCACCTTCTGCAGTCAGCAAATAGTAATAACCGTTGATTTTATAAAGATGAGGTGCTTCTGTCAATTTTCGATTCGTCCCTTTAAAGATGATCTTTGATGGACCAATCAATTTTCTTTCTTCGGGTGAATATTCTTGAAGGGCGATTCCATAGAAAGAATGACGAGTAGGACGATAATCCCAAACCATATTGACCAAGTACTTTTTCCCATCTTCCTCATGGAACAAGGAAGGATCGAATCCTGAGCTATTCAAATAGATTGGATCTGTCCATTTTCCGTCGATGGTATCACATGTAATCAAATAATTGTTCACGTCTTTCCAACTACAACTCAATTCCTTGACATCGGAATAGATCAGCCAGAATTTCCCATCGTGATAACTCAAAGCAGGAGCCCAGACACCTCCAGAATCCGGGTTCCCTAACATATTCAGCTGACTTGTTCGGTTGACAGGCGTACTTACCAAGTGCCAATGTTTTAAATCCTTTGAATGATAGATCATGACACCTGGGAACCATTCAAAAGTAGAAACAGCGATATAATAATCTTTCCCAACACGACAAACACTAGGATCTGGATGGAATCCAGTTAAAATCGGGTTATTTATCATAAAGAATTCCTTTCTATACTAGGTAATCGTTCAAACGCGACTTGATCCATTCTAAGTGACTTGATTCATTCTTTATTTGGTCATGTGCTAAAGCATACTCTGTCAGTGATTCAAGATCTTCCTGATCCATGACGATCCGTTCTCCCACACCTGATTTATAGCTTGCATAACGTTTTTCTTTGATTGTTTCGAAAAACTCCTCTTCTATCAATCGTGCGGCAGCTTTCAATCCTCGTGCAAAGGTATCCATTCCAGCAATATGCGCAAGTAATAGATCTTCCATCTCAAAGGAAGAACGTCGTACTTTCGAATCAAAGTTGATTCCTCCTGGTGCGATCCCGCCATTTTTCAAAATTTCGTACATGGCTAGCGTCGTGTCATAAATATTGGTTGGAAATTCATCTGTATCCCACCCTAGAAGAAGATCCCCTTGATTGGCATCGATTGATCCCAAAGCATCATAGCATCGGGCAACAGTCAATTCATGTTCAAAGGTGTGGCCTGCCAAAGTCGCATGATTTGCTTCAAGATTGAGCTTGAAGTCTCCTGATAAATCATATTTCTGGATAAATGCCATTGTCGTAGCAGCGTCAAAGTCATATTGATGTTTCGAAGGTTCTTTGGGCTTAGGTTCGATCAAAAATTGCGGTTTATGTTCGATTTTTTCACCATATGCCACCGCCATTTTGAATAACCGCGCAATATTGTCCTGTTCGAATCTCATATCGGTGTTCAGCAAAGACTCATAACCTTCTCGTCCGCCCCAGAAGACGTAGTTCTTTCCATTTAGCTTTTTACTGACATCTAATCCTTTCTTTACTTGAGCTGCAGCGTAGGCAAAAACTTCTCCGTTGCTTGACGAAGCTGCTCCATGGACAAAACGCGGATGAGAAAATAAATTGGCGGTATTCCAAAGCAACTTGATCCCAGTCTGTTCCATTTTTTCTTTGATCAAATCTGTGATGGTATCTATGTTTTGGAAAAATTCTTCTAAAGAATCCCCAGCTGGAGCAATGTCTACATCATGGAAACAGAAATATTCGATATGCAATTTTTCAAGAAGTTCAAAAAATGCTTCTACTCGGTTCTTCGCTGTTTCTAATGGATTTTCGCCTTCCCAAGAGCGAATATTCACAGGGTTGCCGAATGGATCAGATCCGTCTTGCGTCATCGTGTGCCAGTAAGCAGCTGCAAATCGTAAATGTTCTTTCATTGGTTTCCCCAAGATTTCTTGTTCAGGATCATAATGTCGATAAGCAAATGGATTTTCTGTTCTTGGCCCTTCATACTTTACTTCTTTGATCATCGGAAAATAACTCATCTTGTTCCTCCTTGTTTTTAGTTGATTAGTACACTAAACTAATTTACAATTGCATCATAAGCGACTTTCTTTATCTTTGTCAAGCGCTTTCAAAAAATTCATTTGTCATTTAATTGATTCTAATTTTATAACAAATGTTTCATTGTCGAATGGAATAAGACACGCTATACTTTAACATATAACGTTGGTTTTACTAGCAGAGGACCAAGAAAGGAACTTCTATGATCTCAAGTAAATACACGATTCGCGAATTGAACCAAGCAACGCTTTTAAAAACGATTATTGAAAAAAAAGAAGTATTTCGCGCAGAATTAGCCGCTGCAACAGGGTTGAACAAAGCATCTGTGTCAGACATCACTAAAAAACTTCTAGATGATCAGCTGATTGTTGAAACCCGTGTCGGAGATGCCTCCACTGCAGGAGGAAGAAAGCCGATCATGTTGACTTTCAATCCCCAATCTGCCACAGCTCTTTCTTTTGATATTGGCTATAATTATTTAGAAGGAATGCTTTCTTATATTGACGGCACTGTCCTATCTTCGATCTCTAAGCGTCGGATCTCGATTGATGCCACAAACGTGTTTGATCACATTCAAGAGTCAATCCATCAATTGATAAGAGACTTGCCAGAAACGCCACATGGAATTGTCGGGATGACGATTGGTATACACGGCGTAGTTTTCGAAGACCACCCAATTTTTACGCCCTATTATGATCTGCACAAAATCGATTTACAAAAAGAATTAGCTGATCATTATGACTTTCCTATTTACCTACATAACGAAGCAAACTTGGCGGCTTTGGGAGAATATACCTTCTCTTCCCATTATCAAAACCTTGTAAGTATTAGTATACACAGTGGTATTGGTTGCGGGATTGTAGCATCTGGGAAATTGCAAGTCGGCAAACATGGAAAGGCTGGGGAACTTGGTCACTCGATTTTATACCCTGATGGTCGACCTTGTCCTTGTGGGAATTCAGGATGCTTGGAACAATATGCTTCCAGCAAAGCTGTTTATGAAGAATTTGCCCGGTTAAAAGGGTTAGACTATGTCAACTCAGATATCTTGACTGATTATGTCAAAAAGGGAGACACAGATGCCACAGATCTACTCAAAAAAAATGCTGCCCTGTTAAGC
This sequence comes from Enterococcus sp. C46, assembly GCF_040887565.1. Classification (NCBI taxonomy): domain Bacteria; kingdom Bacillati; phylum Bacillota; class Bacilli; order Lactobacillales; family Enterococcaceae; genus Enterococcus; species Enterococcus sp. C46. Next base: position 105,018 of record NZ_JBFOGA010000007.1, read on the forward strand.
ATTGGGATCAATAATATCATCATGATGTATGACCCAGATGTGATCGTCATCAATAGTAAGCTTTACGAAAAAAATCCGCAAATGATCGAACAAATCCATGCGAACTTGACAAGCCAGTTTACGAAAGACATTTTGGTACGCAACACCCGTTTGAAAGGCAATGCGATTTTATACGGTGCCTTGGCAGTCACTGCTCAGCACTTCTTGAATATACGGAAGTTGAAGTTGGGAAAAGATTAAAATGGAAAGATAATCTTTTTTATATAAATTATTATTTTCCTATATAGCTCGTTGGTTAAATAACTTTTAACTATTATGTATTTTGTCCAATCACATATGAAAAAGAGCGTGGGACAAAAGTAAAGAACACTTTTGTCTCACCCTCTAAACGCATATAAACGGCGGAAGCAGAAGCAACTCCTTCGGAAATAAGCTGAAATTCACAAAAATTTGAAAAGTAATTTTCGTGAATTCCTTCTTATTACTTGGAGTTAAACGCTTCTGTCCCAGCCTCTTTTTCTATATTTTATCGTAACAACTTTAAGAAATTCATAGATTTCAACTCTTCAATTAAATTTAAATTGTGTAACTTATATCTTCAAAAATATCGTATTCTACAGCAATTAACTTCACAATTGAAAGTATTGTTTCAGCACTAAAATTTGTTTCAATGCTATCTCCATTTGATAGCATTCCAGGGTTTCTCATTTCCTCTATATCAAACAATCGTTTAAGTGCTTCCTTCTTTTTTAAATTAGCAAACGTCCGACTATCAACTTCCCATACGAAATCCAAAAATGTAAGTAATAATTTTTTCCAACTATCTACTTTAAATTCTTTTTCATCGATAGATAACAATTTAGGTTTATTTCCTGTGATATTTATATCTTCATCTAGATAGTGTTCGCCTGCTATAGATGGTAGGACCTCTACATCTGTTTTAATTGGAAATTTCCATATTGATAATGCTTCACTACTCAATTCTTTTGCTCTGGCAGTAATTGATTGTTCGTCCCACTTCATATATTTATCCACTAACTCACGTGTCAATGTTATATTTGATCGTCTATACATAGATTTTTTCTCAGTGAAAAGTTTATTTGATAGTTCTGCATTGTATCCAGTCAAACAGCAATTGGCTCATCTACTATACGAGCAATCAGTAATTTACATAAACTAGCTAGATGTCTCTCCTTTTGAGTGATGTCTCCTTTTTCTTCGCACAGGCTGATCAAATGTTGTAATTCTTCTTTATCTTGATTCATAAATGCTAAAACCATTTCTTTCATCATCCGGTCCATGTTTGCCACTTCCGGCGGATAATCGAATATCCTAAGTTCATCATAACCAAGATTGAGTTTTTGTAAAAAATATGAAAATTTGCTAACTGTCGTGTCTGCTTGATTTTTTACAAACCGTTCGTAAACGGATCGGCTGACTTCCTTTCCGCATAATTCTGCTACGGAGATACCTTTTTGCTTTCGAACAAATTCGATGATCTCCCATACTTCCATTTTGCCAACTCCTTTATAAATATGGCTCTCCTTCAGTTGAAAACAATCGCAACATGATTTTGTATGAAATAACATATACCAATCCATCTGATCTTCATTTTTCATTTCTAAAAATCATTTTTTCGTAAGACGTTCCTTGTTTTTCATGATATCATCGCTGTTAAAACCAATTGTTCATTTACCAGTATTTTTAAAAAAACTTAATCATAATAGTTGTTTTATAATTTTAAAATCCATTAAGGGATAAGGAATAAGCGGTAAAATTATACATATAATACGTTATTTTATTTTTACTATATGAAATATACTCATTTTTATTTTTTCTAGTAGAATTTTATCTTCTAAGTATTCCCCCGTATGAACTATTTACCATTGACAAACGTTGAACAAAAATTTAGAATATTCACAAGTTTGACGACAATTATGAAAATTTATGTCGTGCTAAAGGAGTTTTGTTATTGGATGAAAAATTAGATATAAAAACTGCGATCAAAGACACGTTACCTACCGTTTTTGGTTATATCGGTATTGGACTTGCATTTGGTATCGTTGGGAAAGCTGCCGGGTTTCATCCGCTAGTCGTCACGTTGATGTCCCTGCTGATCTATGCTGGTTCCGCCCAATTTATCACAGTCAGCATGCTTGCTAGCCATAGTCCGTTGCTTTCCATCGTTCTCTCGACCTTTCTAGTCAATTCCCGAATGATTTTGATGAGTATGACGATTGCCCCTTATTTCAAGAAAAATCGGCTACTTCAAAATCTGCTGATTGGCACATTGCTGACAGATGAAAGTTTCGCACTGGGAATGAATAAATTGAACTATACTGGACAAAAGTTAAACTTTCGTTGGATGAATACAGCTAATTGGATTTCTTATTTGACGTGGGTGGGTTCTTCTCTTGTTGGCGCATTTTTAGGTAATTTTATTACTGATCCGAAACAGTTTGGTTTGGATTTCGCCATCGTCGCTATGTTTATCGGCTTACTTTATCTTCAAGTCATTTCTGATAGAAACACCTCTAAACGATTACAGTTGATCCTGATTGGTCTCACTTTGATTCTGGTATATGTCGGACTGATTTTTATCCCAAGCAACTTAGTGATCGTAGTTGTAACATTGATTGGGTGCGGATTGGGGGTGTGGATCAAACATGCCTTCTTTTGAATTTACATTGCTGACTATTTTAGGTTGTACTCTAGCGACTTGGCTTTCTAGGGTCCTACCGTTTGTCTTACTGAAAAAATTCGACTTACCGCGACCGTTGCTTGAGTATTTAAGTTTTGTCCCAATCGTCATTATGTCTGCTTTATGGTTCAGCAGTCTATTTACCCAAAACATCGGACATCTGCCGCAGATTAATCTCGAAAATGCTTTGGCTTCAGTTCCTACGCTTTTAGCTGCTATTCTTTCAAAAAGCTTATTGGTGATCGTCTTGGTAGGTATTCTTTCCCTTTCATTGATTCGCTTATTATAAATAAAAAAACAGGAGCTTATGGCAAATTACTGTCATGAGCTCTTGTTTTTATTTATGATAAGAAGAAAATCGGCGTATTCCTACTTATCCGTTGAACGGACCACTAACAACGACTTTTCCTAACATATGTCCTGTTTCTACGTCTTTGGTTGCTTGTTTCAAGTTCTTCGCATTGATCCCATCTGAATAGACCTTGCTCAATGTACTACGGATAATCCCTTCGTTTGCTAAAGCAGCAATGTGCGCTAAAGCTTCTCCTTGCGTTTCGATTTCATAGTTATAGTCTGTTTTAGCGAACATGTACTCCCAGTCGAAACTGATAGATTGGTTTTTCCAAACACCTATGTCTAACGGCTCTTTGATTCCTACGATCGTTCCCACATGTCCAAATGGTCGGACAAGGTGCTTGATCTGATCAAAGTAGCGGGTAATATCAAATAATACAGCGACATACTCTACTTGATCGATTCCTAATTCACGAAAACTTTTACTTAAGTCTTGATGATAATCAATTGGATAGTCTACACCTGTTTTTTTCAGCCATTCAAAATTCTTCGGACTTGCAGTCGCATAGACTTCTAGACCAGCCCAATGCGCTAGTTGATTCAAAATCGAACCGACGCCCCCAGCTCCGTTGATCACTAAGATTTTTTTCCCGCGGTTGGCATTTTCTTCTGGAATCAGACCAAATTTTTCAAATAACAATTCATAAGCGGTCAATGAAGTCAATGGCAACGCTGCGGCTTCTTCATCTGACAGATTTTTCGGTGCAAGAGCGGCAATACGTTCGTCAACCAGTTGGTATTCTTGATTGCTTCCTGCTCTTGTTGTTGTACCTGCATAAAACACGCGATCCCCGACAGAAAATTTTTGCACTTCATCGCCTACAGCAACGACTTTCCCGACCCCATCAAACCCTAAGATACGCAAAGCATTTCTTATCCCATTATCTTGGCGAAGTTTCGTATCGACAGGATTGACAGATACTGCGTTGACTTTTACCAGAAGATCCTGTGGACTGGGTACAGGTACCTGTTCTTTTTCATCCATAAAGCTTTTGGGATCATCGATCGGCAACCCTTCATAAAAACCGACTACCTTCATTAATTCCTTTTCTGACATACGAATTCCTCCTTAGCTTCATCAAGTTGGAGCATCCATACAGTGTTCATTTCAATATATATAGTATGTTATTTGTTCCACCTTTTTTATCCATCATAATTATTCTCTTACTTAAAGTAAACTATTTGCACTTTTTTGGTTAAAAAAGAGGTTGCGACAAGACTTTTGTCACAACCTCTTATAAACGGTGTTCTCCTACCAACTCTTCGGTCACAAGTTACAATATTCATAAAATATGAGGAGCTATTTTTTGAAATTGCTCCTTGTAACTCAGAGTTAAACGGCAGGCTCACAACCTCTGATTCGCGGTGTTCAAGCAAGAAATCATTGTCCACTGAAAAGCGTTGGATGTTCTTTTTCAAAGGTGTCTAAGATCTCTCGTACTTCATCGGTAGATTTCGTATTCATCAACTGAACACGCAAGTCATTTGCTCCAGGAAATCCTTTGATATAGATTTTAAAGAAACGATGCAGTCCTGTGATCGAACGCGGGATGATTTCTGAATAATGATCTTGCAGATCTAGTTGCAGACGAAGTAGGCCAATCAGTTCTTTTTCTGTATGTTCCCTCGGTTCTTTTTCAAATGCATAAGGATTCTTGAAAATCCCCCGGCCAATCATGATGCCATCTACGCCATATTTTTCAGCCAATTCTTCTCCTGTCCGGCGATCGGGGATATCTCCATTGATCGTGATTAGTGTTTGCGGAGCGATTTGGTCACGTAAAGCAATGATTTTAGGAATGACTTCCCAATGTGCATCTACTTTACTCATCTCTTTACGCGTACGCAAATGGACAGAAAGATTGGCTATATCTTGATGAAGCAGGTGACTGATCCATTCTTCCATCTCAGACATTTCCGTATAGCCGATACGCGTCTTGACGCTGACAGGCAAACCACCAGTTTTAGCCGCTTCAATCAATTGTGCCGCTACTTCTGGACGAAGGATCAAGCCACTGCCTTTTCCACGTTCTGCTACATTAGGAACTGGGCAGCCCATGTTGATATCGATTCCTTGGAAGCCCATTTCTGCCATAGCAATGCTCATTTCTCGGAAAAATTCTGGCTTGTCTCCCCAAATATGGGCAACCATCGGCTGTTCATCTTCTGTAAAGGTCAATCTTCCTCGTACACTGTCTTTTCCATCTGGATGACAGAAACTGTCTGAGTTTGTAAACTCAGTAAAGAAGACATCTGGTGCTGCTGCATGCTTTACGACATGGCGAAATACAACATCTGTTACATCTTCCATTGGTGCTAAAACAAAAAAAGGCTTTGGCAGCTCTTTCCAAAAATTAGTAGTCATTTATTTGTTACTCTCCATTCTATCAAGCAGTGAAGTCGCAATCTTTCTCAAAAACATTGTCATTATACTAGGAAACAAAAAAAGAAGCAAAGTGAACAGCTTAAAAGATGTTTCTGATTGAACAAAAAAGACTGTGACAAAAATCTTATCACAGTCCATTTTCCGGAATAAATGGTGTTCTCCTGCCAACTCCTCGGTATTCGCTCAACAAACGACAAAATATGAAGAGCTATTTTCCCGTTTATTTCTCTAATACTCAGATCAAAACGCTGATTTCACAACCTCTTTCTAACTTCTCAATCCTCTTCCTTTATTGATCAAATACCAAGTAACAGCGTACAAAACAACGATGAATAACACAAGTACGATCATCGATGTTGCTACTGGCACATCGATCGTTCCAAGGAATCCGTAACGGAAACCGGAGATCATATAAACAATCGGATTGACTTTCGATACAGCTTGCCAAAATGGCGGCAACATAGAGATGGCATAGAAAACGCCACCTAGATAAGTTAACGGCTGCAAGACAAATGTAGGCACGATTGATACATCATCATAAGACTGAGCAAAAATCCCGTTGAGCAGTCCTGCTAACGAAAACAAGATTGCCGTCATCAATAATGTAATGATGACCATGAACCATGAATACACATGAAGTGGTACAAAGAACAAGGAAATGATCGTTACGAGAGAGCCGACGAGAATACTGCGACCCACTCCGCCAATCACAAAGCCCCAAATAATCACATGCGTAGGAACAGGTGCTACCAAGATTTCTTCGATATTTTTCTGGAATTTTTGAGAGAAGAAGGACGAAGAAACGTTGGCATACGAACTAGTGATAGCAGACATCATAATCAAACCAGGCACGATAAATTCCATATATGAAAAACCACCCATGTCACCGATCCGACCACCGATCATTTTTCCGAAAATAACAAAATACAAGGATGTCGTGATCACTGGTGGAACCAGTGTTTGGACCCATATACGCAAATAGCGGTTCGTTTCCTTGATAGCTAAACTTTTTAATGCAGTAAAATAAAGATTAAACATTTTTCTCCTCCGTATGATCATTTTCTTCTGTGATTTTCAAGAACAGTTCTTCTAAACGATTCGACTTATTCCTCATAGAAAGAACTTTGATTCCTTGTCTTGTCAGCTGATCGAAGATTCCGTTCACCCCTTGATTTCGTTCAACTTCGACAGCGATTGTCTGTTCATCTTCAAATGTACAAGCGTATCCTTCAATCACAGGTTTGGTCTCATATGGCGCTAAATCAAAGATAAATGTTTCAAATTGAAGTTTGGATAGAAGCTCTTTCATACTAGTATTCTCGATTAGTTCACCTGATTGGATGATCCCGATGTTACGACAAAGCATTTCAGCTTCTTCTAAATAATGCGTCGTCAAAATGATCGTTGTACCATTTTCGTTCAATTCTCGTAGAAACTCCCACATCTCGCGTCTCAATTCAATATCGACTCCTGCTGTTGGTTCATCCAAGATCAGCAAACGTGGTTCATGCATCAATGCCCTAGCAATCATCAGTCTTCGCTTCATTCCCCCGGAAAGCATACGTGCACGGACATTTCTCTTTTCCCAGAGATTGGACTGCTTCAAATATTTTTCGCTACGTTTCATCGCTTCTTTGCGAGAGACACCGTAGTAACCTGCTTGATTCACGACGATTTGCTGGACCGTTTCAAAGGGATTGAAATTGAACTCTTGCGGGACTAATCCAATCTGTTGCTTTGCTCGGACTAGATCCGTATCCAGATCATAACCGAAGACCTTCACTTTTCCAGATGTTTTATTGACTAAAGAAGTAATGATTCCGATCGTTGTAGACTTTCCAGCTCCATTTGGTCCTAATAGCGCATAGAAATCTCCTTCTTTCACGGAAAGATCGATTCCTCGCAATGCTTCGATCCCACTTCCATAAACCTTTTTCAAATTATTTATTTCAAGCGCATTTGCCATTTATTTCCTATCTCCTTATAGACATGATTCTTTATTGTATCATGGAATACAGCAGATGAAAAAACAACTTGGTTCCAGAGAAAAATCAGGTTGCTGGGCTCAGGAAAATCTCCTAATGAAAGACATCAATCGGACGAAGTCAGACAACCTTTTCAGAAAAAACAAATCGAAGATAAAGGATTACTATTCATATATGCAACAAAAGGAGCGTGAGACAAAAGTAAAGAACACTTTTGTCTCACGCTCTAAACACGTATAAACGGCAGAAGCAAAATCCATGATTTTTGATCCAATAAATACTTTCGATCACTTCGCCTATCCCAATACATGCCACTGCCGCTTTTCATCAAATGACGCGGCTTCCGTTTTTGCGATTTCTACTAAAGTCTCTGGGTAATCCAAAACTTTCAGCAAAGCAATCGCATTTCGGGTCCTTGAAGGTCCTTCTTTTAATTTGAAATCAAAACTGATTCCTTTTCCTTCTGTTACTTGTTCTTCAAAGTGGACATTCTCACAATAATTCTTTAAAATCTCTGTCAATTCGATATCATGTGTGGCGACAAATGCTAAAGATGGATACTCCGCAAGCCACCGAACGACTGAAGCGGAAGAAGCAATCCGTTCAATCGTATTTGTCCCTTTTAAAATCTCATCTACGAAGCAGTAGCAGCGTTCTTTGGAAGCCACTTGATCCAACAAACGTTTGATCGATTTGATTTCTGAAACAAAATAACTGTCGCCTTCAAATAAATCATCTTCGATTGCCATGGAAGTCAACACATGTCCAGATTGCAGGGTAAACTGTTCTGCAATTGCTGTTTGGATCGTCTGTGCTAGAATACAGCTGATAGCTATACTTTTGACATACGTAGATTTTCCTGATGCATTGGAACCCGTGACTAATGTATTCTTCTGCCAGTTGACTGGATTCACTACCGCTTCTTTTAACAATGGATGATAGATATCTTTCGCTGTCACACCGCCCTCAGTAAATTCCGGACGGCAAGTGATGGGCATATAAGTACGGTAATTCAATATTGCAGCGGCTACTTCCAGTTCTCCCAGCAATTCCCACAGCTTGATGGCTTCAGTTGAATGCTTTTCTAATTTAGTGAGAACGAAATGATAGGAGATAAATGGCAGCATGAACATGATGTTGACATATTCAAAAATCAACTCTGCTTCACTCCCGCTCTTCATACGAAATGAAAAACCTAATTTAGGGATGTCTCTTAATGGTTTAGTTTGCTGTTTCAGCTCTTCTTGAAGTGGTGTCGGCAGTTTTGCTAACTGATTGGCGGCTGAAATCGTTGAAACCAAATAACTCATGCTATTCAGCTCTGTTTCTAGCGTTTGTTTCTTCACTAGATAATAGACCGTATTGAATACTAACCCACCGATTGCCAAATAGATTCCTAGTACTTGACCTAAAAGAAGCAAACCTACACCCACCAGCGGAAGCAAGCCAAGAAAAATAAATAAACCTACGCGTCCAATCTTTTTACTTTTTCCATCCGCTAGATATTGTTTTGCAAAATTATGATCTTTTTTTCCTAAACGAGCGAATTGATATTGGATTTTTTCTCTCAGTTGAGGATTTTCCTGATAAAAAGCAATCAGTTTTTCTAACTGCTGATCTTCGCCAAAATCAAAGCTGCGTAAACGTTGATACAACGCTTCTGAACCTACACTAGAATAGGTACTGTTGATTCCTTCGAATACTTCGAACATATCCAGGTCATACCAAGTAAGATCATCGATTTCGCTATCCCATGAACGGAACTTCTTCTCCGTGAGCCATGCTTCCTTCAAGCTTTCTTCTTTATCAAATCTCGGTTGATAAGGAATTTTCCCCCATTTGCTACGAACTGTTTCCTTTAATTTCAAACGTGAAAAAATGTCTAAAGCAACTAATAAAATAACAGCTGCAACAATAATTAAAACGATAAATTCTCTTTGATTCATATCCCTCTCCGTTCCTTTATTTGTTAGCTTTAGTATAGCACTGTTGCGCTATTTGAAAAGGGGGTAAAAAAACACCTTTCAAAATAAAAGGTGTTTTTTTCTTGTATATTACATATTTATCTCTCATTTATCAAAATTGACAAATAATCATAGGGAGGAATTGTTGTTAATTCTTGTTTATTCTCCAGTGCATTGACAACTGTCCCAAGGGAAAGGATAGCCTCAGGTACTATTTTTTCTTGTTCTGTTGGATTAGCTAAGCGAAGAACAAATCCTTGTTCATGAAAATAAGAAGGATAAATCGATGATACAATTAAGTCTTCAGGTAATTCAATCAATGAAAATTTACGAGGAACATCAAGTTCGTTTTGTAATGGCCAAATCTTGTTATCTAACCTGTGAATAAATACATTCAGTTTCTGCTTTTGATAAGAAATAGATTGTTCTAACCGTTTTTCTGCCTGTTTTGCCACTTTGAACTCATTAAATCTTCCTTCTTCTACATTAAATCCAAAAGTGACTTTATACTCACCTATTTCTTGAGCTAGCGGTGTTTCCATCATGACATGCCCTTCATTTGTCGTATCTCCTGAAGCTCGCCCAGGTCGCCAAGCAAGATTAGGTTTTCCAAGTTCCCCTGTTGTTGAAAATAAGGTTATGATCAATTGATTTTCTATACGTTCATACTCTTTTAAACCATCTGCATAAAACGTAAAATAATGATCATTTTCTGCCACAGAGACACTCTTATCGAATATTTCTAAACTAACAGGTTTCTCTACCATAGTTTCTGACCAATTCGGAGGAATGACATCAGGGGTATTTTCAATAAATCCGTTTTGAATTTGTGCAATTGATTTTTCAGATTTATCTAAAACATTAATTGCTAAGCGCATGCGATGCGAGTAAACAGTATTATGAATTTTGAGTGTGCCTTCAACGATTTGACTTTCTCCCAGACTGAACGATATTTCATAAGATATTTCTTCCATTTCGGGTTTTTCAGATATACGATCTTTTAAATTTTTAGGAAGTTGAGCTTTTCCGTAAACAACTAATGTTTCTTGTAAAGAATCTTTATATACTTTAGCTGTTTCAAATTTTAGAGATAGTTCTGTATCTCCTTCTAATGGTGAATAATCATACGTATCGCCATCATTTGCTGAATCGATCAAATGAACGAAATCAAGATATTGTCTATCTCCAACTATCAAATTCAAGTGCCCATCCTTAAAAGAAAGTTTATATTTATTGTTACTTATCTCAGTTTTGTCTATCTCGATTGCTGTTTCTAATTTTTCATTATTTTTCTCAAATTCAACAACAGTGTATCCTAGCGCTGGCACATTTACATTTATTTTTATGTCAAGTTCATAATAAGCTGGTTCATCAAAATATTCGAAACCTGTAGCAATCATCCGATAGGCATTTTTCCGTTCTGGAAAATAAACTTCTTTTTCAATGATATTATAGGGACTACCTTTGAAGTGTATTTTCTTTGAATCAGCTACTACATGCACAATTTTCGATCCACTATAATTCTCAGTCGTTGTGTTGAAAACAAGGACTTCATTCGATTTTAGCTTTAATGCATCAGCCATCCGTTTTACAATAAGGTTTTCGATTCCGTCGGCTATCTCATTAGCTTCTTTGATTCGATGGAAAATATCTTCCGCAACATTATCTGAAACACAGCCACCAATACTATCATGAGCCTGGTTTTGTAAAATCTTTTTCCATAACCGACGAAGTAGGCCTTTACTGATATGGATACCATTTCTTTCTGCAATCAGCAGGAGTGGCTCAACTCGTTTTAGAATTTTTTGTTCCAATTTAAAATTTTCTATTTTCATTTTTGTTCTTACTGAGCCAATCGAACGATGAACACGAGAGTAAACTGGCTGACGAAGTTCACCTTTATATTCAGGTAATTCTTTTTTATTTTTGATAACTTCTACATAAGAAGGATAATCTGAAATAATATTGTGGAACTTACTGTATTTATTCAACTTCTCTACGACTTGATCAAAATTTAAAATCATTGACTTTTGATCTACACCTGAAGGTACTAAAATATCTTTGTTTTTTCCTTGCATATGAAGCATTTCAACTGCTTCATCCAACTTTTCTTTTGCAAATTCAGGAATATCTTTAATTGCGTCTAAGGTCATCATTCCAGTCATATAACCAAATGGAAAATTCATGGCATAAACAAATTTATCTCCTAATCCTTTCCAGATAAAGTAAGGAGATGGAACCATCGTTTCAAAGTTTAATCCTCGCCAACACATGAAATTATCGATTTCTACTTGATGCAAAAGTGTAGGCAAATTCGCATTGAACCCAAACGTGTCAGGCAAATACCCTACCATCATTGGATCTCCATATCTAAGGATCGTATCACTGATCCCAATCATTAAGTTTCTTAAAATTGATTCAGCATCCACTAATAAGGCATCTGTTTGTGCATACCACGGTCCCACGAATAGTTGTCCTGTTTTCATCAGTCGTTGGATAACCTTAAGCTTTTGCGGATTGATCTCCAAATACTCATCGACGATTGAAGTTTGTCCATCTAAACAAAAGTTTACTTTAGGGTTCCTTTCCAATTCATCTAGAACTTCAGTAAAGACCTGATCAGACAATACGATGGCATCTTCATTTGTAAAATACCATTCTCTGTCCCAGTGCGTGTGTTGAATTATATGTGCATTGACCATGTCAGATTCCCCTACTTTCCTTCTTCTACTGAATTTACTTGTTGTTCTTTTTTATACTTGATGGATTTTAGTGCATTGACCATTAACGCTGTAACCACTCCCCCAATAACAATTGATACTAAATATAAAGGTATATTCGTAACAAAAGGAATTGCCATAAAGGTTGAAAGCATTGTTTCTTGAGTAACACCAAAAAATCCATTTAGACCACATGCTACTGCAGTGCCCACCACGATGCTTGGTATTACTCGTAAAGGATCTTTCACGGCAAACGGGATCGTCCCTTCAGTAATCCCCACAAGGCCCATAATCATAGCTGTCTTTGCATTATCTCGTTCCGATTCATCATAAAGTTTTTTGTTTAAAATTGTTGCTAAAAACATTCCAAATGGCGGAATAGCAATTCCTAATAACATGGCTGTACTAGGTCCAAAGCTTCCGCTTGAAAAAGAAGCAACCCCAAAAGCATATGCGATTTTATTGATAGGTCCTCCCATATCAAACGCCATCATTCCTCCTAAAATAGCCGACATCAAAGCAGCATTTGCTCCTGACATGCCTTCTAGCCAATTAGTCAGTCCTGTTGTCATTGCTTGAATAGGCGTAGCTAGTACATACCACAATATGATTCCAACAACTAATGTAGTAACAAAAGGAATCAGCATAATTGATTTTAGACTAATAACTTGCATCGGTACTTTTACTTTTTTCAATGCATTAGCTAAATAGCCACAAGCTAATCCAGCAACCATTCCTCCAATAAATCCCATACCAAGATTTTGACACATCATCCCAGTGATAAAAGCTGGTGCTAGACCGGGACGGTCAGCAATTGAATATGCGATATAGGCTGAAATCATCGGTACGATAAACTGTAATCCCGTCTGACCAATCATTCGCAGGACTCCCCAGAATGTATCCGTCTGGTCCCAAACACCTGTGCCACCAAAAATGACTGCAATAGAAGTTAGTAACCCTGCTGCTACGACAAGCGGGATCATATAGGAAACCCCACTTTGGAAATGATTTAAAATTTCTCTTCCTTGTTTCTTGAATTCCATTAGTAACTCCCCCACGATACATTTTTTATTTGTTAATTAATGCAATAGCTTCATCAATCGTCTCTTCACCATCTTTTACTACCTCTGAGGTTCCTACTGTTAAAATCGGTTTACCATCAAAGCGACCTCGTTCTGAAACATTTGTATCTACTGCAAATATGACAACATCTGCCTCGGAAACATCCGAAATTGAAAGTTTGTTTTCTATCCCCATAGCCCCCTGTGTTTCTACTTTAATATCTAACCCTTTCTTCTTCGCAAACTTTTCTAAATTAGCTTTTGCCATATAAGTATGGGCAATCCCTGCGATACATGCTGTTACTGCTACTATTTTTGTCATATGAAATTCCTCCTTTTAAAATGATAGAGCTTTCACCAATTCTTTTTTATTTCTCGAATCTTTTATTCTTTTAACAAACTCGTCATCCATCAATCTTCCAGATAATTCTGCTAAAATACGTAAATGATTAGTACCTTTATCAGTGTCTTTTATTGCTAACAAAAAGACGAGATCAACTGGTTGATCATCTAATGCACCCCATTCAACAGACCGCTTTAACTTGGCTACAGCTACTGTTGATTCAATTACTGCTAGGCTTTTGCCATGAGGAATGGCGATATTTTTCCCAATTCCTGTGGTCATATGGTTTTCTCTATCAAATACGTCTTTTTGAAATTGTTTGTGGTCAGACACAAACCCATTAGTCTCTAACAATTTCGATAATTTTTCGACTACACTTTTTTTATCAGATGCATTTAAATCTATCACTATATTATTTATATTGATTTTTTCACTGATCATTTATAAGCCTTCTTTCAATATATAAACTAATTTTTCAAACGACGAACTCGTTTTTAAATTTGCTAATAACTCATGATTCGAAGCGATTTCATTGAATGTTTCATAAATTTTATTCAATTCAGGTTTTACTTTTTCATTAAGTGCAAAAAAGAAAACAGAATGAACAGGTGTCCCATCCCAATCAATTCCTTCTGGATTAACGTAGACACAGATTACTGGTTTTTTTATAAAATCTACTTCGATATGCGGCATAGCAAAATCATTCATCGCTGTTGAAGATAGTTTTTCTCTTTTAATCGCTCCCTCTAGTATCCCTTCTTTCGCGTAATTTTCTTTTACCAATTTTTTGGTAATTATATTTAAAACGTTCACTTGATTGTCCTTTATTTGGTGGGTAAAAAAGCAAAATCGTTTATCTAATAAATTTAGAAAAGCATCTTCTGTTTGTTCATTTAACTGTAGATACTGTTTTACTTTTCTGATATCTGCCCCTAACATCAAAGGACTAACAACAATAACAGGAAAATTTGTATTTTCAATCGGAATCGTGCTTATAACAAGTTCATCAGTGACTTTTCGATCTTGTAGTTCATTGATGCTTAGTACATCTTCTATCTCAACCATATCTGCAAAACCGTTATTTATTCTTTGCTCTAATAATTTTGATGTTCCATATCCGCTACTACAAACTAATATCACTTTCGTTTTGTCAGGTTTGTAACGATCCAAAAGTGATTGAACATGGAGTGTTACGTAAGCGATTTCATCTTCATTGAAATGTATACAGAATCTCTCTTCGATTTCCTCTAATAAATCTACACTTATCATAAATGACCTTTTAAAAGAATATTTGATTTTGTCCGTATAAGGGTTATAGATATTTACTCCCAATTTGAGTCTTTTAACTGCTGCATTGAGATGTAATACTAGATTATTGATCAATTCTTCATCAGGATAAAATTCATTTAATTTAGTTCTTACTAGCTCTTGTAGCTCAACACCCCTATCTAAATAGGAAAGCTTCGTTTGATCTAAGTCGTGATTCATAGCATTTTTTTCAATCGAAGTAATGTGGATGTCAACATAAGCTTGTTCATCTATTGGCACAATAATTGAAAATGCTTTTTCAATCATTTTGATTAAAATAAGTGTGTTCTCTGAGATTTCTTCTTCAGAATTATTACTACGTGATAAGAAATTGTTTGTTTCAATCCTTTCTATCGCAATAGCAAGGTGGATAGCTAAAGTTTGAAATTCATAATCTGTAAATTTCAATTGTGTCTTATTCATGTATCGATTAAGCAATTCGGCTACTTTTTTCAATATGTCTTTATTTAAGAAATTATTCGCTTCACCAATGAAATTAATATTTAAGTCTAAGAGATCTGTTTTACTGTTAGATGCTGTAAAGCCACCCCAATAATAGTTCACAACTTCTGACATCAACCTTCTTTTACTTTTTTCATCAGCTTTGATGCGCACGCCATTTCGATCTGAAACTAAGGACATACCATGCTTGTTTAGTCTTTTTCTAACATCTTTCATTGTGCTTTCTACCGTCGACCTGCTCACGTATAATTCGTCAGCAAGATTTTGAATCTTTAGAGAATCATTAGTATTCAATAATTTAGCAAACACATAAGTTAGACGGTCCTCCGGAGAGTCTGCGATATTGATTTTATAACTGGATAATAAATTTCGAAGTGTTTCTTTTTTTCCAATAAGCGAAACGCCTTTTTTAGGTTGAACCAACATTTGTACATCTGGCATTTTTTGGATTATTTCTTTCAAAATTAAAATATCTTTGCTAATTGTTTTCGTAGATACATATAATTGTTCTGATAATTCTTTGTAAGTTGTGTGCTCATTCTCAATCAAAAAGTATAGTATTTTCATTTGCCGTTCACTAAATTCGATGCCCATTATCTTCACCTCCTGAATACAGCTTAAGTGTACAATTATTATCTCTATTTTCATACAGAAGAAAGTTCTTGATTAATGTAGAAGTTTCTAATATTCTTGATTATTTCAAATCAATAAAAAAGCCTGCAATATTTATATCACAAGCTTTTTTCTCTATTAAAAATATATAAGATAATACATTTTTCTACTAGTTCTCACTAATCTTGTATAATTAAACCCTCCGCAACTTGACGGAGATGGAGAAGATGCCCCTGTCTAATTTAGCGGTCATCTCTCCTCCCATTCCTTCCACCAATTTTTTTGACAGGTAAAGCCCGATTCCGCTAGATTCCGTATTTGTGCGGCTGGTATTTTCTGTATAAAAACGCTGGAAGACTTTTTCAACAGAGGTTTGCGCTCCTGCTTTGATAGGATTGGCCACTGTTAATCGAATGAATGGATCCTCTTTTGAAAATGTCACCTTTGCTTGTCCATCTGCATAACGCAATAAATTCTGTATGATATTTTGCAGCACTCGCAACAACATGAGCGGATCTGCTAATACCGTTGTATTTATCGAGTGTTCAGCGAACGCTACCTCGATATTTTTTACAGAAAATTGTTCATAAAAAGAGAAAAATACTTCTTCCACCTCTTTAGAAAAAGAAAGCGTATGGAGATCCATTTCTTTTTGCTTCGTCTCTATTCGAGCAAGATCATAAAACTGATCCGTCATACTGAGTAATCTTGCAACAGATTGTTTGATGATCGTTAGATACTTCTCCCGTTTCTCCGTATCCTCTACCTGTTCCAGTAATTGTACATAACCGTTAATAGCAGTCAGAGGAGTTCTGAGATCATGAGAAAGGCCGACGATCGATAGTCTGATGTTTTCTTCCATTTCTTGAAATACTTGTCCTTTTTGTTCATTTTCATCCACCCATGTATTCAGTGCATCTACTAGGTCCATTAGATTCTTTTCTCGAAATTCGACTGAAAGACGACCACCATATTCTTGTCGTTCAGAAAGAGTGGCGATTTTCTTAGTCAATCGCTTGATTTCCCTTTGCAGGAAGAAAATAAAGCTTCCCATAAAGATAATAACGAGAAGCAATAGCCACTTAATCAAATCTAAACCCCACTCCCCACACCGTATGAATATACACAGCATATGCCTTTGCTAGTTTCCCTCGAAGATTGGAAATATGCATATTCACTGTTTTCTCACTATCAAAATATGGTTCTTGCCAAACTGTTTCATAAAGGTTTGCTCGCGAAAATACTTTTTTCGGATGTTCTAAAAAAAGCTTCAGCAGATCGAATTCTCTTCCTGTCAAATGGACAGCCACACCATTCACATTTACCTCCCTTGACTCTTTGTCCAGTAAGATTTCCTTGTAATAGATGCGTTGCGACAGATATTTTACTTGGACAGAAGTCTGATGACGAAGTTGGATGCCGATTCGTAAAAAATCATTTACTTTCACATAATCTGTTCTGTTTTTTCTCGATTAAAAAAATGTAGACAACAGCACAATACATTCGATTAGTATGTATAACGAAAAAATAAAAACATCCGTTATCCTAAATGAATGGACAGCTACATAGATAAAAAACAAAAGATATTGTAAGCCAAACAACAGAAAAATTCTTCTATAAGTTTTGAAAAAAGAAACACCATTTAACCGCCAAACAACAAATTTTTGCCGATAAAGGCGGAAATAGCTCAGTGTGGAATAGGTAATCAAAACAATAACCAATAAAATAGTAATCGATAAATCAGTTATCCTTTGTCTTATGTCCCACAAATAAATCAACTGCAATTCTGTTTTCCTTAACTGTTCCATTGGGATCAAAAAAGGAAAGTTGTCTTCCAATCCTGCTTCCTTCAATAACGGAAGATATCTATCATAGGTTTCTTGTGCAGTCCCAATCAATGGAATTTTTAATGGTTCAGCAAAACTATTTCCTGTCAGAATATTTCTATGAGAAATGGGTAGATTGTTCAAAGTGAATACATGGATGATATTCGGCTGATTGATGATGATTGCCTGTTCTTGGTCAAAGGCAAAGATTTCTTGTTCATCTTGGATGGTATAAAACAAAACATCCTCTTCTTTTTTTGTTCGTCTATCAGGATTCGTTTCATTCAAAAACCAAGAACGAAGTTGAACAAAATCGGGCATCATTCGTTCTGGGATTAATATGATTTCTCGATCCTCATTTTTATCAATTTGGATAGGCTGATTTGTTATGCTGATGAGCGGATACTTGTCTAAATAGTTTGTATTTACATAAATAGATTGATGGATCAAAGGATTCTCTTCTTCAAAATAAGCACTTGTATCAACCTCGATTGCTCCATCATCCAACAGTTGCGAAAGCAACTTTGTTTTATCTAATCCTCTCATATCTTGAGAAAGATCTGTCAAAGTCGCTTCATTGCCACCAAGTCTTGGATAGAAAACGGCATGATCTTTTATTTCTTCAGGTACTGCTTCTGGTGTAACGAATGTGCGAGCATATTCAGCTAACGGAACAAGTTGTACCACACTAAAAAATAAAATCAACATTTTGACAGAATAGATAGTATAAAAGAATCCTTTACCAAAAGTTTGGCGATTTAGTTGCTTATTCAATGAAAGATTGCCTAGTAAATCAATCACAAAAAAAGAAATGATTAGACTAAAAATAAGCAAGAACAGTTGCACTAGCACAAACAAATGATTCACTGAATGTAGGACAAAGAAGAAAGCTACCAATAGATTCAAGAGAAAAAGGATGACTAATTCTTTTAATAATAATCTTTTTAAAATTTTTCTACTAGTTAAACCATTTAAACGATAGATCGCAATGTGTCTATTGTTCTCTAGTATCCATAAAATCAAGGAAAGGCTATAGAAAAGAGTAAATATCACAAAAGTAGATGCTTCTAATGTTCGAGATGGCGCAAATGTTTCTATGTCACTCTCATATTGAAAAGATGTTGGTTCGTACGCTGTCTCAAAGGAGAGATTGTATTCATCAGATAATTTTGATAGGAACCTATCTAGAGTTTTTTGATCTTTCGTTTCCACAAAAAAATCAGCTGGATTTAGCGCCTCAGCCATTTGTATCGGTAGTATAAAAAAATCTTCGTTTTTCAATTGTCTGTTTTCTAAATATTCCGCATCTGGATATTTCTCTAGGTCAGATGCAAAATAATTTTTTTCACTGATTATTTGAGGCTCTATGTAAAAATTGTTCAAAAGATGTGTTTCTGTTTGCTTGGAAAGAAAAAATGTATGTGTTTCACCCAAACGATCAAAAGAGATTTCTCCTGTTTCAGAAAAGGTATGGTCTCTCACACCATAGAATGAAACTTTTGCCATATAGTTTACATTCAATTTTTCTGAGACTGATTCAAGTATTTCTAGAACCCTAGTTTCTTGCTGCGGATCTACGATAAATTCTGGAAATCTGAACGGTGTAAAATACTCGGCCGTGTTTACCTTTTTTTGGAAATCTTCTTCCCTATTCACATTCCTAATGGCAACAGCCAATGCAAGACTTGAGAGTATAGACAACAGCAAAACGATTTTTTTCAATACTATATTAGTCATCGGCAAAACTCCTTGTTTTTAACTACTATTGAAAGAACTTAGCTAGCTCACCACATCTCAATCAAATCATATCATAGTAAAGACGGAAAATTGACTTCGGCAAAAAATACATACATTTTTTATTTCTATTGGTTGACACCCTTACCTTACTATTTTATTATTTGTGACTCTATCCAATATATTTACTAAAGCAAAAAAAAATAGAAAAATATTACTAATGCTGTTAAATCAAGGTCTCTAGTTGCTAACACACTTTATTTTTCAAACAAGAATATCTTTGCTAATTTTTCTACAGAAAAGTTCCTTGTCATAATGGTTATTAACAAGGAACTTTTTTTCCAATTCATTTTTAACTGTGAAGCTGGATCAACGCAGAACGCATTGATTGGAAAATTTTCACTGTTTTCACTAGTTCTAGTAAGAAGCAGTGAATCGTATTACGATTTAAAATCATTTGATCGTTGATACTTAGTTGAACGCCCCTTCCCAACTTTCTGAATCTTGCTCTCCGCTTGTAATTCAGCCAAAGCTCGTTCAATCGTTCGCTGGCTAATATCCGGCAACAAATTTTCTAGGTCAGCCCTACTTAGAGGTTCAAAGGACTTTTCTAGTTCTTCTACTACCCGCTCTGCTGGTGTTAGTTCACGATTGATAATCATCTCGAAGCGTTCTGAAAATTCTTCATAAGTTCGTAAAATAATACCCAATAAATAGCGAACGAAAGGCGTATAATCTTGTTCATTTTCTAGCCAGCCAACAGAACTTGCTTGCAGAGCGTCATAATAAGTTTGTTTCGATTTTTCAACTAGCATTTCAATGCTAATATATTTACCAACCAAATACCCTGACTTATATAACAGTAACAGTGTTAACAAACGTGACATACGGCCATTTCCGACACTAAATGGATGGATTGATAGAAAATCTAAAACAAAACAGGGAATCAAAATTAATGGATCAATCTCATCCTTTTGAATTGCTTGATTGTACTGATAATACAACTCTTCAATTAAATCGGGCGTTAAATAAGCTGGAGCTGGTACAAAGCGAACTCGTTCGTTACCATCTAGATCTTTTTCTGTAATGACATTATCACCACTTTTGAACTTTCCTTTGTAACTTTTAGCTGAGTAATTGTAGAGGTTCTTGTGTAACGTTAAAATATCGTTTGGCACTACGCGAATATACTCGTAACTGTCATGAATCAGTTTCAAAACATCACGATAACCTGCTATTTCTTCTTCATCTCGATTGCGCGGTTTGACTTTTTCTTCTACGAGTTGCTTTAATCGACCGTCCGTAGTCGCAATTCCTTCGATTTTATTCGAAGCCTCTGTACTTTGAATCAAAGCTAAATCTGTCAACTTGTTCAAAATTTCTGGTTTTGTTGTGATATACAGCTCTTGTTTCCCTTTGTATTCATGAATCTTTGTCAACATATTTAATAAATCATAAGTAATCGATAGTTTTTCTAACTTTTGATAATTGAATTCTTTCACTGCCATCCACCTCTTTTCTCCGCCATTTTATACTGTTTGGCGGAGAAAAAAGATAGTCGCCAATATAGGAACGCCTTGAAAAGATGCAATTAAATAGTATCCGCAAGCAAATAAATGAAGCAATACTAAACTCTGCATACGTCTTACCCTCTCTTTTAACCATTCCAATCTTCATAAAACTTATCAATCGAAAAACGTCTTGTCAGGTTACGATAAATACCATGATTGATCACACCACTAAAAAAACAAAGATAAGCCAATGAAAAATGCTGCATAAAGAAAATGGTCAGTCCAATAAAAGCAATGTTATAGACAGTTACTAAAGGGAGCCGATAACTTACCAACAAAGACCATTCCATTTTCTTCCTGAAAGGGATTTGGGTAACTCTCGAATCACTTGAGATCAGTAAAACAAAAAGCATACTGCTCAATAAAAAACAGCTAGTCAAAACAAACGGAAACAACATAACAGATTGACGGTAAAGTATCAGTATACGAAAGCCAAAGAGAATAAAAGAAATGAAAAGTGAACACAAAACAAAAAATATCCAGTTATTCTTGAAAATTTCTCGATAATACATGAAATAGTCTTTTCGATCCATTAAATGCTTTGAATCAGTAAATAGTCGAAATTGAGCTGAAAGACTCGCAAGGAATAAAACGAATGGGCCTAGAAATAAAAGAAAGTTATTCAATGTGAATCTTATAAAAAACAAGACGATCAGAAAGAAGCTATTTGAAAGAATGAAATACATCTGATAAACCAGCAATCGATATACATAATGAACAGTCGAAACGGTCCACTCAGAAATAGAATGAAAAATACTATTCATCTGCTCTACCTTATCCTCGTAATTAATCTCATAATATGCGAAAAAAGCATAAAAGTCAATATGCTATAAACGCATAAATTAGAATGATGTTGAGGTGAAGCATATGTTTCAAAGAATCCGTGACCTGAGAGAAGATAATGATTTAACTCAACAACAAATCGCCAAACTTCTAAATGTTTCACAATCAACATATTCTCGATATGAGAATGGTGAATTGGATATCCCTATGAAAACAGTCATAAAATTGGCACATTACTATAATACTAGCGTCGATTACTTGGCGAATATGACTGATATTAGGACCCCATATAAGAGGAACTAGGAATAAGAACAAGATGATTGACTGCTCTATCTTCTTTTTTAGAAAAGGAGAGATGCTGATGAATAAAATACTGTTGGATGATGTTATAGACCAAGAATTGTACCCACCATCATAGCTCAAAATACACAAAAAAAACACACCTTCCAAATAGAAGGTGTGTTTTGCTCGAATAATATTAACGTTTTGAGAATTGAGAAGCTTTACGAGCTTTCTTAAGACCTGGTTTTTTACGTTCGACCATACGTGCGTCACGTGTAAGCAAGCCAGCACGTTTAAGCGCTAAACGGAAGTCAGGATCAACTTCTAGCAATGCACGAGCGATACCATGACGGATAGCTCCTGATTGTCCAGCGTATCCTCCGCCGTTTACGTTAACAAATACGTCATATGCGCCTTTTGTTTCAGTAACAGCGAAAGGTTGATTGATTACTTCACGCAAGTCAGCATGTGGAATGTATTCTTCAACATCTTTTTTATTTACAGTAATTTTGCCAGTTCCTGGTACTAGACGTACGCGAGCAACTGCGTTTTTACGACGGCCTGTGCCGATATATTGAACTTGTGCCAATGAAATTCCCTCCTATTAGATTAAGTTTGTGATGTCTAAAACTTCTGGTTGTTGTGCTGCATGTGGATGTTCTGCTCCACCGTATACGTTCAATTTTGTAAATTGTTTGCGGCCTAAAGTGTTTTTAGGAAGCATACCTTTTACAGAAGTTTCGATCAAACGACGAGAATTTTTAGCACGCAATTCGCCAGCAGTGATTGATTTCAATCCTCCTGGGTAGTTGCTGTGACGGTAATAAATTTTGTCAGTCGCTTTTTTACCTGTTAATTTCACTTTGTCTGCATTGATGACGATGACGAAATCGCCAGTATCCAAATGAGGTGTGAAAGTTGGTTTATTTTTACCACGTAGTACAGATGCAACAACTGTTGAAAGACGTCCCAATGGAACATCAGTTGCGTCTACTACATGCCATTTACGTTCTACTTCGCCTGGTTTGGCCATATATGTTGTACGCACGTTATTTTCCTCCAATTTAAGTTCTGATGTTTGACATACACTTCGAGTTTCCGGGGCTCTTTGTGGGGCAAACAATACCATTTAACATATTACCTTCTAATCTGGTCAATGTCAACGTTTTTCTGACCGGTTGAAAAAATTATATGAAACTTTACTTTTTTCCTTTCTTTTTATGTAAAAGGGTCGTTTTCTAATATAGAAGAAACCGCGAAACGATGCTGTTCCGCGGTTTCTTCTATATAAAAGGATAAGTTTCGCGCTTACGCGTCGATCTCTGGCGCTTTGCCCAAATGAGCTTGGATCATCCAGATACGTTTTTCTGTGGCTGTTTTGAATTCGATAAAGATATCTTGTGTTGGATCGTCGCCTTCTTCTCCAGAAACTTCGATTCCTTTTTGGTAAAGATCTGCTAGATAACGGTAGCCTGCAACAAGTGTTTCCAAACGTTCAGGAATCGTGCGGTCCCAACGTCCTACTTCATCAGGGATTTTCGTGTTATCTGCAAATTCACGCAATGTAGAATAAGGTGAACCGTCTAATGTGATCAAGCGTTCGGATACTTCATCTAACTGAGCGTTCAAATCGTCCATGAACTCATCCATCATTGGGTGCAATGTAAGGAAACCTGGTCCTCTCATGTACCAATGTGTTTGGTGAACAACAACAGACATTTGGCTTAGATCTGCAACTAATTGATTTAATACTTCTTTGGTTTGTTGGAATTTCATCTTTCTTGCCTCCTAACATTTTCTTACACTTAAAATAATAGTAGACTTTCAATGAAAAGTACAACAAAATCATTTACCTGAGAACGATTTTCATTTCGCTTTTTTATCCGTAAAGCCAATCATTTTTCAGAATCAGCTAATTCTTCTCGCAGTTGAGCAAATTGCTGATAAGTCTGTGCTAAATGCTTTTGTGTCGAAACAAATAATGGATAGATTTTCTGATATTTTTTATGATCGTTTTCTTGTACTCCGATTTGCTCTTTCAATTCTATCAATTCCTGTGCTTCACTGATACTTTGAATCTTTCCGATGCTTCGCCAGCCTAAAATCACAGCTCCTAATGCGGATGCTTCTGTGACAGTAGGGAAAACAAGCGGGTACCCCAGTACATCAGCCATCATCTGACGAAAAATCGGAGATTGAGCAAACCCGCCTGTAGCACGGATCTCTGTGAGCTGTTTTTCTTGGCAAACTCCTTTTAAAATCCGATAAAGATTGAGACAGATCCCCTCTAGAATCGCCTTCATCATTTCTTTTTCTGTATGTTGCCGCTGTAAGCCGATAAAACTACCAAACGCATCTGCGTCCCAAAGCGGTGCTCGCTCGCCAAGCAAATAGGGATGAAAAATCAGACCATTGGCACCCGCTGGCACAAAAGCAATAGCTGAAAGCAGTGCATCATATGGATTTTCACCTTTTTCTTTAGCAGATTGAACGACTTCCTGTAAAAATGTATGCCCTGCCCAATCAAAGATGCCAGCACCATTGCTAGTCGCTCCTCCTACTACCCAATGTTTCTGATCCAGAACATAACAAAACGTCTCCATTTCTGGATGGAACTGAGGCTGAGTAGTAATAAAACGAAGTGCTCCGCTCGTTCCTACGGTCAAGGCGGCAATCGTATCACCAAAAGCGCCTAACCCTAGATTAGAAAGCGGGCCGTCTGCCCCTCCCAAAACAAATGATATATCATTTGGCAAACCTAGTTCTGCTGCTGTTTCTGACGGTAGACCTGTTACTTGATAGGTGGAAGGAAACACTTGCGGCAATTGTTCTGTCCGAATGTCCAAGTAGTCAAGCACTTCTTCTGCCCATTGGAATTCATGGATATCAAAGTATCCAGTTCCTGAAGCTGTTCCGTAGTCGCTGATGAGTTCTCCAAACAATCTATAAAAAATATAGTCTTTGATACCGACAAAATAAGCAGTTTTTTTGAATAATTCAGGTTGGCTGTTTTGCAACCACTTGATTTTGTTCAATGGTGTCATTGGATGAATCGGTGTCCCAGTCTGCCGATAAAATTCTTTGCCAAGCACGGTATATTTCAGTTTTTCTGCTTCGTCCGCTGCTCGGTTATCTGCCCAAGTGATCATTCGAGATAACGGTGTTTTCTCTTCATCCAACAATATCAGGCTATGCATCGCAGAGGAGAAGGAGACAAATTGAATGGTCGTGTCTGAAGGCAACTGTTTAATTACTTCTTTTATAACGGTGCAGACGCCCTGAAAGATCAATTCCTGATCTTGTTCTGCCATCCCTTGTGTTTCTTGGATCAAAGGGTAGCGAAAATAAGCGGATGCTGCTTCTTGGGCTTCATCTGTGAAAGCAACTGCTTTGGTTTGTGTGGTTCCGATATCTAATCCGATTGAAACGTTCATTTTTTCACCTCAAATTTTATGTATGTACAAAAATTTAGTTTAAGCTTGCGTATCTTGGTTTTGAAAAGGGGGAGATGGCGTGTTACTTTATTTTATCATTGGTTGCTGTATTGGGTCATTTTTATGTTTAACCGCCCAGCGGATTCCGTTAGGTCACTCTATTATTTATCCTAGATCTCATTGTGTCAAATGCTGTCGTTCGCTTTCTTGGTATGAATTGATTCCGATTCTTTCGATCATCGTCCAACGATTTCGCTGCCGCTATTGCCGGTGTCGGTTGCCCTTCTACTATTTGTTGGCAGAAGTCTTATGTGGTGGTCTTTTTATCTGGTTCTTTACTTTTTCTTCCGCAAGAAATTTTTCGACGTTCATTTGGGTGCTTTCGGCTTTGCTATTTTCGTTGATGGACTTGTTTTACTTCATGGTCCATTCTCACACGCTATTCTGCTCCTGGGCTGTCTTATGGATTTTTTGGTTGCAGGCCGGCGTTTTCCAATGGCACAGTATGTTGTTAACGTTCATCGTAGGCGCTGCATGCCTTCGCTATGGTCAATCCTATCTCGGTGCTGGCGATACTCTGTTGGTGCTTTCTTGGAGTGGGGGCTTGCCTCTGGAAGAGTTGCTTCGGGTCTTGTTTCTGGCTAGCCTGTTTGGAATATCCTTTTTTTCTGTTTACTTTATCTGTCATAAAAAAAAGTTGGAAAAGCTGCCTTTCATTCCTTTTTTGAGTAGTGCCCTGCTGATCGTCCTTCATTTTAGGTATTGAAAAAAGGTTGTGACAAACGACTTGTCACAACCTCTGATATACAGTGTTCCAAAAGTAGCTTTTTCGGCTTCTTATTTCTTGTCGCCCCAATGTCGACGAATGAAACCGGCACGTCCAGAACCTTCTCGATAAAGATTGTAATGGAGCTTGTTTTTCTTGTAATAATCCTGATGATAATCTTCT
This sequence comes from Enterococcus sp. C46, assembly GCF_040887565.1. Taxonomy (NCBI): domain Bacteria; kingdom Bacillati; phylum Bacillota; class Bacilli; order Lactobacillales; family Enterococcaceae; genus Enterococcus; species Enterococcus sp. C46. Next base: position 131,493 of record NZ_JBFOGA010000007.1, read on the forward strand.
GCAGGATAAAATTCGCTTCTTGGTTCGATTTTTGTCACGATTGGCTTATCGAATCGTCCGCTGTCTTGCAATGCTTGTTTTGAACGCTCTGCAATGTTTCGTTCTTCTTCATCACTATAGTAGATCACTGGTCGATAAGAATCACCACGATCAGCGAACTGTCCTAACGCGTCAGTCGGATCGGTTTGCTGCCAATAGATTTCCACCAACTGATCATAAGAAATAACTTCTGGGTCATATTCGATCTCTACGGCTTCTGTATGCCCTGTTGTGCCTGTTGTTACTTGTTCGTAAGTTGGATTTGGTACATGCCCGCCTGTATAACCGGATGTCACAGAAATGATCCCTGGCTGCTCTTCAAATGGTTTGACCATACACCAAAAGCATCCGCCTGCGAAAACTGCTTTTTTTGTCATATAAAATCCCCCTTTTTTCTCATCATACCTGTTTTATAGATAATTAAAATTATTTTGCTCGTTTTTTACCCCCTCCCGGTATTTTAGCAGATTTTTCTTCATTTTCCTTCTTTTTCAATTGGTTGTGGATAACTATGACAATTGTATTGAATCATTTTTTCCACAGGCAAGAAAAAGTTGTCTTTTCAACCACGTTGTGTATAAGTTTTATATGGTATGCTTATCCCAAAATTATGTACCTTTATTTTTTCATGCGAATAAATAAATCCATATTATCGGAGGGATAACTATGCCTAAAGCAAAAAGAAAACATTCAGATACACCCACTGACTTTATTGCATTTGATGAACTATTAACTAAAGCGAACAAAAAAATAAAAACGCCTCCAGCACCACCCCACGAATTTGATTTTCTTTCACATGAATTTGATTTTCCTTCACACGAATTTGATTTTCCTTCAAATGATGATTCTCTAACGCTCAGCGAAAACGAGAGGCAAGTCATCAATGAACTAGCGGAAATATTGCCCGATTCGATCCTCCATCAACAAGCAGTCGAAGAACCAACCCCATCTACTTCTGCTGGTTCAGAGTCAGCCTTTGTTGCGGATAAGCAAAAAATGGACAGTTCAGTAGAAGGAAATGTTGCAAATAGTGCTCAGCAGCGTCTATATGAGATATTTGGCAATGTTTCTTTTCAAAAAGGAAGAGAAAAACGAATACCGCAAGAAGTGTACGATCAAATCCAACAAGCCTTAACATTGCCTGATCTTAATCAAAGTCAGATTGCCTTATTTTTTGGCGTATCCAAGTCTACAGTAAATACTATGTCCCAAAAAAAATTTGAAAAAGCGTATGATATCATTGATAAACGATATACTCATCAGCTTTTGCGTGAGAGAATTGGCGAAGTTTCCAGCAAACAAGGGCGATTTATATCACAAGAATTACGTAATCAAGTCCAACAAGCCTTAACAATACCTGATATCAAACAAAGACATATTGCATCGTTTTTCGGTCTATCCAGATCCGCAATTTCTTATATATATCAAGAAATGATAGGTAATGAACAGTCAGCTGATATAGCAAAACCTGTAGCTTCAAAATCATCTCCCACTCTTTCTTCTAACCAAACAAATGAGAGGTAAGCTACTTCGTATAAGCAAAAAAAGGGATTGTGACAAGATTTTGTCACAATCCCTTTTTCCGAATAAACGGTGTTCAATCAGCTGACCCTCGGTATTAGTTCAACAAACGGCAAAATATGAGGAACTATTTTTCCGTTTATTTCTCTAATACTCAGGTCAAAACGCTGATTTCACAACCTCTTATACACGGTGTTCCAGAAGTAACTTCTTCGGAAATAAGCCGAAATTTCACAAAAATTTGAGAAGCAATTTTCGTAAATTTTTTCTTATTTCTTGAAGCTGACCACTTCTGTCACAACCTCTATTTTGTTTGATTGTTCATTTCATCTTCTGCAGCCATTTGCGCTTCAATATCTGAAATACTGTAGACATTTTCGCTTGCTACACCGACTTCTTTTGGTTCCATGTCACGGTAACGTTGCATACCAGTACCAGCTGGGATGATCTTACCGATAATAACATTTTCTTTCAAACCAAGAAGAGGATCTTTCTTACCGCGGATCGCAGCATCCGTCAAGACACGAGTTGTTTCTTGGAATGATGCAGCAGATAAGAAACTATTTGTTTCTAATGATGCTTTTGTGATACCTAGCAAGACAGGTCGAGAAGTTGCAGGAACGCCTCCTGAGACTAGCGTATTGTAGTTTTGATCTTTAAAGTCTGCGATGTCTAATAATGTACCTGGTAAGATATCTGTATCACCTGGATCCATTACACGAACTTTACGCAGCATTTGACGAACCATTACTTCGATATGCTTGTCGCCGATTTCTACCCCTTGCATACGGTAAACGCGTTGTACTTCACGAAGCAAGTAGTTTTCAACAGATAATACATCGCGGACTTGCAACAATTGTTTTGGATCGATTGATCCTTCTGTCAATGGTGCGCCACGGTGGATCATATCGCCTTCTGCTACTTTCATACGTGCTGTATAAGGAACAGTATACGTACGTGTATCTGTTTTTCCTTTGATTGTTACTTCTTTGGTACGTGTTGCAGGATCTTCTGAGATATCGATGACATCCCCTGTTACTTCTGTAATTACTGCTTGCCCTTTCGGATTACGTGCTTCAAAGATTTCTTGGACACGAGGAAGACCTTGAGTGATATCGTCTCCGGCAACCCCACCCGTATGGAATGTACGCATCGTCAACTGAGTACCAGGTTCACCGATTGATTGAGCGGCGATCGTACCAACTGCTTCTCCGACTTCAACGTCAGAGCCAGTTGCAAGGTTGCGTCCGTAACAATGTTTGCAGACACCATGTTTTGTATTACATGTGAAGACAGAACGGATCGTCACTGTTTCGACACCTGCATCAACAATTTGTTTTGCAATGTCTTCGGAAATCAATTGGTTTCCTGCGATAATCAATTCATTTGTTTCAGGATGACGTACTTCTTTACGAGTGTAACGTCCCACCAAACGATCTTCTAATGATTCGATGATTTCATTTCCTTCACGGATTGCTTGGATTTCAAGACCTCGGTCAGTACCGCAATCTTCTTCACGGATAATTACATCTTGGGCCACATCAACCAGACGACGAGTCAAGTAACCTGAATCGGCAGTCTTCAAGGCTGTATCGGTCATCCCTTTACGAGCTCCGTGAGTTGAGATAAACATTTCCAAGACAGATAGTCCTTCACGGAAGTTCGAAATGATTGGCAATTCCATGATTCGACCATTAGGAGCGGCCATCAAACCACGCATTCCGGCAAGCTGTGTAAAGTTGGAAATGTTCCCACGAGCTCCAGAATCAGACATCATGAAGATTGGGTTTTTCGCTTCCAAACCTTCCATCAGTTTTTGTTGGATGCTGTCTTTTGCAGCGTTCCAAACAGCAATGACACGTTCATAACGTTCGTCATCTGTAATCAGACCACGACGGAATTGTTTTGTAATAGTTTCAACTTGTTTATGGGCATTTTCAATGATTTCTTGTTTTTCATTCAGTACACTGATGTCAGCAATCCCTACTGTGATACCGGCATGTGTTGAATGTTTGTACCCTAAGTCTTTCATACGGTCAAGCATCTTAGAAGTTTCTGTTACTTTGAATCGTTTGAAGACTTCTGCGATGATGTTCCCTAAGTTTTTCTTCTTGAACGGTAACACTAATTCTTGCTCTTTGATATGTGCAGGAATATCCGTACCAGCTTCAACGAAGTATTTGTCCGGTGTTTGGACAGTCAAGTTGAAGTCTGTTGGTTCATTCAGATAAGGGAATTCAGGAGGCATGATCTCGTTGAAGATGATCTTACCAACTGTTGTGATCATCGTACGTTCTTTTTGCCATTCAGTAAATGGTTTTTCTCCTAATGAGTTAGGGTTCACACCGATACGTGAATGTAAATGAACGTATCCGTTGCGCCATGCGATAACGGCTTCGTTTTGATCTCTGAAGACCATTCCTTCGCCTTCGCGTCCTTCTTCTTCCATTGTCAAGTAGTAGTTACCTAGAACCATATCTTGAGAAGGAGTAACAACTGGTTTACCATCTTTAGGGTTCAAGATGTTTTGAGCAGCTAACATCAACATACGTGCTTCTGCTTGTGCTTCTTCATTCAATGGCACGTGGACAGCCATTTGGTCTCCATCGAAATCGGCATTATAAGCTTCACATACAAGTGGATGCAAACGGATTGCGCGTCCTTGTACTAAAACTGGTTCGAATGCTTGGATACCAAGTCGGTGAAGCGTAGGTGCCCGGTTCAGCAATACTGGGTGTTCCTTGATTACGTCTTCTAAAACATCCCATACTTCGTCTTCTTGACGTTCGATTTTACGCTTAGCGTTTTTGATGTTTGAAGCTAGTTCACGTTGAACAAGCTCACGCATCACGAATGGTTTGAATAATTCAATGGCCATTTCTTTTGGAAGTCCACATTGGTACATCTTCAAGAAAGGTCCAACAACGATAACGGAACGACCGGAGTAGTCCACACGTTTACCTAGCAAGTTTTGACGGAAACGACCTTGTTTCCCTTTCAACATATGAGAAAGAGATTTCAATGGGCGGTTACCTGGTCCAGTTACTGGACGTCCGCGACGACCGTTATCGATCAATGCATCTACTGCTTCTTGCAACATGCGTTTTTCGTTTTGAACGATGATTCCAGGTGCGTTCAAGTCTAATAAACGTTTCAAACGGTTATTACGGTTGATGACACGACGGTAAAGATCATTCAAGTCACTTGTTGCAAAACGTCCACCTTCTAATTGAACCATTGGGCGCAAATCTGGTGGAATAACAGGGATAACATCCATAACCATCCAGCTTGGTTGATTTCCTGAAGCGCGGAATGCTTCTAAAATATCCAACCGGCGGATTGCACGTGTACGTTTTTGTCCTTGTGCAGATTTCAATTCTTCTTTCAATTCGGCTGCTTCTGCATCTAGATCAACATTATCAAGTAATTGTTTGATCGCTTCTGCACCCATAGCAGCTTGGAATTCTTGTCCATATTGTTCACGTTTTTCGCGATATTCGCGTTCTGTCAACAATTGTTTTTTCTCTAAATTCGTGTTTCCTGGTTCGATAACCACATATGAAGCAAAATAAATGATTTCTTCCAAAGCGCGTGGGCTCATGTCTAATACAAGACCCATACGTGAAGGAATCCCTTTAAAGTACCAGATATGTGAAACAGGAGCTGCTAATTCAATATGTCCCATGCGTTCACGGCGAACTTTCGAACGAGTAACTTCCACTCCGCATCGATCACAAACGATTCCTTTATAACGGATACGTTTGTATTTTCCGCAGGCACATTCCCAGTCTTTTGTAGGACCAAAAATCCGCTCACAGAACAACCCTTCGCGTTCAGGTTTTAAGGTACGATAGTTAATCGTCTCAGGTTTTTTTACTTCACCGTAAGACCAGCTTCTGATTTTTTCGGGAGAAGCCAAACCTATTTGCATACTTTCGAATTTATTTACATCGATCAAAAGGGGTTCCCTCCATTTCATTTAATGGCAAACCGCAAGACGGCTGATCTTCGACCGCCTTGCAGCTCATAGACCGGATTAGTCTAAATTATCTTCTGCGGTTTCAAAGTTTTGGATGACATCGTCTCTTTCATCTTCCACTTGTTCAGCAGCTTTCTTTTCTAATTCTTTGGCAGTTTGCTGTTCGGCAAATTTTGTCAAAGCATCAACAGTGATCAAATCGTCGTCTTCATCGTCCATGTCGCGAAGTTCGATTTCTGTCTCTTCGATATCCAAGACACGCATGTCCAGACCTAGTGATTGCAATTCTTTCACCAATACGCGGAAGGATTCCGGTACACCTGGTTTTGGAATTGGTTCACCTTTGACGATTGCTTCGTATGTTTTCACACGTCCGACTACGTCATCTGATTTGTATGTCAAGATTTCTTGTAAAGTATAAGCCGCACCGTAAGCTTCCAGTGCCCATACTTCCATTTCACCAAAACGTTGTCCACCAAATTGAGCTTTACCTCCCAATGGTTGTTGTGTAACCAATGAGTAAGGTCCGATTGAACGTGCATGCAATTTGTCATCGACCATGTGAGCAAGTTTGATCATGTACATTACACCGACAGACACACGTCCGTCAAATGGCTCACCTGTACGTCCGTCGTACAGAACAGTTTTCGCATCGCTGGCCATACCGGCTTCACGAACTGTTTCCCATACGTCTTCATCACTTGCACCATCGAATACTGGCGTTGCTACGTGGATACCCAACTGACGTGCAGCCATACCCAAGTGTAATTCCAATACTTGTCCGATGTTCATACGTGAAGGCACCCCTAAAGGATTCAGCATGATATCGATTGGTGTTCCATCAGGTAGGAATGGCATATCTTCTTCCGGCATAATACGGGATACAACCCCTTTATTTCCGTGACGACCGGCCATTTTATCACCTTCATGGATTTTACGTTTTTGAACGATATAAACACGAACTAACATGTTTACGCCTGGTGACAATTCATCTCCAGCTTCACGAGTAAAGATTTTCACATCGTGAACGATCCCGCCGCCGCCATGCGGTACACGTAATGATGTATCGCGGACTTCACGAGCTTTTTCGCCAAAGATCGCATGCAATAGACGTTCTTCTGCAGATAATTCTGTTACCCCTTTTGGCGTGACTTTCCCTACAAGCAAATCGCCATCTTGGACTTCTGCACCGATACGGATAATACCCATTTCGTCTAAATCTTTCAATGCGTCTTCCCCAACATTAGGGATTTCGCGTGTGATTTCTTCAGGTCCTAATTTTGTATCGCGGGCTTCTGATTCATATTCTTCAATATGAATAGAAGTGTATACGTCATCTTTTACCAAACGACGGCTCATGATGATCGCATCTTCATAGTTGTACCCTTCCCAAGTCATGAAACCAACTAAAACGTTTTGACCTAGAGCCATTTCGCCTTGTTCCATAGATGGTCCGTCTGCCAGAGTATCCCCTTTTTCGACTTTCTCACCCAAATGAACGATTGGACGTTGGTTGTAGCTTGTTCCGGAGTTTGAACGACGGAATTTGGTTACATCGTATTTATCTAATGCACCGTTGTCGCGGCGTACGCGGATTTCAGAAGCATCAACGTATTCAACGACACCGTCATGTTTACATAACAAAGCAGCTCCTGAGTCATGCGCTGATTTGTATTCCATACCAGTACCAACCCATGGTGCTTGAGGATTGATCAACGGCACTGCTTGACGCTGCATGTTGGCACCCATCAAGGCACGATTGGAGTCATCGTTTTCCAAGAAAGGAATACATGCTGTCGCAACGGCAACTACTTGTTTAGGTGATACGTCCATGTAGTCTACTTTATCAATAGATACTTCTAAGTTTTCACTTTGAGCACGAGCCATAACAACGTCTTGAGCAAATGTTCCATCTTCATTCAATGGGCTGTTTGCTTGGGCTACGATGTAATGGTCTTCGATATCTGCTGTCAAGTAGTCGATTTGGTCAGTAACACGACCAGTTTCGCGGTCTACACGACGATAAGGTGTTTCGATAAATCCGAATTTATTTACTTTCGCATAACTGGACAAACTATTGATCAACCCGATGTTTGGGCCTTCAGGAGTTTCGATCGGACACATACGGCCATAGTGGGAGTAGTGAACGTCACGAACTTCATAACCGGCACGGTCACGAGTCAATCCGCCAGGTCCTAAGGCTGAAAGACGACGTTTGTGTGTCAATTCGCCAAGAGGGTTTGTTTGATCCATGAACTGTGACAACTGAGAAGAACCAAAGAATTCTTTGATACTTGCCACAACTGGACGGATATTGATCAATTGTTGAGGTGTCAATGTTTCAGTATCTTGGATCGACATTCTTTCACGAACCACACGTTCCATACGTGCTAGCCCGATACGGAATTGGTTTTGTAAAAGTTCGCCGACTGAACGGATACGACGATTTCCTAAGTGGTCGATATCATCAACATTGCCGATACCTTCCATCAAGTTCAAGAAATAGCTCATTGAAGCAATGATGTCGGCTGGACGAACTGTTTTTACAGCTGCTTCTGGATAGCCGTTTCCAATCACGTTCACTTCACGTTCAGGATCTCTTGGTGAAAATACTTTGATGACTTGGACAGTCATTGGATCTGTGACCACACCATCTTCTGATGGATAGTAAGTCACTGAATTTAGACCGTTATCAATGAAAGGAGCTAATGTTTCCATGACTTGGTGAGTCAAGACCGTTCCTTTTTCAACGATGATCTCGCCTGTTTCTGGATCAACTAATGTTTCAGCTAATGTCAGATTCAATAGACGTGTTTTTAAATCTAATTTTTTGTTTACTTTGTAACGACCAACGTTTGCTAAGTCGTAACGTTTTGGATCGAAGAAACGAGCATTCAGCAAGTTACGTGAGCTGTCTGCTGTTTTTGGTTCGCCTGGACGCAAACGTTCGTAAACGTCTTTCAAACCTTCTTCTGTTCTTGAGTCGCTTGCGTTTTTATGCAAGTCTTTTTCGACTGTATTGCGTAATGTTTCGCTGTCGCCGAAGATTTCAAAGATCGTATCATCGGAACCAAATCCTAACGCACGAACTAATACGGTTAAAGGAATCTTACGTGTACGGTCGATACGTACATAAGAGATGTCTTTTGCATCAGTTTCCATTTCTAACCAAGCGCCACGGTTAGGGATAACAGTAGAACCGAATCCTTCTTTTCCGTTTTTGTCGACTTTTCCATGGAAATAGACACCTGGTGAACGGACTAACTGAGAAACGATTACTCGCTCTGCCCCGTTGATGATGAATGTTCCTTGTTCTGTCATTAATGGGAAATCACCGAAGAATACTTCTTGTGCTTTGATTTCGCCAGTCTCGCGGTTTGTCAAACGCAATGTTACATGTAATGGTGCAGAGTAGTTTGCATCATGCGCACGAGCTTCTGCTACTGTATACTTTGGTTCTTTCAATTCATAATCTACAAATTCCAAAGATAGATTGCCATTGAAGTCATCGATTGGCAAAATGTCTTCAAACATTTCTCTAAGTCCCTCATCTAAGAACCATTGGTAAGAGTCTGTTTGAATTTCGATCAAATTTGGTAATTCCAACACTTCACTGATTCTTGCGAAACTTCTACGTTCGCGATGTTTTCCGTATTTTACTACGTGTCCAGCCAAGCTCTTCACCCCTCTAAAATGTCATTCAAAAAGACTACCCGATCAATTGTTACAATAATATTTCAAATATTATTTCTAGGTAACAACAGACATTTTTTGCGGCTTTTAGGCAAAAAAAAACCAAAAATAGAACATTCTCTTGAAACCTTACTTCGTGAGCTTCTACTTTTGTTTCCTTATATTAAAGCCGAAACGGACAATATTTCGTTTCTGCCTTTTCTTCATCAGATAGTTTTTGCAACTTCATATACTACACTTATTTTCTATAAAAGTCAACACTTCCTGGCGTTTCTTCTGCTTTTTCGCAATATTTTCTTAATGTTTTCAATTTTATGTTTTCAATTATCTGACAATTCTTAATTGACAGACCGTTTTTTCTCGGTTATACTTTAGAAAATTCATTTTGTGGAGGAACTTCTATGCGAACCAACATCAAGCAAATCGTACCAACACAACTGAATAACTTTTTCTTTAGCTACTTTAGATAGGTTTGTATTCATCATGATGGATACAAACGTTAAACGACAGTTTGTATCTATGATGGCTAAAGAACTTTGTATTGCAGCAAAAAGCCACGTAGACAAAATACTAAGTGGCTGAGCAGTGAAAATACAAAGTAAAAGTATCAAGCATTCTACTTTTCAATTTATTTTCCGACTTTTCAATCCATTTGGACATTTTGTCTGAATGGATTTTTTGTTTCCCAAAATTAAGGAGGAAAAAGAAATGAAAAAAAATATATTAATTGGATTAGGCGCTGCCCTGCTACTAGCTTTAGGAGGTTGCGCACAAAAAGACAATTCCGCAGAGGCATCAGATGGACAAAAAACAATTGGCGTATTGCAACTTGTACAGCATAACTCGTTAGACGCTGCCTATAAAGGATTCAAAGAAGGATTAGCAGAAGAAGGGTATAAAGAAGGCGATAATCTAACAATCGATTATCAAAATGCCCAAAACAACCAAGACAACCTGAAAAGCATGAGTGAGAAACTCGTCAAAGAAGATCCTGATTTGCTACTTGGGATCGCCACTCCAGCAGCACAATCTTTATTAAATGAAACAACCACTATCCCGATGACTGTCACAGCGGTCACAGACTTGGAACAAGCTCATTTAGTCACATCCAATGAAAAACCTGGCGGCAATGTGACTGGCACGACAGATATGGTGCCAATCGAAAAACAAATCAGCTTACTGTTAAATATCGTGCCAGACGCCAAAACAATCGGCATCATGTATAACAACGGTGAAGCCAACTCTAAGATCCAAGCTGATTTGGCAGAAAAAGAATTGAAAAAAGCGGGCGTAAAAGTCAAAGTACTGACAGCAAATTCCACAAATGATGTCCAACAAGTGACGAAAAGTCTAGCTAAAGATGTAGATGGAATCTATATTCCTACTGATAACACGTTCGCAAGTGCGGCAAGTGTTGTCGGTGAAGTCGCAAAAGAAACAAAAACACCTGTCGTTGCTGGCGCAGTTGATCAAGTCAAAGACGGCGGTCTAGCAACAGTAGGAATCGATTACGAAAGCTTGGGCAAACAAACGGGGATCATGGCAGCAAAAATCTTAGACGGCAAGAAGCCAAGTGAACTTCCTGTCGAAACAGCGAATGATTTGGAACTGTATGTCAATAAAGACATGGCCAAAGCATTAGGCATCAATCCAGACAGCATCAAAGAAGCTGAATAAAACACAGGAGGATTCTCATGACAAATCTGCTCTCTCTTTTCTTATCATCTGCATCGCAAGGGGTCTTATGGGCCCTACTTGCGATTGGTGTGTATGTCACTTTCCGTATCTTGGACATTGCCGACTTGACTGCTGAAGGAAGCTTTCCTTTAGGTGCAGGGATTGCGGCAGTAAGTATTACAAATGGCTATCATCCATTGACAGCTTGCCTCCTAGGATTTTTAGGAGGTGCGGCAGCGGGACTTGTTTCCGGACTGCTTCACACAAAATTAAAAATTCCCGCCCTTCTTGCAGGGATCATCACCATGACTGGTTTATACTCTGTCACATCCCGTGTGATGGGTGCGCCGAACATCTCTTTATTGGGTCAGCCAACGATCTTTCATTGGGTCGAGTCATTCGGCATAACAAAAGACAACGCTGTACTGATCGTCGGTCTGCTTTTTGCTTTGATCGTTGTATGTTTACTTGTTTTGTTCTTACGTACTGAAACAGGTCTTGCCATTCGTGCAACTGGCGATAATCTGGCAATGAGCGAAGCAAACGGGATCAATACAGATAATATGAAGATCATCGGTTATATGATCTCTAATGGATGCATTGCTCTTTCTGGCTCCTTGCTTGCGCAAAACAACGGCTTTGCTGATTTGAATTCTGGTATTGGAACAATCGTGATCGGACTTGCCTCCATCATCATTGCAGAAGTTTTGTTACGTAACCAACCGCTATTTCTCCGTCTCTTGACTGTCGTTTTAGGTGCGGTCATTTACCGCTTTATTTTGGCGTTAGTCTTCGAACTGAATGTTGAGCCAAGTGATTCGAAACTTGCTTCTGCTTTCGTGCTAGTAATCTGTCTTTCTTTCCCGCAGATTCAGCAAAAATTCCATTTATCTCAAAAAAAGAAAGGCGGTAGTGTCAAATGAATGACGTCTTAACATTGGAAAATCTCCATCATACCTTTGAAAAAGGAACGATCAACGAAAACCATGTCCTGAAAGGTATCAATCTTTCCCTGAAACCCGGTGACTTCGTGACGATCATCGGCGGAAATGGTGCAGGTAAATCTACTTTGCTGAACAGCATCGCCGGTACATTTTCTGTCGATCAGGGACAGATTTTATTGAATGAAAAAAATATCACGAAAAAATCCGTTGTTGAACGTTCGAAATCCATCAGTCGCGTATTCCAAGATCCTAAACTAGGGACAGCCGTGCGTTTAACGGTAGAAGAAAATCTCGCTCTTGCTATGAAACGAGGAAAAAAGCGCGGCTTCTTTCGTGGTGTCAAACCGCAAGATCGAACGTTTTTCAAAGAACAGCTGGCTCGGCTGAATTTGGGTTTGGAAAATCGTTTATCCTCAGAAATCGGTTTGCTGTCTGGGGGACAACGTCAAGCCATCACGCTGTTAATGGCTACATTGCAGCGTCCAGAACTAATCTTATTAGATGAGCACACCGCAGCGCTTGACCCGGCTACTTCCAAAACGGTGATGGAATTGACAGAAAAGCTGATCACCGAGCAGAATCTTACTGCTTTCATGGTCACACATGATATGGAAGACGCGATCCTCTATGGAAATCGACTGATCATGTTGCATCAAGGAAGAATCGTCGTTGATATCCAGCAAGAGGAAAAACAGCAACTCACAGTACCTCAACTATTGGCGTTGTTCAAACAAAACAGCGGCACGACGTTGAAAGACGATCAAGTACTTTTATCTTCATAATCAGAAAGAGGCTGGGAGAAAAATGAACGCCCACCCTCTTCTTTTTTCTCTTTCCTTCTTTCGTTTTTGTTTTATGTATCAACCGTTGTTTCTTCAAAAACTATTTTGTTCTCTCCTTCTTCCTGATAGAATGGATGGGAAAGGAGCTTGGTGCCATGACAACAAAAGACAAAGTACTTCATTTATTGAAGGAGACACCAGATTTTCTTTCCGGAGAAAAGTTAGCACAGCAACTGGAAGTTTCCCGGACAAGTATTTGGAAAGCCATCAAAGAATTGGAAAAGGCAGGCTATCGTTTTGAGCACGGGCCTACAGGGTATCGTTACCTGCCCTCTGACGTACTAGATGCAAAAGAAATCCAGCAAGAGCTACGGTCTTTTATTCCCGATTTGAAGGTACAAACGATGTTGACTTCTGAATCTACGATGAAAGATGCCAAACTGGCAGCAGTTCACGGAGATTCTGTTTCGAAGTTATTTGTTGCTGATACACAAGAACAAGCTCGTGGGCGTTTTGGACGACCTTTTTTTGCCGAACCTGGACGAGGAATCTACATGAGTCTCTTGCTCCATCCAGACAAACGTTTTGATGAACTGCCTCAATATACGATCATCGCAGCTAGTGCCTGCGTGAAAGCCATTGAATCGGTTGCCGGTCGTTCTGCTTCGATCAAATGGGTCAATGACATCTACATGGATGGAAAAAAAGTCTGTGGGATTTTATCTGAAGCAGTCAGTGATATGGAAAGTGGTAGGATCAGTCATATCATTATCGGGATTGGGCTGAATTTTTCTGTTCCTCAAAATCATTTTCCAGCTGATCTCCAAGAAAAAGCCACCTCTGTCTTTCCTGATGGACAAGCGAGTATCACAAGGAATCAGCTAATCAGCAAAATCTGGCAAGAATTGTTCACCTATCTTTCTCAACCGAAAAAAGCATTGGCCTTTTATAAAGAAAAATCATTCGTATTGGGAAAAAACGTGTCGTTCAATCAGAAAGGAACGACTTATGTCGGTCTTGCAAAAGAAATCGGCGATCATGGCGAACTGATCGTCCAAACAAATGAACAGGAAATGAGCCTATCTTCTGGTGAAATCAGCCTTACCTCTATCGGTTCCTGATAAGAATAGCGCTCTGAAGAGGACACCGATTTCTATGCAGTGTCCTTTTGCGCTTTCCTCCGTATACCATTCTCCCTCACGCTGCCCCTCTACACTTTTTCCATTAACCAGAAAAAGACGTTTCGCCCACACCGATAAATCATGCTACCCTTCATATGTATATCTAACTGTAAAATAGAGAGGGAGTACGCATATGCCGAATGAAAATCAGATAGAAGAATTTAAAAAACATATCTGTACAATCGAAACATATAAGAACACTTTAAATGTACTACAAAAGACGAAACCTAAGAATAGTAAAGAGATGAGAATTAAAGCAACAAAAATAAAGACTTTGCAAAAAAAAATAGAAAACGCACAAGACACGCGTCAAAATCTTCTGATAAACCTATCTAACGACTCCAATGTCAAAAAACTTTCTGAAATCATAGAAAAATTTAATAAGAACGCATTAGAAGTAAACACAAGTAAGCAGACAGTAAATTCGAGGATTAGCTTCTTAGAAAAACACTTATCGAAGTTAAATAAAAATCAAAAGAAAATGGAGCATCCAAAACGCTATTTTTGGGTTTCAAAACAAAAACTTAACGAAAAGAACCGAAAAATTTTAACAGAAATCAATATAATTCCCTCGTATCAACAACTCGACCTGTTGTCCTCCACTACGCCTATGCCTACTGTCATAGGCTACATAAAAAAAACGTTAGAAAAAGAAAAAGAAAAAGACAGTCTAGCCATCTGTACCTCCTTAACTCATCTATGGATTTCAAGAAATCAGGTGCCTACATTAACAGAGCTATACAATCTACATAATTTGGAGATGATCGAGTTCAACTATAACCTTGTCGCAGACATCTCACCATTGAAGAACCATGTCAATCTAGAAAGAATTTACGGAGCACATAATCAAATCCGCCGATTGGATGACCAATTACAGTTTCCAAAATTGTCCCTCTTAGAGTTAGGGTACAATGATTTCCCTTACTTAAATAATGAGGCGCAACTCCAATTCTTGAATAAGATCGCACAATTCACCACACTGGAAGCCTTAGGTCTTTCAAACAATAATCTTTCTACGATCGAACCTTTAGAAAGTTTAGTGAATTTGAGAAGTGTCTTTTTAACTGCTAATAAATTGACATCAATTGACACTTTGAAAAACATGCCTGAAATAAGCTTTCTTAACGCCAGAGACCAATTAGTCAGCCCATCTGTCGCCACTGTCTATACACCATTTCCATTACGTATCAGAGATCGTTTTGGGCAGTTACCTGAAATCGTCTTTGATCATCCCGGTACCTATGACGGAGAGAATGTGATTTGGCATGAAGCTGGTACGAACAATCTTCACTGGTACACCACAGGCGGTGCTTCAATTGAATTTAGTGGTACCGTCATCCAACAAGCGATTCCTGATTACCGACCGTCTCAGCCTGGAAGAATTCGCTATACATTCAATCCAAGAAGCACGACAGTTACTTGGGAGCCTTCAGTAGATCATTACGGTATCAGTCACTACGAATTCTATCTATGGGACTTTCTAATTGCTACAACAACGGAACCCGAATTCATAGCTGAGGACATTCGTCATCATGGACAATACCCAATCACGATCATTGCCGTTTCTAACAGCAGGAGAAAATCAGATCCTGCTTTCGATCTTATATATAGATCATGGATGCCAATCAACTAAAATCAAAAAAGAACTTACGACTTGTTTTTGTCGTAAGTTCTTTTTTATTTAGTGTCTTAGTCTTTCAATCCCAATAAACGTCTCGCATAGATCACCTGACCAGAGTGCATGGCAGCATCATCAATAATAGAAACAAGACGCATCCCTCGCGTGACTGGTGGTGTCCAGTTTTCGTCAATTACTTCATCTAGCTCGGAAGGTTCTAACCCTCTTAAATAGGAAAGAGCAGAATCAGAAGCAGCCCGCAAGTACCCTAGCAAGTCTTCTACTTGATTAGTTTGGATTTGTTTTGCTCGTTCCAGACTGTGCTTCCAATCTTGTTCGTCATCTGCTATTCTCATCGGAAATCGGCTTTCCCAATCTTGGCTGTGCCAAATTGGAGAGGTACTGGCTAAATCAGCAATCTGGAAATCCAATTCTCGAGCGGTATGCCAAGCCAGCCAAGTCATTGATTTGATTTGTGGGGCTCTGTCTTCCACTGGAAAACGGTTGGCCTCCTCAATAGAGACACCTTCAAACAAACGTTCAAATCGCTCGTATGCTCGGTCTATGCTCTCGCATAACATATCTAAATAATTCATCTATTTTCCTCCTTTTTATTTATCCTACTTGCTTTTTCCTAACTCTAGGATTTCTACTTATATGTTACTACACCCCCTCATTTTTTACACTTTCCAGTCACTAGTATGAATCGTTTGGAGATTGAAAGAGAAAGATATTCTCTATTTTCCATTTGAACAAAAATCAATAAAATGAATGATTCATTAATATTGTTTAAATAAACAATGATTTTTTAAACGAACAGTTTAAGCCTAGGAAAAAAAGAGTATAATAGGAAAATGTTTGAAATGAAAGGAAGGGAAAAGATGAAAAAAAGGGTAAGTTTATTAATATTAGTTACTTTATTGTTCAACATCTTTTCGTATGGTGTGGCTGTTTCAGCGGAGACATTTCCTAAAGATCCTGGGAATGTTTATAATGATTTAACTGGTAACTATGGTTTGCTGGGAATTGCTGGTCAATTCCATGTATTTGCCAAAAACAAGACAACAGTTAATGCCCATACAGACGGAAATATAGCAACACATGAACTGGATGCAAATAATAATTTTGGGACAGAGCTTCATGAAGGCTTATTGAACCAAGAGATCAATTATATA